>CAYGMF010000031.1:0-9941 GCA_964351075.1 uncultured bacterium
TTTTATGTAATGAGAAGATGAAGTTTGATAGCCTTTATCATAAGGCTCTTTCTATTGGCGCTCAAAAGGTTTGTACGGGCCACTATGCGCGTATTGAACATAACGAGGCCCAAAACCGCTGGCATCTTCGCAAAGGGATTGACGAGCGCAAGGATCAGTCTTACTTCTTATTTAGTATGACGCAAGAACAGCTCTCTAAAACTCTTTTTCCTCTTGGCACTTACACCAAGCCTGAGATTAGAGAGATGGCGCTTAAAGCAGACCTCATCACCGCAAATAAGGCGGAGAGTCAAGACATCTGCTTTATTCCGAATAATGACTATGCGGCTTTCTTAAATAAACACTTTCCAGATCGGGTCCCCAAAAAGGGAGCTATCCGCGATAGTGAAGGGAAAGTTTTAGGTGAACACGCAGGTATTCATAGTGTTACTGTTGGGCAACGAAGGGGCCTTGGGGTCGCTTTTGGTCAACCCCTCTATGTGACCGCAATTGATGCTAATAAAAATGAAGTAGTTGTTGGAGAAAGAGAGAAAACTCACGGCTCTTCATTTACCATTAAAAATGCCAATTGGGTCTATGAAGAGCCTACCATAGGGCAAGCCTACCCCCTCTCTATCAAGATTAGAGCACGCTCAAAAGAAGTCCCAGGCACTGTGACCCCTCTTGAGAACAATAGGGCTAAAATCACCTTTGAAACCCCTCAGCATGCCATTACTCCAGGGCAAGCATCTGTCTTCTATAAGGGAGACTATGTCTTTGGGGGTGGTTGGATAGAAGAGGCAAAATAGCTGACATTTATCCCCCTTTTAGGTAGAATCCTCCCTCATTTTAAGAACTACAGCAGCCATTTATAGTGTCTAGACTGGCTCATTGAGTAGATAAACCTCACTTTTCAGCATAAACACGTAAGCATCTAACGGTAAGCTGTTTTGAAAAAACCTATTCCTACTAAATGCTTGACAAATTAAATTTTTTGTTGTAGAATGTTAGGAACAGCCTAAACTAATAAAGAAGGAAAAAATCATGTCATTAGCGTCATCAAGACCCCAAACTCCCCCAATTCACACTTCTGCAGCAGAACACGCAGGCGTTGATTTGAGGGTTCATGCTGCCATAAAAGAAGCCAATGAAAAAGGTAATACACCTGACAGCACTAAAGTTGCACTTGAGGTCATACGAAAAGCAGATTCTCCTGCACTTTTAGCCACAGAGCGTCGCAAATGCAATGAATATGAATTTACAGTGCTTGATGTGGCTGCCATGTATGGCAACCCTGCTCTAGTTGAAGGAGTGTGTAATAGAGCTGGGCCTGGGCATACTCTAAGAACTCCTGAGGCTCTTTCTAATGCTCTTTGTTGGGCTGCTGTTAATAATGACTCCCCAGAAATAGCCGAACTACTACTAAGTGCGAATGCTACCGTTGATGCTCGAACTGCCTTCGGCGGAACCGCCCCTATTCACTTTGCTAGTTTAAACAAGAGCGAGAACGTTGAAAGTGTTCTTGATGTGTTACTCAAAGCTGGAGCAGAAGTAGATGCTCGGAGTAGAGATAATCAGACTGCCCTTAAAATAGCAATAGATCAATCGGAAAACGAAAAAACCGCACTTAAACTAATAGATAGTGGAGCTGATTTAAATCTTAGACATGAAGGACGTTCATACTTAGATAGTGCTGCATACCATCTAAGGGTTGGGGTAGCTAATCGCCTACTCGATAAAGGATTAAAGCCGAATACTTTTGATAATGGGGGGTATGATACTGTTTGTTTTTTTATCGGCTCGCTTAGAAGAGCTTCTGAAAATAGAAAGGGTCTGCCTGATGGAGCACCCGAGCTAATTTTAAGGCTCCTCCCTGAAGGCGCATGCTTCTTTCACATTTTACATAATGATCCTTATCTAGCTAGCCCATTGATAAATGCAATGGCTAGCAAGTGCACAGCCGAAGATTCTACCCTACTAGATCCCACTCTTCCCCTTGCTGCTAAGTATGGTCTTAATGATACAGTTAAACTTCTTCTAAAACAAAATTGTAATCCAGATCTTCTAAATAGATCTTTTGAATTGGCCGCGCAGCATAACCATAGGGATACTGCAAAATTACTACTGCAAGCAGGAGCAAAAACAACTGAGCTGGAAATTGCACGAGAAGTTTATAGTGCTAAGCTACGACAAATTGCTAGTGTAGCATTTGGTGCTATAAGCGTAGCGATATTTAATTGGCTAAGCGAAAGATCACAAAGATGTGAGTTAGTGGCTCAACCTGTTGAGGCTACTGGCACACTTTCAGGTTTATTTTCATCAGCTCCAGTAGATAAAACCACTTGGGAAGATTGCTTTTGGGGACACTCATAAAAACAAATTAATTAACGGAGTGCTATACAACCCGTTACTAGAAAAATAATAAAAACTAAATAATAAAATAGAGCTAATTTAATTAGCAGAAGGGAGGATAAAATTATGACTTTAGCACTACATGGACCAAGAAACAAAGTAGAGCATGAAAGAGCTACTAGTATTTCAAATGGGGGGAATTTTCCTTACACTCTCAAGCTTCTAGCGGGAACAGATGCTGGACTTTATCAAGTAGCTCAGGAATACTTAGGTAAGCATGCTTCATTAGGCCTTGTTAGCGAAGACAGCTGTACAGCCCTTCATATTGCTACCTATCATAGACTCTCTACAACGGCTTTAATTTTACTAAATAGAGGGATCAACCCAAACTCTCAAGCTAAGGGATCTCTGACCCCCCTTCATATGGCTGCAGGCATTGGAGATACTCAGATTCTCTCTCTTTTACTTGAAAGGGGAGCTGATCCGTCTAATACTTACATGTTCCCCTATCGCGGGGTAACTCCACTTGCAGATGCTGCATTTAATGAGCAACTAGAAGCAGCTCGCATTTTAGTAGAACATGATAGTAACCTCTTATTACAACCGGATAATTTGGACCGCTATCCAGTGGAGCTGATTGATGTAAATAAACACCCGGAGTTTTTCAGGTTCTTAGCAACAGAAACAATTACAGCTTTCCATAACCGACCACAACTAGCAACAGAAACAACTACAGCTTTGCGTAAAGACCAGGTTACACTCCTTCGTCAATGTCTAGAAACAAAATACGAGTTGATAGCAACGCTTACTTCTCTAAAAGAAGCGAATGCTACTGTTATAAGACTAGAAAAAAAAGGCGAAAATCTAACAAGTACTTACCGAAGAGAGTTGAAATCGAAAGAAAAGGATGCTCAAGACCTACGTAGTTATCTAAAGGATCGAGATGCAACGATTGCAGCAAGAGAGAAAGTTATCAAAGTACTTGCTGTTGTTTCAGCTGTTACAATACCTATTGTTGCTGCGCTAACTGCAAGGTATACAAGCTGCGCAATTGCAGCTTCAACTGGAATGCCACCAGAAGAGTCTGGTTTTTTTGAGGGACTTTTTTCATCACCTGAAGAGCCTTCTCCCTTCTCTTTCACTGCTTGCATGTTGGGACAAAGGTAATCATTAAATTTGGGTTCCTTTTTTAAGGAACCACTTTTTTAAACATCCAATTGCTATCTATTTTTTCTCCTATGTAGGAGTCCGAAATAGTGTCGTCGTTAAGTTGGTAGAGTTTGATTAGGGATGGCTCTATTCTGTAGCCTACATAGGCTTCAGGTTTTTCTGGAGCATGAACTTGATATTTTTTTTGAGCTTCTTTTAATTGATTGTTGAGCTTCGATGGATCTGTTACTTGATTTCCTGATTGGGATCCATAAACCGTAAAGCGTATTTGAGATTCTTTGGGATAGACTTCCCAGTACTGTTGGTTTTCTTGATCAGATAGCGCGTTTGCAATCCCCTCAAGGGTGATCTGCCTTTTTTTCTCAAATAAGACTAAGGTGATAGAGACCTGATTATTAAGAGCGATTTGTTTGACTTTTGAACTTCCTTTTTGAGTAAAAAAAGTAAGAGTGCCTTCGGTCATCTCTTTTACTGCGACTACTCGGGAGTGTGGCACTCCCCTTTCATCAACGGTTGCAAGTACTGCAAGTTTGAGAGGATCAGCTTCATCTTCTAGCCAGGATTGAATAGTATTTAGGGTTACTTGCATTTTTAAAATAAGCTTCTAACGGCTTCAACGATTTCATAAGGGGGTATTTCATTAATAGAAATATCGTGCTTGTTAATTTTGGAGGGGTTGACGCACGCTTTAGAGGTCACGGTTAGGTTCTTTGGATTCTCTGGGATCCTTGTAACTGACGTGCACCCTAAAATCGTGACAGAGGGCCTATTAAGTGCCCAGGCCATATGTGTGGGGCCTGTATCATTTCCAAGGATCACATCCCCTTTTGAGATGAGCGCTTTGACATCATTGAGTGACATTTTTGGTAAAAGGCGCGCATTAGGGCATCTGCTTGCAATCCATTTAGCGCGTTCATGCTCCTCCTCGTTACTCCAGAGGATGAGAACATTTTCTTGAAGCCTTGAAACAACTTCTTTGAGAGACTCTTTGGGATAGATTTTAGAGGGCCATGAGCCTCCTAAAATAGCGATGATATTTTTTTTGTCTTTTGAGAAATAAGGTTCTAAATCAAGCGTAGGCTTTTTAAAAGGGAGGTAAGATTTTTTCTGCATGATATCGCCAAGAGTAGCTTTGATATCCAGTCCTTTTTCAATCAGTGCAAAGTTGCGCTTCAGTATGTGTTCACAAAAAGAAATATGAGCCTTACTTCTATAGAAAAAGGAAGAGAGAGATTCTTTCACACTTTTTCTATCAAAGCCTACGATATTTTTTCCAATCGCTCTAGAGATAAGCGCTGATTTCATGAGGCCTTGCATATCAATAATGAGATCAAAGTGCCCTAGTTTTCTAATAACTCTAGAGACTTCAAAAACAGCTTTGATGATATTTTTTCTGTGTTTTTTTAAAGCGATGGAGTGAATAGCATCTAAGTCTTCATTGTCTTCAAGAACATTTGTAAATCTTGAGTCGACAAGCCACTCAATTTTTGCATGTGGATATTTTTCTTTGATAAATTGCAAGACGACCATGCTGGTGATGATATCACCTAAAGAGCTCAAACGGACGATTAGAATGCGCATATTTTGTGTTTTTTAAATAATTTTGAAATCGATTGATTAACTATTATGGGAAGGGGTGCAATGATTGCAATCTCTTTTCGTGTAAAAGGGTGAGTAAATTCAACTTTGTAGGCGTGCAAGAGCATACGCGGTGATCTAAAAGGAGAAACAGGTTTTGCTGTATAGATGGAGTCTCCAATGATTGGATGATCAATGGAACTTAGGTGAACTCGTATCTGATGAGTCCTTCCTGTTTGTGGTTTTAAAAGAAGAAAGCTTTCAGCTTTTCCAAGCGCGAGTCTCTTCCATAACGTAACCGCTTTTTTCCCATATTTAGTAGTCTGATAAATCACTCCCCCTTGAAAACGTTTTTTTAGTTTAAGAGGATCTGTAATTTCTCCAGAGGAAGAAGAGATTCTGCCGTGCGTAATTGCTAGGTAAGTTTTTTCTATTGCTCGATTAAAGAAGAGTTTTTCCATCTCTTCTTGTGCATTTTTATTGAGCGCTAAAATCAAAACGCCTGAAGTCATTTTGTCGAGTCTATGCACTAAAAAAAGAGTCTCTTTAAAAAGAGGTTGTAGATCTTTGATCACAGAGGAGAGACCTGAGGGTTTATCAATAACCAAAAGGTTTTCATCTTGGTATAAGACTTTTGGGGGTGTATTTTTTTTAAGTCCTTTTTCTAAAAAGGAAGGGATCACTTTAATCGAGTCCCCTATTTTCAATTTTCTTGATCCAAAGCGTTGTTGAGAGTTGTTGACTTCACATCCATTTTGAGCTAAAAGCCTTTCAATATCGCGTGTAGAGAGTTGAGAAAACTTCTGTTTAATGAAATTTCTAACTGATACACTGTCTTCTTGTTCTTTCACTGTGAAAAGTGTCATGAAATGCCTTAAGCTCTAATTAAATACCCTTCTATTTTTTCATTTATTCTACTATAAATCAATCTATTAGATTAAAAAATAGAAAGTTTTATTTTTAAAATTTAGGATTGCAGGGCTCTTTGAAAAGAAAAATTTGAATACAGAAATTATTTGAAACAAATCTCTTTAGAAGTCAGGCGCTTAGATCAGCTGCACCACTTCTTCACAGCTTTTCAGGTCTTGATAGATATCATCGACTTGAGAACGACTCTCTGCCATAAAACGGACAGTAATTGATAAATATCGTTTATTTCGGCTTGTTTTGTAGCTGATGAGATCATCAGACACTTTAGACTTAAAATGCTGATAGACAATATTTAATACATTTTTCTTGAAAAGCTCGTTTGAGAATCCAATAATTTTTATAGGGTATTCACAAGGAAAATTTAGTTCATGTTGTTCAATATTCATAGTAAATTATAGGGGTAATTATTATTAGTTCTCTTATATTTTTATATTATTAGTTATCAAATTATTCCACAAGACTAAATTTTGCTTCCAAAACAGCGCTTGCAGAAAAAAAAATGGCTTGTTATCGACTGATTTAGAAGCAAACATAGGTCTTAGAAAGATGGAATCTAAAAAACACTCTTTAATCGTTGTAAGCAATCGACTTCCTGTTTCGATAACAAGTAAAAATAACCACTGGGAAATTAGTCCCTCTTCAGGTGGGCTTGCTTCTGCATTAACTGGTGTACAAGGCTCTATTCCTTTTAAGTGGATAGGATGGCCTGGAGCTTCTTACTTTCCTCATCAGCAAGAAGAAATTAAAGAGGCTCTTCAAAAGCGAGATCTTGTTCCTGTTTTTATCAATAAGGAGCAAGAAGAGCACTACTACCATACGATTTGCAATTCTTTTTTATGGCCTCTTTTTCATTACTTTACTGAGCAAGTTTTTCATTCAACAGAGTCTTGGCATTTTTATGAAGAGGTCAATGCTCTTTTTGCTAAAGAGGTTATTGACCATGCAGAAGTTGGAGCGACTGTTTGGGTACAAGATTTTCATTTGATGCTTCTTCCTCAAATTTTAAGAGCTAATAGACCTGATTTAAAGATTGGTTTTTTCCTTCATATTCCTTTTCCCTCATCTGAGATCTACCGCATGCTTCCTAAAAGAGAGGCTCTTCTTAAGGGGGTTCTTGGGGCTGATTACATTGGATTTCACACGTCTGACTATGCGAAGCACTTTAGAAGTTCTTGTCTACGCGTTTTGGGTTTAGCTTCTTGCAAAGAAGGGATCTCATTTCAAGGTAGAAAAGTAGGTATTGGGGTGCATCCTATTGGGATGAACATTAAATCTTTTGATGCTGTTTTATCCAAGCCTCATTACTTTTCCTACATCAAAGAGATGAAAGAGCGTTACAAGCACCACCAAGTCATTTTGGGAGTAGAAAGGCTCGATTATACAAAGGGTATTTTTTTCAAGCTTCAAGCTTTTGAAATGCTTTTAGAACAAAATCCTTCTTTGGTTGGCAAAGTGATTCTTTTGCAGGTTATTGTTCCTTCTCGTTTAGATAGTCCTGAGTATCAGAAGCACCGCGCTGAAATTGAAAAGATTGTAAGTCGCATCAATGGGCGTTTTTCTAAACCGGGGTTTAACCCCATTCATTATATGTACCGCAATCTTCCTCTATCAGAACTCATTGCTCTCTATTGTTTAGCAGATATTTGTATGGTTACATCGATCCGCGATGGGATGAATTTAGTAGCTCAAGAATTTATCTATTGCGCACAAAGAGCGGAAACAGAAGGGACTTTAATCTTAAGTGAATTTGCTGGAGCCTCTCACCACCTTCCTCATGCAATGCTTGTCAATCCCTTTGATATTGAAGGGATGTCACAAACTATAAAGCGTGCACTTGAGCTTCCTGAGCATGAAAAAAAAGCGAAGTTAAATAAGATGAAAGAAAACATTCGCATCTTAGACAGTCCTCTTTGGGCAAACAATTTTTTAAAGCTGATGAATAAAAGTGCTGATCGTAATAAGGAGGCTTCTTCCATCCATCCTTTAACTCATAAGGAATCAGAGAAGCTTATTGAAAGAGCCATTACAAGTAAAAAAAGAACGATTATCTTAGACTATGATGGAACGATTAGAGAGCTCACTTCTCATCCAATGGATGCAGCGCCCTCCACTGAAATTCTAAATCTTATTCAGGATCTATCAGATTTAAAAAATACAAGCGTTCACATTGTAAGCGGAAGGGACAGACAGACTCTACATGCATGGCTTGGGCACTTGCCTATTCATTTATCTGCTGAGCATGGTTTTTTAAGTAAAGGGTGCAGCGAAACAAGCTGGAGTTCTTTAAAAGAAGTTGATTTAAGCTGGATGCCTTATGTTAAAGAGATCTTAAATAAAGCTGTTGAAGAAGTTCCTGGAAGTTTACTTGAAACGAAGAGTTCTGTTTTAAGCTGGCACTATAGACTTGCAGACGCAAATTATGGAGACTGGAGAGCTAATGAGCTTTACTCAACTTTAATCCAAGACCTTGCAAATTTACCTGTTGAAATTGTTCCTGGAAAGAAGGTTCTAGAAGTGCGCACGCAGGGTATTTCTAAAGCGAGATACATTCAAAGCGTTTTGAAAAATCACTCATCAGATCACTTTATTCTTTGCATGGGAGACGATTTAACAGATCATGATATGTATCAAGCACTTCCCAAAGATGCTATTTCTATTCATGTTGGAGATTCTGCTGCTGAGAGTTCCTATCAGTTAAAATCTCCAGTGGAGGTAAGGGAGCTACTCCACAGAATCTATTACGCGCTAGAAAAAGAAGATTCCAATAAGGCTTTAGATCAATAAAATAGCGGGATTTTCTAAAAGCTCTTTGAGGGTTTTCAAAAAGCGTGCTCCATCTTCACCGTTCACCGCTCTATGATCTGCGGCTAAAGTCAAAACCATACGGTGACCTATTTTCATTTTTCCATCTTTTGCAAGAGGAATTTCCTCAATACCTCCGACACCTAAGATTGCGGCTTGAGGAGGGTTAATGACCGGCTTCACGTTTGTGATGCCATACATCCCTAAATTTGAGATCGTAAAAGAGCCCCCTTTAAATTCATCCATTGCAAGGGTCCCTTCGCGTGCTTTTTTAGCAAGCTGCTTAATTTCTAAAGAAATTTGTCCAAGGTTCTTATAATCGACATATCTTAAGATGGGTGTAATCAATCCCTCTTCCAAACTCACTGCTATCGAAATATCGATTGTTTTAAAGCGGATGAGTTTTTGGTTGGAGGAGTTAAAACCGCTATTGACTTTAGGGTGTTCTTTAAGAGCTAAAGCGACTGCCCTTACAACGAAGTCATTGTAGCTCACTTTAATATTTTGAGAGCCGAGTTCCTTGCGTATTTGAATGAGGTTAGAGACGTTGATATTTTGATCGAGATAGAAGTGTGGAATAAAAGTTTTAGAAGCTTGCAAACGGTCAGCTACCACCTGTTGTACAGGTGACATTTCCACTTCTTCGTAACTTCCAGGAGGTTCTTTTGGAGTTACGTGTTGCCCAAAACCGGTTACAGAACTTGTTTGAGCAAGGTCCAAGTCTTCACTCATTATGCGTCCTCTAGGGCCACTTCCTTTGATGGTAGAGAGGTCTAAGTTCTTCTCTTTAGCTATCTTTTTTGCTAAAGGAGAGGCGGGTATTTTTCCTTCCACCACATTTAAAGGAAAAGGGAAAGTGTATCTCTCTAGTGGAGGCTCAGGGACAAAGGAGGGTTGAGTAAAAGCAGCTCCTTTTTTCTGTGGTTGAGCCTCTTTTTGAGGTTCTTTAGATTCTTCAGAGGGTTCTTCTTTAGATTCTTCTTCAGTTTTTTTAGAAGCTTGTCCTTCTGGTTCAAATCCTTCAATGCTCTCTTTTTCATCAGCTGTGAAAACCGCAATAGGTTGATTGATGGTAGCGCTCTCCCCTTCTTGAATAAGGATTTTTCTTATGAAACCTTCATCAAGAGCGT
>CAYGMF010000031.1:10041-17152 GCA_964351075.1 uncultured bacterium
GCGCTCTCCCCTTCTTGAATAAGGATTTTTCTTATGAAACCTTCATCAAGAGCGTTGTGTTCAACAGTTGCTTTATCTGTGGTAATTTCTAAAAGGAGATCTCCAGCATCTACTTTATCTCCTTCTTGTTTGTGCCACTTAGCAATCACTCCGGTTTCCATTGTCGGTGATAATTTAGGCATCGTAACAGTAAAGGGCATGGTGTCTCCTATCGATTTAAGACTTTATTGATCGCTAGAGCGATTCTCTCTGGGTTCGGAAGGGTTTTGGCTTCTAAAACTTTAGAATAAGGCATTGGAGTTTCTTTTTGTGCGACCCTTTCAATAGGGGCATCTAAAAAGTCGAAGCAGTGTTCCATAATTTGGAAGCCGATTTCTGAGGCTATACCTGCAAAGGCATGTCCTTCTTCAACAAGAACGCAGCGATTTGTTTTGCGTACAGATTTTGCAATGGTTGCGATATCTAAAGGTCGAATAGATCTTAAATCAATCAATTCAATTTGAATCCCTTTTTTTGAGTACTCATTGACTACTTTTTTGCAGACATCTACCATACGGCTATGTGTAACAAGAGTAAGAGCGTCTCCTTCTTGGATCAGTTTTGCTTGACCAATAGGAACTAAATATTCTTCTTTAGGAATTTCCATTTTATCCCCATAACAGAGCTCATTTTCTAAAAAGAGGACAGGGTTTGGATTTCGGATAGCTGCTTTTAAAAGACCTTTAGAGTCATAGGCATTACTAGGCGCTAGAACGATGAGACCTGGAAAATGGGCATAGATGGCTTCTACACAGTGAGAGTGTTGACAAGAAACTTGCGCGGCTGCTCCATTGGGTCCTCTAAAAACGATAGGAACAGAAAAACGTCCTCCTGACATATAGAAGAGTTTTGCTGCATTGGAAATAATTTGATCGGCTGCTACAAATGAAAAATTAAAGCTCATGAACTCTACAACAGGAATCAGTCCTGTCATCGCAGCTCCAACTCCCATCCCTGTAAACGCAGCTTCAGAAATCGGGGTATCTAAGACCCTTTCTGCTCCCCATTTATTCAGCATTCCCTTGGTGATTTTGTAAGCGCCGTTATACTCAGCTACTTCTTCTCCTAAAAGAATAACGTTGGAGCTTCTCTCCATTTCTTCATCAAGTGCTTGCCTTATAGCTTCACGTATGTCGACTGTTTGCATCTCTGTCATTCTTCCTCTAGAACACCTTCTTCTAAGACAATTGGATCAGGCCAAGGACTGTCCTCAGCATGCTTAATCGATTCAATAGCGATGTCGCGCGCCTCTTTATCTAAAGCTTTATACCCCTCTTCGTCAAGGAAGCCAGCTCCAATTAAATCTTCTTTTAAATTAATTAAGACATCATGATTCATGATGCCCTTTAAGCTCTCTTTTGAACGATAAAGGGCTGGATCTGAAATAGAGTGCCCTCTAAAGCGTTCGGTATGAGCTTCAATGATAATAGGTTTACGTTCTTTCATCATTTTTTCTTTGATCTTCTCAAAGGAGTAATAACAACTTAGAAGGTCCATTCCATCAATTGCATAGCCGTCAATATTGAAAGCTTGAGCTACTTTTTCGCCTATAGGGTCAAGCGCAATTGCTCGATTCACAGCAGTCCCCATTCCCCAGTGGTTATTTTCGATAACAAAGATGCAGGGCAAGTCCCAAAGAGTGGCTATATTGACCGACTCATAAAATACCCCTTGTGCAACGGCCCCATCTCCTAAAAAGCAAAAAGAGACTTCATCCTCTTTTTTCAGATATTTGAGGCTAAGAGCTGCTCCTATAGCGATAGGCACTTGGCCAGCTACAATCCCAAACCCTCCGAGCAAACGCTCTGAGTAGAGGTGCATAGAACCCCCTCTTCCTTGGGCATTTCCATTAGCTCTTCCAAAAAGCTCGCTCATAAGCTCTTTAGGGGTTACCCCTAGTAAAAGGGCGAGAGCATGGCAACGATAAGAGGCAGACCACCAGTTTTCTACTCCAAAGACATCAACACAGGCAGTTTGGATAGCTTCTTGCCCGATATAGGCATGAAAGAAGCCTCCTATATTTCCTTGTTGGTAGGCTGATTCCGCTCGAATTTCAAAGTTTCGAGTCAAAAGCATTTGCTTTAATAATTCTATAAGCTTTTCTTTTCCAAGCCTTTGAATCAACTCTCCCTTATCAAAGGAATCAAATTGGTAAGCATTTTTTCTGTTTTTTTCAGCCATAGCACGACTTAGGGATTTTTTTAGATTCCCCTCCTTCTCGTGGGTATAAACCATCATAAATTACCTCGCAACCTACAAAGAGATCTTGTGCCAAAAAATTATAAGTAAGTCAGCCATAGTACAATAAAGAAAAATTAATTGACAGTTTAAATATCACTATTTCCACTTAAAATCTTCATCTAAAATTACTTATACTATTTATATTCTCTATCATGAGCCTTTCTTCTAATAAAATATTGACTATTTAAAGCTAATCAACAATAGAAAACTGTTAGTAAAAACACAGAAAGGTTAAGGCAAATGCACTATAGAAAAAGTAAGAGAGAAGTAAAAACTAAAGATTGCAAAAAGTCGAATAAAAAGCTTTTAGATAAAGATCTCCTACTTTTTCATCCCGGGATGGATAAGGGCAGTTTAAAGAGGGCTTTTATTAATTGCCTGAGGTACGAGGAGAGTAAAGATTTTGATAGTGCTATAGATGAAGATTACTTACTCTCGCTTGCTTGGTCGATTAAGCATCGTTTGGTTGACCGTTGGATAGAGACTCAAAAATGCTATCATGAAAAGGACGTTAAGCAAGTTTACTATTTATCTTTAGAGTACCTGACAGGTCAGGCAATGAAGAAGAACATGATCAACTTAAAAATTTATAGTGAGTGTCGACTAGCCTTAAAAGAATTAGGTATTAATTTAGAAGAGATTACGGAGCTTGAAAAGGACGCGGCACTTGGGAATGGAGGTCTTGGTAGACTAGCTGCTTGTTACTTAGATTCAATGGCAACAGTAGGACTTCCTGCGCACGGTTATGGGCTGCGCTATGAGTATGGCATTTTCAAGCAAGTGATTGAACAAGGGTATCAAATTGAGCAGCCTGACTTTTGGCTTAAGCAGGGTTCTCTTTGGGAAATAAGACGCCCTGAGCATGTTTACACCGTTAAATATAAGGGAAAAGTTGTTCAAGAAAAGGGTGAAGATGGCAAGACTAGAAACTTGTGGGTTGCTACAGAGGATGTTTTAGCAGAGGCATATGACACTCCTTATATTGGCTACAATACAAACACTGTAAATACACTAAGGCTCTGGTCAGCGGATTCAAAACAGGAGTTTAACTTAGATTACTTCAATCATGGCAATTACCTTCAAGCAGTAGAAGAGAGAGCTATTTCAAAATCGATTACTCGCGTTCTTTACCCTAATGACTCCACTGAGAAAGGGCTTGAACTTAGGCTCTATCAAGAGTACTTTTTAGTTTCAGCTACGCTTCAAGACATCGTTGCCCACTTCAAGTTTAAGAATGATAACTTTGATCATTTCCCTGATAAAGTTGCTATGCAGCTCAATGACACTCACCCTTCTTTAGCGATTCCAGAACTCATGCATATTTTGATCGATCATGAGGGTTTAGATTGGGAAAGAGCTTGGGCCATTACTCAAAAATCCTTTGCCTATACAAACCACACGGTTCTACCAGAAGCTTTGGAGCGCTGGCCTGTAAAAGTTTTAGAGCAAATTTTACCTAGGCACTTGCAGATCATTTATGAGATTAACAGTCATTTTCTAAGAGAGGTTGCGAATCACCATCAAAAGGACAAAAACCTTTTGAAGCAAATCTCTATTGTTGAAGAGGGAGAGCAGTCTAAAAAAGTAAATATGGCGCATCTCTCAATTGTCGGTTCTCATCGGGTTAATGGGGTATCAGAGCTCCATACTCAGATTTTAAAAAATAGAATTTTTAAAGATTTTCATGATGTTTTCCCTGATAAAATCATCAATGTAACCAATGGAATTACACCAAGGCGTTGGCTAAAGCAGTGTAACCGAGAGTTAAGTGATCTTATTAGTAGTGCCATTGGAAAAGATTGGGTTTGCGATTTATATAAGTTGAAAAAGTTAGTTCCCTTTACCAAAAAGAAAGACTTTATAAAGAAATGGCATGAGGCAAAGTTAAAGAAGAAAAAAGCGCTAGCAGATTATATTTTTGAAACAAAGGGTATTAAAGTAGATCCTCACTCACTTTTTGATGTACAGGTTAAACGGATCCACCAATATAAAAGACAGCTCATGAACATTTTACATGTAGTCGCTCTTTATAATAAGATTAAAGCAAATCCTAAAGGGAAGCATGTTCCAAGGACAGTGATCTTTGGAGGGAAGGCTGCTCCTTCTTACACGACAGCCAAGCTCTTTATTAAACTCATCAACACTGTAGCTGATGTGATCAACTCAGATGAAGAGATCGGTAGTCTTTTGAAAGTTGTTTTCCTTCCAGACTACAGAGTTTCTCTTGCTGAAAAAATTATTCCTGCAACAGAGCTTTCTGAGCAAATCTCCACTGCCGGATTTGAAGCTTCTGGAACAGGAAACATGAAGTTTGCTTTAAATGGAGCGCTAACTATAGGGACTCTTGATGGAGCTAATATTGAGATGCAAGAAGAGATTGGAAAAGAGAACATCTTTATCTTTGGATTAACATCTAAAGAAGTTCTAGCGCTCAAGAAAAAAGGATATGACCCAAAAACTTATTATCAAAAGAGCCCAGTACTGAAAGAGGTGCTTGACTTGATTGAGAATGGTTACTTCAACTTAGAGGAGCCTGGCTTATTTCAACCTTTAATTAATGCATTAAAAACTGAAGACCCTTTTTGTGTTATGGCTGACTTTGATGCCTATATAGAGTGCCAGAAAAAAGTAGATGAGGCCTATAGAGATCAAGACCTATGGACCATTCGATCTATTTTAAATACAGCGCACATGGGGAAATTTTCTTCAGATCGAGCGATTTTGGAGTATGCGGATAAGATTTGGAATGTCAAACCGTTTAAAGTTCCAGGAATTAAATATAACAAGACCTCAGAGGCCAAGCACCCGGTTATTTTTGATTAAGGATTCGGCCAATACGAAGAAGGGTTGCTCCTTCTTCGACAGCTGTTTTGTAGTCTTGGCTCATCCCCATTGAGAGTTCCCAGTTCTCTTTTTTAAATTCCTCTTTTAAAAGACGTAGAGTTTTAAAAGATGCGCGCGCAAGCCCCTCATCCCCTTTTGGAGCAACGGTCATAAGGCCTTTTATTTCTATATGATCAAGCTGCATAAGTTTGGGATAAACCTCTTTAAATTCTAGAGGAGAAAACCCTGTTTTTGTAGGTTCCAAACTTGTTTTGATTTGGATGAGAACGGTTTGTTTTTTTTCTATTGCTAAAGAGAGTTTTTGGGCAATTGAAAAAGAGTCTATGGAGTGCAATAGACAGAATTTATTTTTGATCTTTGAAATTTTATTCGACTGAATATGCCCTAGAAAATGCCACCTTATATCGTCTGGAAGTAGTTCCATTTTTTTTTGAGCTTCTTGAATTCTATTTTCTCCAAAATCACGAATACCTTGATTATAGAACTTTAAAATCTCTTCTACTTCAAAGTATTTGGACGCGATGAGGAAACGAACAGAGCCCGGTTTTCTTTTAGCATCTTTAACCACCCTTTGAAGTTCTTTTTGAAAAGCTGTTAGAGAGCTCATAGCGAATCAATAAAATTGAGTATGTGTTCTTGCGCTTCTTTGAGCTTCTCTTCTCTGTGAGCCCTCATCATGAAACAAGTTTCGTAAGGAGAGGGAGACCAATAAACGCGTCGATCAAGCAAGTAGTTAAAAAACTTCCAAAAATGGTCTTTATTGGTTTGCTCAGAGTCTTTCATATTTAACACACGGTCTTTCCCAAAGAAGATGGTAAACATCGATCCTATTTTCTGTACACAGCCTGCATTTTTTTCAGCGAGCAGGTTTTCTATAGGGGCTAAAAATGCATTTGTTTTGTGATGTAGTTCTGGATAAAAGTTAAAGTCTAGAATTTGGTTTAGAACATATAGGCCTGCTGCCATAGCAAGAGGATTTCCAGAAAGTGTTCCTGCTTGATAGATAGGTCCTACAGGGGAGAGTTGATCCATAAGTTCCTTTTTTCCACCATAAGCGGCCGCTGGAAGTCCTCCTCCAATAATTTTGCCTAGGCAGGTCAGGTCTGGCTCAATATCAAAATACTCTTGAGCGCCTCCAAGTCCCACTCTAAATCCACTAACGACTTCATCAAAGATGAGCAGCGTACCTGTTTGTTGAGTGATTTCTCTCAAGCGTTTAAGATATTGGATTTGAGATAGGACACATCCCATATTAGCTGCGATAGGTTCAATAATAACAGCTGCTATTTGATTTTTGTATTCGGGCATTTCAAAGAGCTTTTCTAGCGCATCTAAATCATTGTAGGGTAGATTTAAGGTATACTGCACAGCCTCTTTTGGAACCCCTTTTGTAACGGCTTTATGGGTAGCAAATCCTGATCCAGCTTCTGTAAGTAAAAAGTCTGCACACCCGTGGTAGTTCCCTGTGCATTTTACGATGAAGTCTCTTCCTGTTACTCCTCTTGCTAAACGAAGAGCGTACATGGTAGCTTCGGTTCCTGAAGAGACAAAGCGGATTTTTTCAATAGCGGGCATAAGCGCTACAACTTTTTGCGCTAACTCCTTTTCTAAGATGCTGGTCACACCATAGGAGGTCCCCTTCCTCAAAGCTTGCGTGAGTGTATCGACTTGGCCAGGATCTGCGTGTCCTAAAATGAGCGCTCCCCATGAAGCGCAAAAGTCGGTATAAGAGTTGCCCTCGATGTCAACTATTTGATCTTGACTTGCTGAGGCTAAAATTAGTGGAGACCTGTTAGCATCAGTCAGAGCTCGCACTGGGGAGCTCACACCACCTGGAATAAGCTCAGTAAGTTTTTGATAGACCTCTGCAGACGTTTGAAATGACATATAAACCTCAAAATAAATTTTAAGAGGTTATAAGGAGAAGATCATTTAAATGAAAATAGTTTTTTGAATTTAGCTTACTTTAGCTTTAGCCTCTAGGTAG
>CAYGMF010000032.1:0-11237 GCA_964351075.1 uncultured bacterium
CTTCATGATCTAAAAGAAACTGCATGATTCTTAAATATTTTTCACTGAAAAGTTTGTTATCTAGATGTTGGTTAAGAATAAGCTCTGCTAAAGATTTTATGGAGATTCTAGCGCAGCCTAAATGTTCAATAACCTCCCCTGCTGCTAAGTTACACAGCTGCGTTGCTTGGTGAAGAGATATTTTATTTGAAATAGCATAAGTTAAAACAGCTAGAACCGTATCTCCAGCACCTGTAACATCAACGACTTCTCTTACTTTTACTGGATATTCTCTACATTGATTTTCAGTAAAAAGAGAAATCCCTGAACTTGATTTGGTCACCATAATATTAGGAATATGCGTTTTTTGATGAAGAGCGTTCACTACAACTTCTAAGTTCGTCTCTTCTTCATGTCCACTTGCAATAAGCGCTTCACTTAAGTTGGGCTTAATTAAGAAAGCTCCTCGATACTTGGTGAAGTCCTTTCCTTTAGGATCTACTATAACTGGAATTTTTAAATGATTCGCTTCTTTAATTAACGCGTTTAAAAGAGTATGAGAAAGAAAGCCTTTGGCATAATCGGAAATTGCTATGGTAGAAATCCCCTTTAGGATTTTGGGAAGATCTGCAATAATTTTTTGCTCTAGTTTTTCAGTGATCGGATCTTTTTCTTCGAAGTCAATACGTACTATTTGGTGATTCTCCGCTAGTATCCTATTTTTAATGGGTGTTTGATATCCCTTTTGGATGTAGATGTAATTGGTATCGATTTTTTCTTTTTTAAGTTCTAGTAAGAGGTCGTCTTTAGCAGTATCATCCCCTAAACGGCCAAGAAGAGAAACTTGAGCACCAAGGGAAACTAAATTGAGAGCAACATTCCCAGCTCCCCCAGGAAGCTTATTGATTTTTTTAGCATTAACGACCATTACAGGAGCTTCAGGGGAGACTCTTTTAACAATGCCTATTGTGTAGGTGTCGAGCATAAAGTCACCGACTACTAAAACTTGCGTTTTAGACCAGCGACTAAAAAGTGCAGATAAACTCATTGTTAATAGACCTTATTCGGAATGATATAGTTGTTCACATAATCGGCTATTGCTTCATTTAAGGGAGTTGTATCAAAGCTTGGGAGACTCTTCTTTAGTTTAGCCATAGAAGCTCTTGTATAGTTTTGGTACTTTTCATTTAAATCCTCTGGCATTTCTCTATACTGAATATTTGGAGCTCTTCCAAGAGCGCTAAACATCCCCTTAGCGACACTGTTCCAAGTGCTCGCCTCACCGCTTCCAATATTGAAAATCCCATAGACCTCTTCTTTTAGCAATTCTAAGACAATGGAGGCTACGTCTTTAACGTAAATAAAATCTCTACATTGATCTCCATCTTTAAAATTTGAAGGGTCGTTTGATTTAAAGAGTTTGATGAGGTTTTCATCTTTTACCGTAGGCAACAGGTTATAGATGACCGATGCCATTCTTCCCTTGTGGTGTTCATTAGGACCGAAGACATTGAAGAATTTCAATCCCGTCATATTCTCTAAAACGCCTTGATCTCTTGCCCATAAATCAAAGAGGTGCTTTGAAAATCCATAAGGATTTAATGGCTTAAGAAGATGCAGCGCATCATGGTCATCTTCAAACCCATCAGATCCATCACCATATGTTGCGGCAGAGGATGCGTAGATAAATTTAATGCTATGCTTAAGCGCGTATTCAGCTAGATGGACACTATAGCGGTAGTTATTTTCCATTAAGTAGTCTACGTTCGTTTCTACAGTGCTTGAACAAGCCCCCATATGAATAATCGCTTCAACTTCAGCCTCACGCCCAGGAACTTTTAACCATTCCATTAAATTGTCTTTATGAATGTAATCTACAAACTTTTTACCGACTAAGTTTCTCCATTTAGTAGGATCGGTTCCGAGTTCATCCACAACAATGACATTAGACATTCCATTTTCATTAAGAGCACGCAAAATGCAAGAGCCTATAAAGCCTGCCCCCCCTGTTAAAACAATCAGTTTGTCATCATATAATTTCATTAAAGTCCTCTAGTGCACATACCATTGATTACAAGGTCTATTTATATATCGAACAGGGAAAATTTGAACAGTTTTTTTAGTAACAGGCCTGTTTTTTCCAATGCAAACTAGTGTGGATCCTGAACCCGTCATAAAAACAGAGTCAAAGTTTTGCTCAATGAGTTCTTGCTTTAGAGTTTTAAGTTCTGGATAAAGTGCAAATGCTGGGGCTTCTAAGTCGTTTGAATATATCGGCGTTTTGGAATAGATTCTTTTAAGAAGTTCATCCAGCTTATTCGTGATTGGGGTGTGCGCTTTTGATTCGGCATAAACTCTTTGAGTACTTAGGCCTTGGCTAGGCTTTACAAGCCAAACCGATTCGTTAGAAAGAGCTGGCATATTTTGAACAAGCTCTCCTCGACCTTCACATAAAGCGGTCCCGGCAGAGAAAAAGAAAGAGGAGTCACTTGTGATCCTCATAGCCCAGTTAAAAAGTGTCTCTAAGGATGCAGGGCGACCAAAGAGTTCATTGAGACCCCATAAGGTGGTCGCAGCATTACTACTACCCCCTCCAAGTCCTGCTTCAGTAGGGATTTTCTTGTCTAAAAAAATATCTAGCGGAAAGGTAATACCTGTTTCTTCTCTAAAAAGAAATAGGGCTTTAATGATCGAGTTATGATCATTAAAGCCAAGGTGTTCCACGTTCGATTTAAAGGAGTCTTTTTGAGAGTGCTTCAAAACAAGCGTATCTCCCAAGCTAACTGCTTGAAAAAAAGATTGAAGGTTATGATATCCATCTTCTCTTTGGCCGTTTAATTTAAAAAATAAATTAATTTTAGCTGGAGAAAAAAGTTGGATCATAACTTTTAACTTTCTTCTTCAGAAGCCTCTTCAGTTGATTCTGCAGCATTTTCTTCAACGGCAGGCTTTTCTTCAACAGCTTGATGCGTCAAAACAGCAGATCCTTCTTCAGGTTCAACTTTTAAGTTAAAGTGTGCAAGCACTCCTTCTTTTAACTTAAGGTTGATGGTATGCACCCCAAGTTGTCTAATAGGATGTTCAATAGAAACCATTCGTCTCTCTATTTGAATTCCTTCTGCTTCTAAGAGGTCCACCATGTCTTTTGCAGTAACCGATCCATACATATGCCCTTCAGCATCGACTTTTACCTCTTGAGTGATGACGAGGTGTCTTAGCTTTTCAGACAATTCTTCTGCATCTTTCTTATCGAGGATAGATTGCTTAGCGCGCTCTTCTTTGAGCCTCGCTTGAATCTTAACAACGCTACGGTCTGCAACGAGGGCTTTTTGCTGTGGAAGCAAAAAGTTTCTTGCATATCCAGGTTTGACCTTTACAAGGTCCCCCTTACGCCCAACATTATGGATGTCTTCTAAAAGTAATAATTGATTTTTCATAGTTCGTTCCTTTAGCTTATTCTTTTGCAGTATAAGGCAAAATAGCCATATATCTAGCTCTTTTAATAGAGCGTGTCAATTTTTTCTGATAGTAGGCTGAAACACCTGTAATGCGGCGAGGCAGTATTTTCCCTTTCTCCGTAATAAAACGAGACAGTAAATTTGAGTCTTTATAATCTATCTCTTTGATCCCTTCAGTCTTGAAGGGGCAGCTTTTTTTCTTTTTTCTTCCAGGGCCTGCTCCCATTCTTCTTTTTTTCATGAAACTTCTCCTATTCCGCTTCAACTTTGTATGTCAATTCTTCTTGAACCTTGTCAGCACGAAGAGTCATAAATCTCATCAGATCTTCATGCAAGTGGTATTCTTTCCACAGTCCGTTAATTTCATTTGAATTCAGAGAGAAGAATAGGACAAAATAATGGCCTTCTTTTCTTCCTCTGATATCATATGCAAGCTTCTGGCGACCGAGATCATGTTGCTTATGAATCTCTCCACCTTTTTCTTGAATCTCTATTTCAATTTTTTCTATGGCTTTTTTTCTAGCCTCTTCGCTCAAGGTTGTACTGATGATATACATCCCCTCGTAAAGAAATTTTCTATCTTTTTTCATGGAACCTCTTTAATTTATTCCTCATCACTCTTTTTTTTATTTGCTTGGTTCATGGCAACCTTAAGGCCCTCATTTACCCAAGTCTCAATAACCTGAACAGCATCGCCTATAAAAGCGCCTAGTTCAGTCATTTCTTTTTCTGTGAACTTTTGAAGGACATAGTCCTCAAGTTCTCCTCGGTTTGGATATCCAATTCCCATTCTGAGTCTTGGATACTCTTGTCCGATCTGCCCTTCAATATGTTTTAACCCGTTATGGCCGCCCGAACCCCCTTTGGGTTTTAGGCGCAAATCTCCAAAATTAAGAGCCGCATCATCGCTTATAATAAGCACCTGCTCTCTTTTTATCTTGTAGAACTGCATACACTTCTTTACTGAAAACCCACTTAAATTCATAAAAGTAGAGGGCTTAAGCAAGTAAACAGGGCCTTCTTTCTCTATTTTCGAAAACTCTGCATTGAACCTAGCTACCGTTTTAAAGGGTATACCCCATTCTTTTGCGAGTTCATCTACTACTAAGAAACCTAAGTTGTGGCGAGTATGCGTATAACGACTTCCTGGGTTACCAAGACCGACAATTAATTTAGCAGCACACTCTTCCAATAATCAGGTCCTTTTTATCTCTTTGCAATGATCACAGCCACATCATTGAGATCAAGAAGAGGCTTTACATTATCAGGCAAATTAATACTTGAGAGTTTCAACGATTGGTTAATCGATAGTTTACTCACATCGAGTTTAAACTCGGATGGGATATCTTTTGGAAGACATCTTACTTTAAGATGTCTAATGACAGCCCTTACTACTCCACCAAGTTTAACTCCAACACAATCAGCAACTCCTTTAAATCGAAGTGGTATTTTTACATTTACCGTTGCATTATCGATAAGGTAAAGGAAGTCTAAATGTTCGATTCTATAAGTTGATCTGTGGTATTGAATATCTTTAACTAAAACTTTAAAGGTTTCTCCTTTTTCATCTTCTAAAGTGAAAACGGTATTTGGAAGACTTCCTTTTTCGATATTACGCATGTGCGCATGAAATTCAGTCCCTGAAATTTCTAAGAGACGGTTTGGCTGATCCTTAGCATAAAGAATAGCAGGAATATTTCCTTCTAGTCTTATGTTATTAATCTCTTTTTTAGTTTCAGCAAGTCTATTTTTAACTTTAAGCTTCATGTTAGGGCTCCGAAAATATTTTAAGGGGTGAATAAAGAAGACATTGAATTTTTATATAACACACATCGTATGCCTTCCCCAAATAAGTGTGCAATTGAGACCTCTTCTATTTTAGAAGAGGCTTTAGAAGTTTCCATTGGTATTGTATTACTAACAAAAACCTTCTCTAATTGGCTGTTTTCTACTCGATCTAAGGCCTTGCCTACGAAAAGACCATGAGTGATCGCTGCATAAATTTTTCTAGCTCCAGCTTTTTTACAAGCTTCAGCTGCTTTGCAAAGAGTAACCGCTGTCGAACACATATCATCTACAAAGATGACATTCTTTTGTGCAACGTCTCCTATGATAGGAGAGTGTTCCACATGCTCAGAACCCAATCTCTTCTTGTCAATGATGACAAAATCGGTCTGGAGCTGGTCTGCCATAGATTTAACAAGTTTAATACTTCCGATGTCAGGCGCGGCAATGACAGTGTTTTCTAAGTTTAGATCGAGAGATTTAATTTTTTGAACAAGAGCTGGTCTTGCATGGAGGTTATCTGAAGGAATATCGAAAAAACCTTGAATTTGGTCCGAGTGAAGGTCCATTGTAAGAACCCGGTCAGCTCCAGCTTCCTCCAGAAGATTCGCTACAAGTTTAGCTGTGATAGGAACTCGACCTCTATCTTTTCGATCCTGTCTAGAGTAAGCATAATAAGGGATTAGGATGACTATGGACTTAGCAGACGCTCGTTTAAGAGCATCGATCATAATTAGAAGTTCCATTAAATAGTAATTCGGTCGGTGGGCTAAGCTTTGAAGGACAAAAGCGTCCTTGCCCCTCACATTCTCTTGAATCTGAACAAAGATCTCTCCGTCGGGGAAAGGTTCTATTTTAGCCTGCCCCAGCTCCATTTTATTGTGAGCTGCCACAAGACTAGCAAGTTTAGGATGTGAAGTGCCGCTAAATAAGCAGGCTTCTTGGTCAATAGACATCTAAAAGTAACACTAGTGTTTAAACATTTTTGGGGTGGTAGGATTCGAACCTACGGTACACGGTACCAAAAACCGTTGCCTTACCACTTGGCTACACCCCAGCGAAATTAAAGGTCAAAATGTTAAACGAATGCGCCTATTTATTCAAGAAGGTTTATTCATTCCTTCAAATAATCTGTTGAGCTTAAAAAATAATTCTACAAACACTGAAATCTTTTCTTGAAAAAAGAGCTCAAGATTAGGTATGAGAGAGTTTTGGCATCAAAATAAAAATGAACACTCCATGAAAATCTGTCATATCGCAAGCGAAGTAAGTCCTATTGCAAAAGTAGGAGGACTTGCCGATGTCACCTTAGGACTTAGCCGAGAAGTTCAAAAACTTGGCCACGAGGTCTTTATTATCCTTCCTAAATACACCTGCTTAAAAACGGCTGACTTAGACAATTTACGTCCCTATAAGTCAGATTTAAAAACTTTTTTTGCAGGCCGCTGGCATACCAGCCATATTTTGGTAGGCGAAGTCTGCGGAATACGTGTCTTTTTACTAGATAGTGACAAACCGTATAAATATTTTGACAGATCCAACATTTACGGCTTTAAAGATGATGTAACCCGCTTCGCATTTTTTTCTCTAGCAGCCTTAGATTTTTTGCTTCACTACCACCCCAATATGGATGTCATCCATATCCATGAGTGGCAAACAGCGCTCATTGCCCCTCTTTATCAAGAAAAATATAAAGCCAAGCTAAAGTCAACTTTAATCTTTACTATTCACAATTTGAACTACCAAGGAATAACAAGCCCTGCTCTTCTGAATCGAGTAGGCCTTGATCAAGCCAAGCTAGCAATAAAACTTCAAGATCCTAAGAATCCAAATAAAATAAATTTACTGAAAGGAGCCATTCTATACTCAGACTATATCACAACTGTTTCACCAAAATATGCAGAAGAGATCCAAGACCCAATAAACGGGAAAGGCCTTGAGGGAGTGATTAAAGATAATGCTCATAAAATCAAAGGCGTTTTAAATGGGATTGATACACAGATATGGAACCCAGGTTTAGATAAAGCACTTGCTACGAACTATACTTACCAGACATTAGATAAAAAAAGAGCAGACAAAGATTACCTGCGTCACTTTCTTAGCATGCCTATTGAAGAGGAGGCCCCTTTAGTCGCCTGTATTTGTAGGCTTGTTCCTCAGAAAGGAATTCGAATGATTAAGAAGGCTATCCATTCTGTTTTAAAGCTCAAAGGACAGTTCATTTTATTCGGATCAAGTCCTATTCCCAAAATTCAGATGGATTTTCACCATTTGCAAGGACAGCTGAAAGAGAATCCAAATATAAATTTCATCTTTGAATCCTACAATGAAGATTTAGCTCACCAAATTTATGCTGCAGCTGACATGTTAATTTGTCCTTCTATCTTTGAACCTTGTGGACTTACGCAACTTATCGCTTTGCAGTATGGCGCAGTTCCCATTGTTAGAAAGACCGGAGGACTTGCAAACACGGTCTTTGATGTTGAGTTTGAGAAGCACCGTCCCTTAGAAACCAATGGCTTTACTTTTACACCTCCGACTTCTAAAGCTATTGATCAAACTATAAAAAGAGCTTTTTCGATTTATAACAACCGCCCTGATTATTGGAAGGAACTTGTGCAAAGAGGGATGCAAATGAACTATAGTTGGGAAAAGTCAGCTAAATCTTACTTGGACATCTACAAATCAACTTTCAAAGACGACGAGTTTACAAGTTCCTCTAAATAGCCTTCTTCTAAAGGCTCTTTTTTGAAAAGCTCGCATAGGGGGGTAACCCAGGAATCTTCTCCATCTAAGGCAAACAATTCGTTCTGCTCATGATTCGAATAGAGGCTGCAGCTCCCCTCTTTATTTGAAAAAACAAGCGCTGACTTTGACTCTTTTTTTAAGAAGGTCTCTATTTGAAATTTTGTAGCTTTTGAAAAGAGTTCTAGCTCTTCTTTTTCAGCCACGAAAAAATCAACAGCTTCATTCAGGATGGATAGGATTTGAGCCCTGTAGGGAGCCTTATCAGAAATAGAGTCCAAAAAAAAGCAAATTGAAGCTCCCTCTTTTTTAGCCATTTGAATAGCTTTTAGTGGCAAGTATCCCCAAAGCAAACTGTTGGCATCTAAAAGAAGCACATCTAAAGCATTAAAGTATTTAGGCTTTAAATCTAAGGCATCTAGCTCCAGTGATGCCCCTAGGTAGACACACTGAGCTTTGCTACCCTCAGGAGGAATAAGAGATAAAACTTGAGAGGTAGGCATTGCTGATCTTAAGAGCTCTGAATTGACTTCTGCTCTTTTTAAAGAGGTCTCGTAAAAGTTAGCTGCAGTATCTTCTCCAACTTTTCCAATCACCTCGCAACAAGAGCCCTTTTGCGCAAGTTCTAAAAGCGCTCTAATTAAATGACCGCCCAAAGAAAAAAGAGGGGCATATGAAGATTTAGCAATCACTTGTTCTTGTAAAAAAGGTTCCATCATATGGGGAATATTGTGATCTAAAAAGGAAGAGCTTACTTCAAGTGTTTTTTCAACATATGGGAAAGTCAAAGCTAAAAAGCGAGGCCTATCCTTTCTTGAAAACATCATTTGCCCTTATTTTGGATCATATTTTTCACATCTTTATGATGGGCATAAAAGTAATCGATAGCAGAGTAAATCGTATAGAGAGCTGCAAGTGCGACCACATAAAAACTAATTACCCTAAAGTCCTGCACTTTGAGATAACCTAGCGTATAAGGGATCATAAGCAGCACAATGATGTAAATTGCAATAGCCTGGATAATCGCTTTAATTTTACCACTAGGTCTCGCGGCCAGTGCAATCCCTCTAAGGGCACAAATAGTCCTTAATGTACTAATGATAAAATCGCGATAGATAAAAACAAAAACGAGTAATAGAGGAAGTTGAATAGGAGCTATGGTAAAAGTTAAGAAGCATGAGATTCTAGCAATACTATCTGCCATAGGATCGACAATTTTACCAAAGTCGCTGACCTGGTGATATTTTCTCGCAAAATACCCATCAAAAGCATCCGTTAACTCTGAAAGAGTCAGGACACCTAGCAAGATATACGGAAGAGCTATGATTGAAATTCCTAGTCCAGCATGCCATAGATAGAAGATCAAAAAAAGTGGACTCAGCAGGATTCGGATAAAGGTGAGCGTATTTGCGATAGTCAACCTGGCCTCTTTATTTTTATTTTTTTTACCCACTTGTGTATCAAATCAAGGTTTTAAATTTCAAGAAAAGTTAGAAAAATATACAAAGAAGCTTTAAATCTATTTAAAAACGACCTCAGTTATGAGAAAAACGACCCAATCCTTTGAAAATCCTATCGTCTTCCCTCTTTTGGCTGCTATTTGTTGGGTAGTAAGCCTCACTCTTATTAAAAGCTTAATTGGTAAAATCCCATTTACTCAGCTTCTCTTTTTTTGGTTTATTTTCAGGTCTATCCTTAATTTTCAAAGTCCCTCAAGGCCTATCTCTTTGTCGCTTAAGACCTCACTTTTCTCAATCCATATTCTTTTAGCCTTTGTAAGCCTTGCGTTCTACTATTCTCTTTTTGGAGCTTTGTCTAACCTTCCCCTAACTAACCTTACAGCAATTTACTTAACTTTCCCTTTATTTATCCCTTGGGTTTTACGTGTTTGGATGGGTAAAAAAATCAATCCAATGATCATTTTAGGGTCTAGCATCATTTGGGTAGGCATCTTATTCACTTTTAATTCACGGTTTGGAATAAATAATGTCGCTGTATTCTTGGCTCTTATGGCAGCCCTTCTCAAAGCTATACACTGGGTCGGACATCGTCGGTTAGGAGCGTTTGACTCCCCCTATAGAATTTGGGCCTATGAATCATTAGTTTCCACCTGCAGCGCAGCACTTTTGCTCATCTCCTCTTGGAGAACTTTTAGAGTCAGGCTGCTCCTAGTCCTAGCTTTAGCTCTTTTTTTGGACTTTATAGCTCAAAAGTTCTTAAATTCTCAAAAAAACGGACCTATCCCCCTCTCCCTCAAAGCAAGTCTCTTCAATCTAGCTATTTTCTTAGGGTGCGCCTCGGACCTCATCTTTTTTCACGCTTTTCCTCCATTTAAGCCATTTTTATGTGCCATTTTGATCTATTTTGGCCTTTTTCTTACTTTTTTTAAAAAAAATATTTTACCTAATCCCGTCTATCAACTATGACGAAGTTAGAGTACGTTATGAGTTTGAAAGAGGGCACAATGAAAAACATCTTTACGGATCATCCGCACGCTATTGGAGAAAGCTACTTCAAGCATGCTTTAGAAGCGCTATTTATAGCACTTAGAATGACTTACACCTCTGTTGCAATGGTCATTCATGCAGTTTTCCCATTTCTTTTTGTTAAAACAGCAAGAAAAACAGTCTACTATTTCTATGATCGTTTTGAAAAAAGGCTTGCCCCTCTTCAGGAAAAAACTCCTGATATCGAAGCCGAGGCAATAGCTGATCTCCCTGAAGTGGAATAGCATCGTAAAAGAAAGTACTCAACCCACTTAACATATAGACCTTACTAATAATAGTTCGCTTTTTTTGGACTCTTAAGTTAACCTATTCCCTTAAGTTGATTTAACAAGGCAAAAAGATGAACTTTATAACTTGCTCTGAGATGTCCCATCAATTGGCTAATTCGTACGCTTTAAACCACACGAACTCCTTTCCAAGCGTTCAAGTAGCAGCTCAAAGCCTAGAGACTATTTATGCACACTATCCTTATTTGCAAGCGATTATGAGCGCTATTTCTGATGGCATCGAACAAAAAGGCCCTCACGTAAAAGTTAAATCCCCTTTTCACAAACGCCTTATAACCTATGGCGCCGCTGGAGTTAACAGTTATTTTTCCTTTAGATCGCTATTCATCCAGCCTGATTCTAAGCTCTACACACAACTTGACTTCGACTGTTCAAGTCGCGGCAATGTATTCACTAAGCTGGGTGCTTACCTTCGAGGACCTGCATTTTGGGCTGCAAACGGTGATTCAGATCCTTTTTCATTTAACCTAAAGATA
>CAYGMF010000032.1:11337-16763 GCA_964351075.1 uncultured bacterium
TGCATTTTGGGCTGCAAACGGTGATTCAGATCCTTTTTCATTTAACCTAAAGATATTTGAAATCCAAAAAAATAGGCTTCTAGACTCCAAACCCCAAAAACTGCTTCATTTGCGCTGCAAGACATCTGCCCTCCCAAAATTGAGCTGCACTTCTAGTTTAACTGAAAAAATGAGAACACTCTACCCAGTGGCCATCCCTCCTAAAACACCTAGAGAAGAGGAATTTAGGCTACTGGCTCCGTATGAACACGAAAGGCCCATTGATATCATTGTAGTAAAAGCAGTGATTTCAAGTGCTCTTAAAAGTTTGAGGACTAAGAACCCATCCTAAATTTTTACATAGAACTGAATACTTCATAGGTCTCATTATCAACATCTTAAAGCTATTTCTTAAAAAACAATCTATTGACAAATAAAGCTATGTGAGCTACAATGAGGCTACTACAAACGCCCCTACATGGTGAAAATTAATGACTAGTATTGAAGATAGAGCAGCCACAACAATTCAGAGCGCTTTTAGAGGGTATAGCGCGCGTAAATCTCTTTGGAACGAAGCATATGAGAGTCGACTCAAATTTGCAGGCAAACCTGATTGGACCTGCTCAATTTGTCTAGAAGGAATTGTTCAAAAGCAAGAGGAGTCATCACAATTTGTTTTGTCCAAGCTACCTCAAATTATTAAAACTTCTTGTGAAGTACGTGAAGCAGATGGATTGACTAGAACACATCCTCACTTTTATCATTTAAAGTGTGCAAAAAGCTTTTACGACTTGGGTGATGCACTTAACTGCCCTGACTGTCGCTCTGTGCACGAACTAGGAAAAATTTTCAGAAGTATCTTTCCACCACGTCCAAACACTCTTTCTTACGAAGAAGTAAAAGCGGGGATCAGTAAAGGGCGGCTTGATCCTAGAGCATCTTTCTCTGAGCCTAGATTTGATCCTAGTATTGAGGTCACTCCACTTGCTATTGCTATATTCACCAAGCAGCAAGGCTATGTGCGAGCTATAATTGAATCTGGTATAGACATCAACTCTCCTTGTGATGGGATGAGTCGAAAACCAATTGAAGCGTGTATAGCAGCCAACAACCCAGTAGCTGCTCAATACCTTATAGACCTAAATGCGGATCTTAATACAAAGAGTGCTGATGGAGACCTACCTCTCCATCTTGCAGCTATGCGTAACTGCACTGAAATCACACAATTCTTAGTTGATGCTGGCGCAGATATTGATGGTAAATGTGGAAGCGGCTGGACACCACTTCATGCTTCTTTATTTGCAAAAGCCAAAGGAGCAACTGAGATTTTAATCAAGGCTGGCGCGGATACCCGATTTAAGATCGATGGCAAGTTCTCCCCTGCCTATAGCTATCTACACTCAGCTAGAGAATCAACCCCTGAATTTGAAGACTACGTCAAATCTGCTCTATCCAAAGAGATCGAGGAAGAAGAGCGCAGGGCGACTTTAAGTCTTCTTCAGATCCCCGCCACGATTGCGGCTATCGCCCTCACTCTCTATGTTAACTTCCTCATTTTTTATGCAACAGACGAATTATCTACAGACTAATTCTCTACAGAAGCTTCTTTAACAGGTTCTTTAGCTTCCAGTTTCTCTTTAAGAGAAGCAGGTTTCACCTGACCTAAGAACGAAGGCAAGTCCAGACCTGCCATTGAAGCTACATCATGCAAAGCAGGAAGAGATTTGACCATACCGCTTATGAAGTTAGAGGTGGTCGTTTTTCCATCTGCATCACTCTTGCCGCTGTCCCATACTGTGATCTTATCGATCTTCAAGTTCTTGATAGCTTCTGCTTGAATCTCTACGAGTTTCTCAAGCTTCTCAATTAAAAGCATAGTAGATGCTTGATCGGCTTTATGTCCACAAGCTGCCACGAGCTGCTCATAACCTTGAGACTTTGACTTAAGGACATCTGCAATCCCTTGAGCTTCTGCTTTTTTAAGGTTAACGAGAGCTTCTGCTTCCCCTTTAGAGCGTAGAACTTCTTGCTGCGCTATAGCCTGCGCATCAATTTCCATTTTACGCTTAGAAATTTCCCTTGGGATAATTTCTTCAACTTCCAGTCTTTTAGTTTCAGCGATACTTCTAGACTCTTGAATTTCGATTTGCGCTTTTTGCTTAGCTATTTCACTAATCTGATTTGCTTCAGCTTCTTTTTCAGCAAGAGCAGAGTTTGCCATCGCGACTTTAGCTTTAGCTAAATTCTCCCCTTCAGTTGCTTGAGCTTGAAGAGAAGTCACTTGGATTTGCTTTTCTTTATCTGCAGAAGCTTTTCCAATTGCCCCTTGCTTTTCTTGCTCAGCGACATCAATTTTAGCTTGGTTAACCGCTTTTGCAATTGCTTTCTTTCCTATGCTTTCAATGTAATCGGATTCATCTGTAATGTCTGTAATGTTTACATTGATTAAAGTAAGTCCAATTTTATGAAGCTCAGGCTCAATATTATTTTTGATAGAGTCTAAGAAACGTTCTCTATCTTGGTTAATTTCCTCGATCCTCAAAGAAGCTACAGTGAGTCTTAGTTGTCCTAAAATAATTTCTGTTGCCATCGATTCTATTTCATTATTTTTAAGCGTTAGAATGCGTACAGCTGCGTTATTCATCACTTCAGGATTAGTGCCAATTGCAACTGTAAAGGTACTTGGAACATTGATCCGAATATTTTGTTGCGAAAGAGCTCCCTTCAATGGAATATGAATCGTTCTTGGTGTTAAATCAAGATAGGAACTATCTTGAATAAGAGGCCAAACAAAAGTTCCTCCACCGTGATAACACTGCACCGTCTTTTCACCAGCGATACGTCCAAAGACTACTAAAATTTTGTTTGAGGGGCATCTTTTGTAGATGCGCGCTAAAAATAGAATAATGGAGAAGAGTGAAATTACAAAAATCACAACTCCCATTGAGGCATAGTTTTCCATAAAGGATCTCCTTATTTAACTCGTCTTACGACAACAGTTCTGTTGTCAATGACTTTAATAATTTCTACGGATTGAAAAGAAGGGATTTCTCGATTGTCAAAAGAGACTGCGTCGAGTTCACGACAAAAATCATCGAGCGTAACTTGAATAACACCCCTCTTATTCTCTCCAATTTTTTGATACACTTTCCCCTGTTTTCCAATCGACTTTTGAATGTCAAACACCGTTCCTGTGCTCATTAACTTTTTAGCACTTTTAAAGATAAGTCTAGTCGCTATAAAAAAGAGGATGCCACTGCAAGCAGCTATTAATAAAGAGGGCGCATCTGACATCAAAAACTGTCTGGATGCCGCAAGACCTCCCCAGCCAAACATCATCAAAAAACCAACAAGTGTATTCAAAGATAAAAATTGAAAGGCATCATCGCTCATGTGATCAGCTACAGAGTCCAAAGAATCGGAGTCTAATACCCCTCCAAAACTCATCAAAATACGAATAACGTAGATAGCAGAACCCACCCATGCGCAGTACCAAAACAAATTATCAAGTGTTAAAGAGGCAAACATAAGCAACCTGCAAGTAGAATTGAAGCGGGATTATAAACAAATAGCTCTTTAAAACCAATCTTCAATCTCAATTAAGTTAGTTGCATATTTTTAGCAGGCAGACCTAATAAATAAAAAACTAACCTTTTTGATTTTAAAAATGTTAACGTAATTTACAGCCTTCACAAGTAAGTGAAGATCTGATAATATTTTTCGGAATTTAGATGAAAGAGACCGTTTGTAATGATATTAGCAAGACTTGGCGAACTAAGGGCTTTAGAAGATGCCGGCGTTTCAGCAATAGACATTTCTATGACAACTACCGACAGCGATCATTGGCTCCATACACGTTCCTTAGCCGATATTGAATATCTTCAAAGATTTGGCTGTGACCCTACTGCGCCTAATGCAGCTGGAGAGCCCCCTCTCCATCTTGCCTTAAGAAATAATCAAAGCATGAGAATAGCTCGTCTGATCCAAGTTTGCGCTGACGCTTCACTTAATGAGCAAAGCAGAGGCATTGCATCGCAGCACACTGCTAGTCTAGGTCAGACCTCAGTAGCAGAGATTTTATCTAAAGCCGGTGCTACTTTTATAGGGCGTATCAGTGCTGTAATGTCGCTAATTGAGAGGGTTCACCTAAATCTCGTACCTTATTCTGAAGAAGATTATTTTGGATCCCGAGTTTAAAAATCATATTCTTTACAATTGAGCTAGAGTCATACGAGCTGGCCAGATCAAGCCCCTGCAACCTAAAAAACACCCGAAGATCCTTTATGCGGCTGACTGTTAGTTGTTTAGATTTTAAAAATCACTTGACAAAGATTCATAAATATAAATGATGTACAATTAGTTAACTAAACGCTGGTGTAGGTATACTGAAAAGAAAACCCGTAAAACTTAAGATTTGACCAGCTAATAAAAATTATTTAACCAACAAGGAAGGTTCACATGGCTACATTATCAGCTCTCGAAGGAGAGGTCCTCGACATTGCTCTTTTTCAAGCAATAAAGAGAGACGACACAGCAAGGGCACAACGTTTGATTATTGCAAACGCAAATGTTAACGCTAAAGAACCTCGTCATGGCGGCACACCTCTAAGAAGCGCAGCCGTAAACGGCAACGAAGCAATGACAACCCTCTTAATTAGAGCAAATGCAGATCTGGAAGCTACAGTTGCTGGCGGCTTCACAGCTCTACATGAGGCAGCAGCCTGTGGACAGGCGGGAACAACAACCCTTTTACTACAAGCAGGAGCAAACCCTAACGCTAGAGACAATAGAGGGTGTACAGCTCTCCATGAGCCAACAAGGTCTGCCGGATATGTACCTACAGTAAACGCTTTACTTGACGGAGGAGTAGATCCTACCGCTAGAGATAACAGAGGCAAAACCCCTCTTGATTACGCCACTCTTGATCGTTGCGATGAAATAATAGCAATTCTAGGACCTCTAACACCTGCTGAACCACCTAGAGATGGGGCGCTAACACGAATAGTTCATACAGTATCAGCAATTGCTACATGGGCGATAACATGGCGTTCTTAAGAGAGGCTCTGGCTTCTAATGAGACTGTTTCTGGGCTGATCTTTTAATGGATATGAGACAAATCTAAAGTTTTAAAACCACACTCTTTACATCTGTCTTGTATTCTTTTACTATCTTGACCTTAATTTAAAAATAAGGTCCTCTATGCTCATTTTAGCTTCATCTTCTCCAAGACGGAAAGAAATCTTAGACTTCTTTTCTATTCCCTATAAACAAGCCAACCCTGACTTTGATGAGAGTTCTCTTCCTTTTGACGGAGATCCTAAAGCATATGTCAAAAGACTGTCTAAAGAAAAAGCTATAAGTTTGGTTAAGACTCATCCTAAAGAAATTATTGTAGCAGCAGATACACTTGTTTATTTTGAAGGCAAAGTTTTAGGGAAGCCTAAAGA
>CAYGMF010000033.1:0-16727 GCA_964351075.1 uncultured bacterium
GCATAGATAGCCTACCATTTGTATGTAAAAAATAATTCAAAAAGATATTCACAATGCTCAAAGAAATTTCAGAAGGCGAAATTCGAAAAGAGGGATGGCCAGTTACCCCCTCTTCTTCACCAGGTCAGATGAGATTTTGTTGCCCTCGAACAGCTAGTTATGCTGTAGTTGCTCCTCTAGTATTCGTAACTTCACTTGCCCTAGCTAGCATAGGATGTCTAGTTGAGTGCTTAGCTGGAAGGGGTAGTCCTAACTTAGAGCAAGGTCTTTTGTTAGAAAAAAGGGGGATGGGCCCTCAAAAAGAGAGTCCTACTGGTTTAGATACTCGCTCATTTAGCTGCGCTAGAGAGGTTTTAAATTGGAATGCAGTTGTTTATAGCACACTTAAACCTTTTCAAAATTAAAACACAGATTGAAGCTAAAGAATCGATTGAAAGGCATTGTAAGCTTTCTCAGCATTCTTCTCCCAACTGAACTTTTTTGCTTGAATGAGAGACTTTTTAGAGAGCTCACTCCTTAAATTTTCACTTTCATAAATTTGCAGGATTCTTTGGCAGAGGTCATCTGAGTGGGTGGGGTCAATATAAAGCCCTGCTTGACCTACAACTTCAGGGAGAGAGGACGTGTCTGAGACAATGACTGGAATACCACAGTTCATAGCTTCTAGAGGAGGTAAGCCAAACCCTTCATATAGGGAGGGATAAACGAATGCCATTGCTCCATTGTAGAGCGCTGCCAAATCTTGATCTTCCACAAAACCAGTTAAAAGTATGCGATCTGAATGTTTTTTAATTTTTTCAAGCAGCGCTTCAAAGCCCCACCCTTTGGCACCTGAGAGAACAAGCTTAAGTTCTAAATCAGGCTTTTCTTCGATGAGCTTAATAAAAGAGTCGACTAAAAAGGGGATATTTTTTCTGGGCTCAAGAGTGGCTAAACTTAAAAGATAAGGCCCTTTAATTTTATATTTAGACTTTACCGTTTCTATAAGAGTAGAATCTTTTATTGGATAAAAAAGATCTGTAGGGGGCGCTGAATTCACAATAAAGATACGTTCTGGAGAAATTGAATAGTAATGGCACATATCCGCTTTTGTAGATTCAGAGAGGGCAAAAAAGTACTGCCAGGGTTTAGGCTTCTTCAATATACGATCAAAAAAACTTTTCTTACTATCCTTAAAAAATTTGGGATATTTTATGGGGATTAAGTCGTGGATTGTGTTGAAGGTAATGAGACGTTTTTTGTCTTTCACAAATTTAGGAAGAGGGTGATAGGGCGAGTAGAAGAGATCGAAGTCTTCAAACTTTTCATCTTCAAATTTAGAATTATTTAAAATCATTCTTAGACTTTCTCTATAGCCTTTTATTAAAACACGTCTCCAAGCTGTGACTTCTTGAAGTTGGTCTGATAGCCTATGAATATGCTCTTTTAGCGGGTGGTGCACATTAATGAGAGGGATGTTTTTCAGGTGAGCTAACTCCAAAACTTTACTTTGCCAAAGAGCATTTTGCTCCGTATTTAAAGAGGAATAAAAACTGACTGAAACATCTGCTTTTTTTTGAAGCTGGAGCGCTAAACTTTCCACATACCGAAAAATACCTGTTCGATGAATAGAGGCTTCTTTTAAAAAAGCAGAAATTAAGACACTACTATCATACAAAATCTTCATGCTCAACCCAAGTTTCTAATCGCTCTTTTACCTGACTCACCTGAATGTCTTCCATACATGTACACAGTTTTTTATTAAAGTCTGTAAGCCGTTTTTGACAAGACGAGCAGATTTTTTTACTTTTTAAAACCTCCGCTTGAGCTCCTCTAGGACCCCAGACACTTGCCCCCATTAGATTTTGTTTAGGAAAGAGCGCAAGCGTGCGCACTCCAAAAAGAGATGCGATATGTATAGGTCCTGTACTTGCAGCTAACACTCCATCTACTTCACTAATTAAATGAATAAACTCTTCTAGAGAAAGTTGGCCTCTTAAGTCTAAAACTTCTCTTTCTTTAAAATGAAGGGTATTAAAGCGATAGAGTTCTGTCTCAGAACCTGTTAAAATAACCCGAATAGAGGGATTTAACTCTTCAATAAGTTGCTTATAATGACTCTCTGGCCACTCCTTTGCATTTCCATGAGAACCAGGATGGACAATAAGATTAAAGACACCCTCTTTTAAATGGGGACTTTTTTCTTCAAAAGGTGAGTCTGTCATCAAAAGTTCATCGAGGTGTAAGTTCTCAAATTTGATAGGAAATCCAAAAAATTGAAGAGGTAATAAATTCCACTCAAACTCATGAAACTTTGGAAGTATTCTCCTTTCTCGAAGGTTATGGGTAAGGCCAAAGTTCTTTTTCCTAAATAATGTCCAGAGGGATTTACGTATATTTCCCACCCGATTTGGGATCCCAGCTTTCTGAGCATAGCCTATGACATCAGGTCCCAAAGAGTGGTTTATTGAAAGAATATGAATACAAACATCAATTTTCATAGCCTTAAGATTTTCAACAATGTCTTCTTCTTTTTGGCTAAAAAAATCTTCAAAATCATAAATTTCTTCGACTTCCTTAATACATTGAACAAGGGGTTCTATATAAGGTCTTGAGAGCAAAATAAGTTGGCTTTTTGGCAAAAGTTGTTTGAGTAATCGGATAAAAGGCACTTTTGCTACAAAGTCTCCTAAGTTATGGGGACTTGTTATCAAAATACGCTTTGGGTGTTGGATTGTCTGCATCATGAGTTAAAAAAAAGTTGAGCCTTAGCATAGTCATTTGGGATTCCAATATCAATGAATCTCCCAGTTGCAACAAATCCATAAACGGAATGTTTTTTAATCAGTCTTGGGAAAATATCATCCTCAAGAGAATATTTCTCTCCAAGAGTAAAGACCTCTTCTTCAAATAAATCTGGCTTTAAAATGTAGACGCCTGCATTAATTAGCAGATTTTTTGAATGGGCCTCCCTTTTAGCAAAGAGTTCAATTTGTCCTTCTTTATCAATTTGAATCCCACTATAGCGATCATTTAATTCAACTTGCCTAAGTCCTAAGGTCAAATTGGATTTTTTCTCTTTATGAAACTGTAGCATCTTCAAAAAATCAAGTTCAAAGAAAGTATCTCCATTGATCACAACCATTTCCTCTGAACCTTTGATTTGATCAAGGGCGTAAAGCACAGCACCTCCAGTTCCAAGAGGCATTGGCTCTTGAATCTGGTGAAGAGACTTCCCTTTGTACTCCTCTTTAAAGTGACTTTTAATTTTTTCAGCTAAGTGGCAAGTGGACATGTAAAATTCTGTAATCCCCTGCTCGATCCAAAAATCGAGTAGGTATTCTAAAAAAGGTCTATTGCGGATTGGAGCCATTGGTTTTGGAACGTCCTGCACGACACTCTTTAAACGAGTTCCAAGCCCTCCTGCTAAAATTAATGCTTTCATAATACTCCTTAATTACTTTTCCAAAAGAAACGGGACTATTTCGTGTTTAGTTTGTTCCCAGTTTTCATAAACTAAATTTGCAAGCTCTTCCATCTTTTTGGACAAAGCTTGAGGAGATTTTAGAGGCTTCTTCAATTGAAAGTGTTCATCAAAGAGATAGCCATTTTCCCCTTCAACTAAATATTCGTTCATAGTCGATTCATCGTAAGCTAAAACTACTTTTCCAAGGCTCATCGCCTCTAAAAAGCTAAACCCTATTCCTTCCGTGCGCCTAGGTGCAATATAGAAATCAGCTTCCTCTATTTTAGCTTGGTAATCAGCATCACTCATCCAGTCTTTGAGTTTTTCTATTTCAAACGGGTAATTGCGATGTGGAAAGTCTCCTATTTCACTTTTATAGAGTATCTTTTTGATATTTTGCTCTCCAATAAGCCTTACGATGTTATCTAAATTAATCAGAGCTTCTCTTTGCCATAAAAAGAGCACATATGGGGGCTTATCCTCAAAACGTTTAAAGGAGGGTTTAAGAGCACACTGCCAATAGCGACAACGAATCTTAGTTGTAGAAAAATAATTATAGAGAGCTCGGCTAAAACAAAGTACTTTAAGTTTAGAAGCCGTGATCAACATTCTTTTACGAAACTTTAGTGGTTTAAAGCCATCCCACATAGGGGCCCAAACGGTATTCTTGCATTTAATTTTCCACAGGTGCTTGGTACTAGAGGGAGGTAAACACCAAAAGAAGACAACGCTTGGCTGACTTTGGTTAACGGCCTCTACAAGTTCGCGATCGGTGTACTGCTCACGCCTTAAAAGATCAATTTCAAAGTGTTCATTGAGTAGTGAGAGGATCATTTGATCACTCTTAGTTTTACTGTGGTATTGTCGCCCGATAAAAACAAGCTTAGGTTTAGTCATACTTCAATTTTGGAGGTTTTAAGTTCGTCTAATACGGTTTGATAGACTTCTTCTACTGTAATTGCTCTCATACATCTAAAGTCAATGGGGCATTCTCTTTTAAAGCAAGGAGAGCATTCTACCTCTTTGCGAATCACTCTAGATTGGTGATAGGGACCTGTAGCTTCTGGACTTGTCGAACCAAAAAGGGCTAAAACACGTGTGTTTAAAGCACATGCCATGTGCATAGGACCACTGTCATTGGTCAAGAAAAGATCACACTTATTTAAAAGAGACATCAGTTGCCTAAGCGTCGTACTTCCCGCTAAGTTAAAGGCTCTAGGGCCCAGGTCATTTGATATACGCCTTACTTTGTCTTCATTTGAAGTATCCCCAAAGAAAAAGAGGATAATTTTCGAATTCTCCAGTAACTTTTTAGCTACTGCCCGGTAGCGATCTTCCAGCCAGCATTTACTTGAGCCAAAGGCTGCTGATGGATTTATGCCGACTAAAATGTGGTCCGAAAAGATTTCACATTTCTCTAAAAAAGTATTCGCACCTTTTTTTTCCTGATCTGAAAGATAGAGCTTAGGTACGGATTCAGTTTCAATCCCTACATTCTTTAAAAGCTTGTGATAGGTTTCAATCATATGCTCTTTTGTTTTGTCTTTTGGATAAGGGAGAGAATCTGAGAGAAGCCACTTCCTCAAATCTTTTGAATACCCCATCCGGTATGGAATTTTGGCTCTATAAAAAAGCCACGCAGAGGAAAAAGAATTTGTGAGAATAAGTGCAAAGTCAAAATTTTTATTTTTCAGGCTTAAAAGCTGCTCTTTATGAGATTCTTTCTTATCGTACACAAAAAAATCATCCACATAGGGGTCTTTTTGAAAAAGGGAGCAGATGGACTTGGGAGCCATTAAAGTGATTCTTGCATCCTTCCAATGATGACACACTTCTCTAATAACAGGAGAGGCCATGACGGCATCCCCAATCCAGTTGGGCATTCTAATGACAATGTTTTTAGGTTCTATTCTATTCAAAACGGATAAACCTTCTTGATTTGGCAACCAGTTTAAGCTAAATTGACTTTTTTCTCTAAAGAAGAAATAAAAACTCTTTTTCGAAACTCTATAAATAATTTTAAGTTTATGATTATAATTGGTGTAGACCCAGGAACTCGAATCACTGGCTTTGGAATTATTCATTATCAAAATAATCGGTCCAAAGTTTTGGACTATGGAACCATTAAGCCGCCTCCAAAGGCTCCATTAGAAAAAAAGTACTACGCGATCTTCACCGCTTTAGATCATCTACTTATGAAATTTAAACCCCAGTTTTTGGCAGTTGAAACTCAATTTGTCAATAAAAATGTGCAAAGTGCCATAAAATTAGGCATGGCAAGAGGAGCTTGTTTAATAGCTGCTGCTAAACATGATGTTTCTGTTAAAGAATATGCTCCAACCCTTGCTAAAAAAGCAGTTGTAGGAAAAGGGCATGCAAGTAAACTACAAGTTCAAAAGATGGTGAAAATTTTGCTCAATTTAAATGCGCAACTTTGTGAAGACACATCTGATGCTTTAGCATTAGCCCTCTGCCATGCTCACGCATCCCATCTAAACCACAACCTGCAAAAACTTTTAGGGAGATAAATTCTCATGTACGCATTCTTACGAGGCACTTTAATTGAAAACAACCCAACCTATGCTGTTATAGACGTCCAAGGAGTAGGCTATAAAGTTTTTGTTCCACCCAATGCCCTCTCACTCCCCATCGATAAAATCTGCACACTCTACACCTCTTTAGTCATCAGAGAAAATGCCCACACTCTCTATGGTTTTCTTGAAGATAATGCCCGAGAACTTTTTGAGCTACTCATTGGGATTTCAGGAGTGGGTCCAAAAACAGCCCTTTGCCTCTTAAGTAAATTCACACCAAGCACTCTTCAAAAAGCGGTCCATGAGCAAAATGTTGCCCTTATTTCCACAGTTCCGGGTATTGGTAAAAAAACAGCTGAAAGGCTTCTCTTTGATATTCGAGATAAACTGGGTAAGATTTGTTTAGCAAATGCCTCTACTCCCATCAATGCTTCCCAACACAAAATACAGGATGCTCTTCAAGCTTTAATCAACCTTGGCTTTTCACAAGCACACGCTAAGAAAGCGGTTGAAAAGGTCATTCAAGAGGGATCAGATACTTTAGAGCTCTCAGAAATCATCACTAATGCTCTAAGGCACTCTTAAAATTTAACTTTCTTAGAATCTCCTTTCACTTCGATGACAATCGCTTTAATTAAATCCCAAAGTGAAACAATACCTGCAAGTTTAAGAAGTTTGATGAAGTGATAGAAGCCTGATTTAGATTTTCGAGGCATCTTTTTAATTTGATCTGTATGGATAGGCTTTTCTTTAAAATAACAATCTAAAACGGATTCAATACGCCCTGGGCTTTCCCACTCATCACGATAGAGAATTTCACCTTGAGTATCGATTACATAGACTGCATTTGGAAGTGCTCCATATTTTTTATGAGCGCTCCCTTCTAAATCATCAACTAATATGCTACGCTGATCTCCTAATTTTTGCTTAGTCTTCTTAGCCATCTTTAGCTTCTCTTGCATGCTCTGATGAACAGGCACTCGTCCTCCTGGATGAGTCTCTCTTGTATAAAGGACTAAAAAGTGAGCTTGCGGATATTTCGTTTTAAGTTCGTTCATCTCTTCAATATGGCCTGCAAAATGGGGACATGAGTAGCTCCCAAAAGATAAAACAATTAACCGATCAAAATGGTCAGAAAGTTGGACAAGTTTCCCATCTATGGTAGAGGCTTTAAAATTAAGGGCTTTCTCTCCCTCTTTGGGGCCTTGAAAATTCTCAAAATCAAAATGACTGATCTTGAAGTGTTGAAAATTATAGGGATTTGATTTGGACATAGAAGAACCTCTTTTAAAACACGCTTTGTATCACAAGCCAGACTTCTTCTCTATCTCTTCTATAGGGACAATAGGTGCATCTTTTGAAATCCCCTCACAAGACTTAGCTTCATCTTTCCAAGTAGATTCAGATTTGAGAATTTTTGGCCAAAAGGGATATGTTCTGCACTGCTTAGGTCGAGCGCCATAGATATTGCACTTTTTGCCATCCAAAAACACGCAGCTATAATTACGACCTGGCAATTCTTTTAATGAAAATTTCTGGCCTATTTGCCGCACATACTTCATCTGAAAATCTTTTAAGGGTAATTTCAAAAACTCAGCCATCTCAAGCATTTCTGCTTCATCAATCCAAACATATCCAGGGCAGCCTGCGCAACATTTTCCACAGCCTGTGCATTCAAATGAAAGGCCCTCTTTGTACCAAGGAGCTTTTTTAGTCTCAGTCATCTTTTTCCTACAATTAATGGGGAATATAATAGCAAAAAAGCTCATTTTGAGGCTTCAAAATGCTTTATTAATAAATTAACTAATTGATATTAAGTTATTTATGGCTATTTATGCAATTTTAATATTGAATGTTAAAATTGCATGAAAACTGATTGATAAATAAGTCGAAATGCTCTAATTTTAATATTGAATGTTAAAATTGCAGGAAAATGATGACTTACAAGCAAAGAGTAGCTGAAACGACCCTTAAAAGATTTCTAAAGGTCTTTCCCGTTGTTGGAATAACAGGACCTAGGCAATCAGGGAAGTCTACTCTTTTACAGCACCTTTTACATGACTATGAGTATGTCACTTTTGATGATGAGAGAAACATTCAATTCTTTCAAGATGATCCTGTAGCTTTTCTAAAAAGACATCAAAAATATGTGATTTTTGATGAAGTTCAGCGGGTTCCCAGTATTTTTCAAGCGATCAAGCTTGTCGTCGATCAAAATAGGAATGTCTATGGCAACTTTGTTTTAACGGGTTCTACTCAATTTACTTTCTTAAAATCCGCATCAGAATCTCTTGCGGGAAGAATAGGCCTGATTTCTCTTCTGCCTTTCCAATATCAAGAGATGCCAAAAGCATTAACTCAAGACTCTATTTTTAGAGGAGGTTATCCTGAACTTGTTATGAGGGATTATCTTGAATCTAGTCTCTGGTACTCTTCTTATGTAGATACTTATTTGCATAAAGATTTAAGAACTCTTGCAAATGTTGGAGATCTGCGAGATTTTAGACGCTTGATACAGCTTTTAGCAGCTCACGTCTCTCAAACATTAGACATGTCACACTATGCCAAAAACATAGGGGTTTCTGTACCTACAATTAAAAGATGGCTCTCTATTTTAGAAGCAAGCTACATTCTTTTTTTATTGCCCCCTTACTCTAAAAATTTAGGAAAGAGAATTGTTAAGAGCCCTAAGATCTATTTTTACGATACAGGACTTGTAAGTTACTTGACGGGGATTGACAGCTTTGATCAATATGATAAAGGCCCTCTAGCAGGTCCTCTTTTTGAGAACTATGTCATCAGTGAAATTTACAAAAAAGAACTCCATACAGCATCCGATGCCTCGCTTTACTACCTACGAACTCAAGATAAGTCTGAAGTCGATCTCATTATTGATCGGAAAAATAAACAAGAATGGTTTGAAATCAAAAAATCATCCACTCTCAAAACAGATATGTTAAAAACATTAAAATCTTATCAAGAAGAAGCAGATCAAAGCTTTTTAATCTATCAAGGCAAAAAAGAAAGTTATCAAGGGATTCAAATCATCCCTTTTGAAGACTACCTTATCGGTAAATCCTGAAGCGTCTGAGATAATTTACTCTGCTGATGCAAATAAAGCTCAAGAGGAGGATATGGAATTTTAATCTTGTTCTCTTTGAACGCAAGTAAAGCTTTTCGATAAACCTCACTTTTAACCCCACTTACACCATTTTCAGGATCTGAGATCCAAAATCTTAATTTCACTATAACAGCATTATTTTGAATGGATGAAACTCTCATATCAGGGGGAGGATTTTCAACAATTCTTTTGACGCTGCTGGCAACAGTTAACAACAAATTTTCTAAGAGATCAATATCGGTGTCTAAAGCGACTTCAAATGATGTGTGTATCCGAATAAAAGGATCGCTATGCGTCAAGTTTTCCATTTTTTTATTTATAAAAGATTCATTAGGAATAATATGCTCAATTCCTTCTGGTGTCCTTATTGAAACGTAACGCGCATTGAGTTTGTGAACTACTCCATAACTCCCTTTTTCATCTAAAGAAATGACATCACCTGGTCTAACGGAACGATCTAGAAGAAGGATGACGCCACAAAATATATTGGATAAAATATTTTGCATCCCAAAACCAATAGCTACACCCAAAGCACCCGCAAAAAAAGTGATTACAGATAAGTCAATCCCGACAAAAGACATTCCTAAAAAAAATGAGAGTGTCAAAAGAAGCATTCTAAATGCTTTAGAAAGAAGAAGTTTTGTCGATTTATTGATATGCTTATTTTTATTGAGTTTATTTTCAACTTTTGTCGAGATAGAAAGCGCTGCCCAAGTGAGAGTACCTACTAATCCAATAGACTCAATTAATTTCAAATAAGAGGTCTTTAGTAATCCAAGGTTTAATTCAGTATTATTTAAATAATTAACTAAAGGAAAAAATAAGCCGGTCAGAAAAAGGGTGCAAAAGAACCATGTAATGACTTTAAAAATCAAAGCTAAAACAGGTTTAAAAATACTATTTACAATACAAATGATTGAAAAGGTAATCAATAGAATGAATGCAGGGTAAATAATAGAAGTTGGGGCTTCAGGTAAAAAGAGATAAAATGGTAATGAAATCCCTGCAAAAGCAAGCCATATCAATAAAAAAATAGATCGATTAGTTAAAAGTTTCGAGAGCCCTCCCTGTTTAGAAGTTGTTAAACGAAGTCTGCTTCTAAGCACTAAGTAAAAAACAAAAGCAGGAGCAACAGTTAATAAAATAAAAATTAACTGCAGGTAAACATCTCTACTAAAAATAAAACTATAAATCATTTATTTCTCAATTAATTAAAAAATGTTCTAAAGACCGAACATTTTACAAGCAAACATTCTGAGAGTCAACTTATATCTTGCATTATTTTTTTAACCCATTTAGAATATTTTGCATTAATCACCAGGGGTGCCTTATTGGCTGAAAATGCTTCTAGAGAGAAGCATAACCCTTAATACCTGATCTAGGTCATACTAGCGGAGGGAGAGTGAGATATAGCTCCTTTGCTGTATCTTCTCTCCATAGTTAAAACTATGGAAAAAGTAATTAGCCAAAAACTCTTTTATGCAACGATTGTTGGAAACATCGTCGAACATTACGATAAGGTCCTCTTTGGCCTTGTAGCTCCTTTTATAGCCCCCCTTTTCTTTCCAAATTCAGACCCCATCGTTGCACTCGTTTTGATCTATTTGCCAATAGGAGTCATCTCAAGACCTTTGGGAGCTTTATATTGGGGTTATATAGGAGATCGAGTTGGAAGGAAAAAGGCCCTTTATTTTTCTATTTTAGGGATGTCTCTTTGCCTTCTTTTTACAGGACTGCTCCCTACGTACAAAACCTTGGGCATTTTCAGTGCAGTTTTTCTTCACCTTCAAAGAGGATTGATCTGTTTTTTTGCAGCAGGAGAAGGTCCTGGAGCCGCACTTCTTCTTATTGAAAGCGTTCCTAAAAAGTCTAAAGATTTAATGAGCAGCTATTATGAAATGAGTTCTATGCTCGGCACCATTTTAGCTTCAGTAGTCATAACATCTCTTTGCTTTCAAGGAAAAGTAGAGCAGTATTGGCGCCTGCTTTTTATCTTAAGTGGAATTATAGGATTTATAGGTTTCTGGCTTAGAAAAGATACGTTTATTACAAGCATTCCTGAAATGCCTCAAGAAAAAAGAGTCTCTTTGCCCTTGAAAACTCTTATTCGGTCTCAAGCGCTCCCCTTTATTGCAATTACTCTGTTAACTGGTTTTTTGTACGCCAATTACAGAATTTTAACAAACCTTATGAATGGCTACTTGCCCCTTGTTACTTCTTTAACCAAAGCAGAGATGATGGGAACACAGTGTATTCTCCTCCTTTATGACTTCTTTTTACTCCCCGTCTTTGGATTTATTTCTAAACGAATTGGAAAAGAGAGGCTCATCACCTATGCGCTCTTGGCAGCTGCTCTTTTTGTTTTTCCTCTCTTTAAAATCCTCAACCACCCGACCTTAATGAATGTTCTCTTTTTGAGAATAGTGTTAGTCACCTGGGGAATTGCCCTTGCTGCCCCATTTAATTTTTGGGCAATTAGTTTAATTGAAAAGGCGTATCGCTTTAGGGTACTCTCTTTAGCTAGAGCTTTTGGCTCACAACTCATCGGCGGATTTGCAATTTCAGTCTCTCTTTTAATTTATAAAAAAACAAATTGGATCGCATCCCCTGCATGCTACATCTTTGCAAGTGCTGCTCTATCTTTAGCTGCACTTTTTGTACTTAAAAAAGCCTCTTCAAAAACTATTGAGAATAAAATTGATCTAGAGGAGGCAAAAAAAGCTCTTCGAGATGTTGAGAGGCACGGTAGTGTTTCATGGGAAAAAATTAAGTATAAAACCTAGGAACTCTTTCATTAAAGCCTGTGAGAACTTCGTATGGAATCGTCTCCATTTTTTCAGCTAATTCATGCAGAGTAATACTTTGGTTCCCTTGAGTGCCAATTAAAACGACTTCATCGCCTACATAAGCTTCTTGATCCCCAATGTCGACCATGAGCTGATCCATGCAGATGGTTCCGATAATGGGGAAGCGTTTTGAACGGATTAACACTTCTCCTGTATTGGATAAGCTCCGTCTATACCCATCTCCATAACCAATAGGAATAGTTGCTATTCGAGTTGCTTTTGAGGTTTTATGGGTATGCCCATAACTTATTCCCTGATCTTTTTGTACCACTTTAAAGTAAGAGACGCGACTTTTTAGGGAAAAGCAGCTTTTAAGGTTTTTGAATGCCTCGTCAAGAGGTTTTGTATAGAGACCAAAACTCAAAAGTCCAGGCCTTACCATTTGGTGATAGCTCTTTGGAAAATGGAGCAGGGCTCCTGAGTTTGCTAAATGAAAAATCAAATTTTTAGGATACGATTGAATCGCATCTAAAAATGATTGTTGTTGCATAACGTTTGAGGTAGCATTTTCAACATCGCTATTAGCTAAGTGAGAGTAGATCCCTTTCACTTCAAAATAGGGGCTCTTTTCCATGTAAGCATAAATCATTCGGGCAGTAGGAGATCTTGCACCTGTACGGTTCATACCGGTCTCAATTTCAAGGTGAACGGAGGCTTTTTTGCCCAAAGGTTCTAAAAGATGGTGCACAAGCCTAGCCTTAAAAAGAGAGCTAATAGAAAATTCTAAATTATAATCTATAAATTTTAAAACATGCTCTTCTTGAAAAGCACCTAAAACTAAAATGGGAAGATGGATACCACACTCTCTTAACTGAATTCCCTCTGATAGACTTGAGACCGCTAAATAGTCCACACATGCTTCTTGAGCAGCTTGTCCTATTTCACAAATGCCATGCCCATAAGCATTCGCTTTGACAGGTAGGCAATAAAGGGCAAAACCTATTTTTTTTCTAATAATTTTTAAGTTACGCTTAAATTGTTCAAGATCGACTTCTATCCAGGTTGAATAGTGCGTCTTATTGACAGAGCTTACAGATGGGACATTTTTGAGCATCGTGCCCCCTTGCTGGACAAAATTTTCTTCCAAAATAAATAATCTGTAAATGTAACTTGTTCCAATTTTTTTTGGGGAATATTTTTTTTAGATCTGTTTCTGTTTGAACCACATTTTTTCCCGTTGTAAGCCCCCATCTTTTAGCTAACCTGTGAATATGTGTGTCCACAGGAAAGGCAGGCTTTTTAAATATCTGAGACATGACTACAGACGCTGTTTTATGTCCTACCCCAGGAAGAGCTTCTAGAGCTTCAAAAGTATTGGGTACTTCTCCCGCGTACTTTTCTACTAAGATTTTAGAGAGCCCTTTAATATGACGGGCTTTGGTTCTAGATAGTCCACATGTTTTAATAAGCTCTTGAATCTCCTCAACAGATCTTTCCATCATTTTCTCAGGAGTCTCAAACCCTTTAAAAAGTTTGGGAGTGACGATATTTACCCGTTCATCTGTACATTGAGCGGAGAGCAATACAGCAATTAAAAAGGTATAAGTGCTTGTCGACTTCAAAGGGATAGCAGGACTTGGGAAATGCTCATCCAAAATTTCTTGTATTTCTTTTGCAAACTTTTGCTTATTCATCTTCTAGAATTGTCTAGGATAAGAACCTAAAAATTGATAAGGAGAGAGAGATTGTACCTCTTCTAAGGCCTCTTGAACAGCATTATCTTCGATATGCCCCTCAATATCCATATAAAAGCGATACTCTCCGAGTTTCTTTTTGCTCGGCCTGGATTCAATTTTTGTTAAATTGAGTCGATATTTTGCCAAAACAGATAAAATATCACTTAAAAGACCTTTTCTATTTTCTAGAGGAGAGAAAATGAGCGAAGTACGGTCTTTACCTGTTCGAGAAGTTGTCGATCTACTAAGAACAACAAAACGCGTTTGGTTGTTTGATTTATCTTGCATGTTTTCTTTTAGAAGAGGGATTTCATAGAGGCTTGCTGCATTAGAAGAAAGTAGAGCTGCCCCTTCTTCTTTATTTTCTAAAAGGTGGTGAGCAGACATCGCATTACTAGTGGTTAATACAATTTCAAGGTTTTCAAAGCTTCCCTCTCTTATGAATAAACGCTGCAGTGTTTGTCTACATTGTTCATAAGAATGGGGGTGGGCATAGAGTTTTTCCACTCTATCAAGATCTGTAAAACCAACTAAGTTATGTGTAATTGGCAAAACAATCTCTGCTTGAATTTTGTAATCACATTCAATAAGGGCATCCAATGTATTGAGTACACTACCGGACAGTGAGTTTTCTAAAGGGACGACAGCTAGATCTACCAAGTCTTGTTTTAAAATATCAAAGACATCTTCTAAAGAGTGGGCAAAAACAATTGAGCCCCCTAAAGTTAGAGCAGCTTCATGAGAAAAAGTCCCTTCAGGACCTAAGGTTACAATTTTCATAATGCCTCTTTTAAGCTGAACTTTTTTTTCAGTTCATTAAAGAGTTTATCAAACCCTTTTTGGTCGTTGTTTTCAATGAGTTCGACGTATTTCTCTAAAGATTGATTAAACTCTTTTATTGCTGGCAAGAAATAAGGATTGTGAGATGCAAGTTCAAAGTAGAGGTCTGCGTTATTTTGAATAATATTTTGTATTCCTTTTAAGAAAAGAGAAAAGCTGGGTGTTTGTAGCGCTTGTAATTTTGAAGACTCCTTCTTTGCAAGCACATCTGCACAAATTAAGTGAAGTCCATGATTGAGCGCTTGAACATAAGCCATTATTTGGTCGTGTTCTTTAGGATTCATTTCAATGACTTGTAGGTTCTTGTTTTCAAAAAGGTTTTTAATTTTCAGTGTCCACGGAGTCTTATTGACTTCACAAAGGACTATTCCAAAGTTTTCAAAAGCCTGTGTTTGAGGTCCAAATAAAGGATGAAGACCAATTGCTGCGCAGCCTATTTTTTTCATTGCGCTGCAAGGCGCTTCTTTCAAAGAGGTGAAATCTAATAGGAGTTGATCTTGTTTGCAATACTGCCCAACTTCTTCAATAAGCTGAACTGTTTTAGAAATGGGAACTGTCACAAGTACGATATCTGACGCTTGCACAAACTCTTTCAAAGAGAGAGAACTTTCTAAGTCAAAGATTAAAACTTCTTTAAACTCTGATCCAAAATGGCGGATAAACCACCTTGCCATGAGCCCTTTTCCACCTACTATGCCAATTGTTTTTGTCTTCATTTGTTTTTGGAGTCTTCTAAAATTAGATCATAAAGCGCACGTATAAAATTTGGATCTAAGTTTAACAGCTCTGCCTTTTTTTCTAATGTCTTTAAAATTTCAGATTCACGAGAGTCGTCTAGAAGGGGTTCTTTATGAGCTTTTTTCCAACGCATGATATCTGTCGAGATACGTCCTCTTTTTGATAAAAGAAGAAGAATCTGATGATCTAGCTCATCAATTTTGCCTCGCCAACCTTCTAGCTCTTTGTCTGACATCTTCGCCACCTATTTATAGCCTGAACCTTCTCTGTTAAGGCACTCGTTAGTTTTCTCATAGTCTCCCTCTAGTACCCTTAGCTTATTTTCCCATTTTCCGACCAATAGAATTTGCAATTGGTGCGCATTCATTCATCAAAAGTTCAAATTCTTCTGACGTTAAGGATTGAGCTCCATCACATAACGCATTTTCAGGGTCGTGGTGCACTTCAACTAAAAGCCCATCTGCCCCAATTGCAATAGCCGCTTTACTCAATGGAGTAATAATATCGACTCTTCCTGCTGCATGCGAAGGATCTACAATCACAGGCAAGTGAGTAAGCTCCTTAGCAAGTGCTACAGCACTTAAATCTAAAGTATTACGAGTAGCCGTTTCAAAGGTCCGGATCCCTCTTTCACATAAAATAACTTCGTGATTTCCATGAGCCATGATGTATTCAGCAGCAAGCAACCACTCATCAATCGTAGCGGATAAACCCCGCTTCAAAATGACAGGCTTTCTGCATTTACCCACTTCCTTCAAAAGATCGAAGTTTTGCATGTTTCTTGAGCCTATTCGAAGGATGTCGACATATTCTTCTACAAGAGCCACATCTCTAGGATCCATAACCTCTGTCTCAATGACTAAATCAAGCTCATCAGCTACCTGCCTTTGAATTTTGAGTCCCTCTTCTCCAAGCCCCTGGAAACTGTAGGGAGAAGATCTCGGTTTGAAAGCAGAAGCCCTCAAAATCTTAGCTCCCGATGCTTTCACTACTTTGGCTGATTCTCGAAGCTCTTCAAGCCCCTCAATAGCACAAGGCCCAGCCATAGCAATTACCTCATCTCCACCAATTTTAAGCCCCTTCACATCAATTATCGTCCTCTCTGAGGCATGTTTGCGGGCTGCGAGCTTGTAGGGCTTATCTGTGTCCGCTATGCCCTTGACCCCTTCCATTTGCATCAGAAAGTCGATCTGATCAAGCTCCTTCACACTAAGGCTCATCATCGTCTTTTCCTTACCTACGGAAACGGATGGCTTTAACCCTAAGTCCCGAGCTTTCTTTTCTATTTCTCTAATATGGGTCTCTGAGACCCCATCCTCTAATCGAAGTAACATTTTCATATCTCCTTAACATTACGTTATTTATGTTATTCTCTTCTTTTTTTATACATAGAGGCAACCGATCTCTGGCGCTTTTAAGAGTTATTTCTTTAAAAATATGGGAAATTAGGAAGAAATTCTTTTAACGCCAGTTATCTGATTAGCGCCAAAAGTAATAGTTTGCAAAAAAATAAGAGCTAGTAAAACC
>CAYGMF010000034.1:0-4413 GCA_964351075.1 uncultured bacterium
AGCATGTGATTGAGCCACTGATTGGTGGGCCAAGATGGATAGGGATGAGTAATCTCAAAATGGTCGAGTAAATCTGTGATAGTCTCTTTGGAGTACCACCACTCTTTTGGAGTCACCCATTGATTTGTGATAAAAAGGCCTAAGGGAGTCCCATCAGGATGTACTGAGATTGCAAGGAGGTGAGCAGAGGCCTTTTTCTCATCCCAAGAATTTAAGGGTTCATGTTGATCAAGAAGCACCTCATCACAGAAAAATAAGTGGAAGTGACCATGCTCACCAGGGCGGTGAGAATGGTAATAATAAAGAGAGTGCGTCTCATTATCATACACTTCATCATAAGGGTAGTGCTCTCGTGCAAAGAAAGGGTCAAAATCAGGGACAAGCTCTGATACAACGGTTGCACCGACCTTGTCTAAAAGATTTTGCCACTTTACAACTTCAAGGCCCGAGTGCTTCATCTTCTCGAGCGTTTGAGTATCTAATTTAGAAAGTCGCTCTTTAAGCTCTGCTCGGTCAATTGTGGGATAGGAGATGGGGCTTGTGTCATAGGCCCCTTCAATAGGCAACGTCCAATAGTAATCATAAATTCCAAAAACTGCAAGAAGGGGAACAAGGAGAGCTAAGGCTACTTTATAATACTTTTTCATAAATTATTTAGTGAAATGACTTACTCAAAGTCATAAATTATGAGCCCTCTTTTCGCAATAAAAAAATGAAAGTTTAGAAATAGAGGCTTAGCCCACCACGTAAAATTAAAGCTGTTTGAATAGATTCGCCTGGAAGATAACCGCGCGTTTTAAAACCAAGCTGAGTGTAAAGAGAATTGGTTTTAGCTGGATCAAATTCATACTGATAAATAATAGAGAATGCTGAACCCATTTTTGAGTTAAAAAGTTCATTTTTTTTGTAACCATTTTTCTCGTGGTTAAATTGGATGTGATAATCTTTAGAATCAAGGGGAATTTGAACAACTGTGCGAACGCAGTGTTTTTCAGGAGCAGACTCAATAAGCTTAGGCTGGTTCCAAAAATCAAACTTAATGCCAAATAAATGGGAGCCCAGTTTAACAATCCCTTGATTCTCAAACCCAAATCCAAAGTAGGTGTTTTGAGAAAAGCTTCCTCTCTTAAAGTAAAAATAAGAAGGCTCTCCAAATGTGAGAAGAAGGTAATTTTCAAAGACATTTTCTGGTCCAAAAGGGGATAAAGAGAGGCGATAGACCGGCATATAAAATCGAATAGGAGTATTGAGAGTGGAGAATGGAAGAGCCTTTCCATTCCAAATATATTGTATCTTTGATGCAATAGCGTAATAGGTAATAAGATCTGTAAACAGCATAAGCGCGGCCCTCTCTCTTAATGAAGAAAGCTGCGCCTTTAGACTCTTACTAGTTGGGTAAAGAAAGTTAAGCTCCATTAAGTAATTTGCACTGTCATGTCTTTTTTCTTGTGTATAATTTGAGTAGACATCTTTGGCTTTCTCAAGAGATAAAATAGTAAGAGGAAGGTCTAAGCTTGTAGCTATACGTAGGCTCGCTTGCCTACCATCTACACGGTTCTTAGAGAGCCAAGAAAGAGTTGTGTGATGCGCTAAAATAGAATTAGCCTCTGCGCCAGCGATATCTATTAAAATCTTATCTAAAAGGTTAGCAGGCTCTTTCATTTTGATTTCAGCCAAGCCGCCCCCTTTTCCAAAAGGAACAGGCACTTTAATTTGATAACCTATCACTTGCGCTCGCCTTTGACCCAAGTTTCTTGCTCTATAACCATGACCAAAGATTTCACGCTGCGCTGTAGCTATTGTTCGATTAAGCGGCCCCCAAAAAAAACTAAGTTCTAAAAATCTAAAAGAGCGCCCCAAAAGGCGCAGGCCAAGTGGGGGAGTTGGAAGTGTTTTAAGCTCAAGGTCGATGTCTTTTTTTTCAGAGTCAGGGTTTTTAAGAGAAAAGAGATAGTCCTTATAACGATTTTGAAAACCCATTAGCTTGTTTTCAACAAAGAGAAGATCATAAGAGGAGGCGTAAGGAGAAAAATGACGGTCAAATAAAAGAGGAGAATTTAGTGAAAAAGAGAGCGAAGAAAAAGTAAGTAGAATAAAAAAGAGCTTCTTCATAAAAGATACCTTTAACATTCAGGTGAATTTACGATAGAATGTATCAACGATAAGTACAACTACAAAAAGGCGCGATGCAAGAGACTAGCCAAAATAAAAAAAACTTCAGATTTAAACTCTTCTTATTTCTAATAGCTTTCATCATGTACGCTTTTTTTGGAATGAGCTTTGTCGTAGGAAAAAAGACCCTCCAATATGGAGGGCCCTTTTTTTTGACAGGAACTCGCATGATCCTCGCAGGGGTTCTTCTCTTTTTGATACAACTTTTAGTCAACAAAAAGAGAGTTGTTTCTATTCGAGGGTTTTGGCCTGAAATTCTACTTCTTAGTGTCTTTAATATCTATTTCACCAACGTTCTAGAGTTTTGGGGCTTGCAGTATCTCTCTTGTTATAAAACCTGCTTTGTCTACAGCCTCTCTCCTTTTTTAGCTGCGTTCATTTCCTACTTTGCTCTTAAAGAAAAATTAGGGGGATACAAGATCTTAGGTTTAGTGATTGCCTTTGTCGGTTTTGCACCACTTATTGTTTATAAAGAACTCTCAGATACCAAAAAGTTTTACGTGACGCCTGCTGAGTGGGCCCTTCTAGGCGCTGTTTTCTCAACTGTAATTGGTTGGATCGTGATGAGAAAATTGATCTACCAAAAACACTTCCCTGTTTTGATGGCCAACAGCTACAGCATGTTGATAGGAGGAGTGCTTGCGTTTATCACCTCTGGTATTTTTGAAGGAATTCAACCTCTTCCAGTCTCTAACTGGAGCTTCTTTATCTCTGGTATGCTCATCATTACCTTGATCAATAACTTGATTGGCTACAACCTATACGCTTATCTCACAAAAAACTTTACTGTGACCCTCATGAGTTTTATAGGGTTTGTAACGCCTCTTATTACCGCCCTTTTTGGATGGATCTTTTTAAGAGAGCCTGTAACCCTTTTCTTCTTCATTTCCTATAGCGTGGTCCTTGTGGGTTTCTTCATTTTTTCAAGAGAAGAGGTGGTTCGAAATGTCAAGTAGGCCCTCTTTTTTGTAAGAAACTGTCAAAATATGACAGTTTCTTACAAAAAATGAAGAAAAAGGCTCTTTTTTGCACGAAACTGTCACTTTTGAAAAAAGAGCAGCACAGCTTTTCAACTCTACAAACATAGAAAAACAACTGGTTTTTTTAAACAAAACCCTCTAATCTCTCTGTCTTATTTACTAGGGAGAGCAAGTTATGGTTACTTTAAAGGGAGAAGAGATTTTACTAGAGGGAACTTTTCTAGAAGAAGGGGAGAGGACTCCAGAATTTGAGCTGGTCACCCAAAAGTTAGAAAGAGTGAGCCTCAATGCTTTTGAAGGCAAAGTTAAAATTTTGAATATATTTCCAAGTATAGATACTGGCGTTTGTGCAAAGTCTTTAAAAGAATTCCAAGAAAGAGTGAGTAATTCTGATGACTTAGTGCTCTTGCATATTTCTAAAGATTTGCCTTTTGCTCAATCTCGTTTTTGTTTGGCTGAAGGGCAAAAAGAGGCGCAGACTCTTTCTGCTTTTGATGCAACTTTTGGAGAAGATTATGGGCTCTTAATTAAAAACGGCCCTCTTAAAGGTCTCTTAGCTCGCGCGGTTTTGCTATTAGATAAACACAATAAGCTTCTTTACTCTGAAGTTGTTCACGAAATATCTGAGGAGCCTAACTATGGTCAGCTCCTTGAAAATTTAGAAAATCATCTCAAACATTAATCTAAAAATGGAGAAAACAATCTATGAAAAAATGGTTTGCGATTTGCTTAAGTCTTTTTTTATGTAATTTTTTAAACGCTCAAGAAGGGGTACAAAATATGAAATCAACACAAGTTGTTTTTGAAACAAATAAAGGTAAAATTGAAATAGCTCTAAAGCCTGATGTGGCGCCTAAAGCTTGCGAAAACTTAGTTAAGCTAATCGAAAAAGGCTACTACAATGGCATCATCTTCCATAGAGTCATTGAAGGTTTCATGCTGCAAGGGGGAGACCCAACAGGAACTGGAACGGGTGGTGAATCTGCTTTTGGCAAAAATTTTCAAGATGAGTTCAGTGATGAAGCTGTCTTTGATAAACCTGGTATCCTCGCCATGGCTAACTGTGGACCTAACACCAATGGAAGTCAGTTCTTCATTACAACGGCTCAAACACCTTGGCTAAACCACAAGCATACTATTTTTGGAGAGGTTGTTAAAGGATATGATGTTGTAGAAACAATCGAAAAAGTGCCTACAGATCACAGCGATAAACCTGTTGATGCGGTCACTATTGTGAAAGCATATGTTCAAAAGGATTAAT
>CAYGMF010000034.1:4513-16498 GCA_964351075.1 uncultured bacterium
GATAAACCTGTTGATGCGGTCACTATTGTGAAAGCATATGTTCAAAAGGATTAATATCCTCATGGCTGCACTTGCTTGTTTATCAGGAAGCTTAGCAATTGCGGATACCACTTGCAGCTTTTGTAATACACAAGTACTTCAAAACCAGAAAATCTATGAGGATGATCATGTGATCGTCCTCATAGATTACAAACCAGTAATTGAAGGACACTGCCTTATTCTTCCAAAAAGGCATGTAGAGCATCTGCAAGACTTAAACTCAGAAGAGCTCTTATCTGTTCATGGAGCCATCTCAAAGCTCTTTGAATCCGCTAAAAAGACCTATGATGCGACAGCCTACTTAATATGGCAGAAAAATGGCGTTGAAGCTGGGCAAAGTGTTCCTCATGTGCATGTTCATTTTCTACCTAGAAAACCTAATGACTATTCAGATATTGGGATCTATGCAAGGATGCTTTTCTTAAAGTTTAAAAGTCCTCTTTCCCAAGATCAAATAGACCTGCATAGAAAATGTTTAGTAGAGCATTTTTAGAGAGTCGAAGCGCTTCTCTAACTCTCTGAAAAATAGTGGTTAGCAGTTAATTTGCAGCAAAAAAGTCATCTTTTTTAATTCTGAAATCCCATTATTTAGGCAAATATTGGGAATCTGAATCCCTGTATTCGACCTAATTTGTGGAATTGCAATCCCAATATTAGACATAATTTGTGGATTTTACTATAATAGAGCTAAAGGGAGTCTTCTATGTTAGAGAGGCGTTACAAGCATTTATCTAAGTATTTAAAAGACAATCATGTTCTTGTTATTTTTGGACCCAGGCAAGTTGGAAAGACCACTCTGCTTGAGAACTTTTTAAAAAAAACCAAGCTGAAGTACAAGTTGGACTCTGGCGATAATATACGGACTCAAGCTCTGCTTGGGTCGCAGGACTTTGATCAAATTTTAGGCTATGCAGAAGGGTATGAGCTTATTGCTATTGATGAAGCGCAGCAGATACCCAATATAGGAATGGCGCTTAAAATACTGGTAGATAAGATACCTGGTTTATTTGTCATTGCAGCTGGCTCTTCTTCTTTTGATCTTTCTCAATCTGTAGGCGAGCCCTTGACAGGAAGAAAAGCCACTTTGACTCTTTACCCTCTTTCTCAAATGGAGCTACTTCAGCTTTACAATAAGCAAGAGCTCCATCAACACTTAGAGTCGTTTTTGATTTTTGGAGGTTATCCTGAGATTTTAATGGCAAAAACAAAAGATGAAAAGATAGGCTTACTTAAAGAACTTGTGGGCGCTTATTTGCTCAAAGATATTCTTTCTTTAGAAAAAATTAAAAGTTCTGAAATACTTTTTAATTTAGTTAAACTTTTAGCGTTTCAAATAGGGCAACTTGTCTCTCACCATGAGCTTGCAACTCAACTTAAAATAGACGTCAAAACAGTAGGGAGGTATTTAGACCTTCTCGAAAAATCATTCGTAATTTGTAAACTTACGGGGTTTAGCAGAAATTTAAGAAGCGAAATAACTCGTAAACACAAATACTATTTTTTAGATCTAGGAATTCGCAACACTGTAATTGCTCAGTTCAACTCAATAGATAATCGGGATGATGTAGGACAGCTGTGGGAAAATTTTTTAGTCGTTGAAAGACTCAAAAAAGGAGCCTATACGAACTTCTATGGAAATCGCTATTTTTGGAGAACTTATGAAGGTCAAGAAATTGATCTAGTTGAAGAAATGGAAGGTAAACTGTCTGGCTATGAAGCTAAGTGGTCAGAGAAAAAGAAAGTTAAAGAGCCTTCTCTTTGGAAAGAGCAATACCCTAAATCAACTTTTGAAGTCATCACTCCAAAAAACTATCTCGATTTTTTGGTCTAAATTAAACGCGTTAATGACTTCTTTTTTTCTTCATAGCTAAATTAATAAGTCCCCCTGCTTTAAGCATGAGTATCTCTTGATTAGAAAGATTCATGTGAGTTGCAAAAGAACTCTTTTTTGTCGTGTTTTGAATGGTTAGTTCAACTTTGTTTTTGATGTGATCAAGGACATGATCCACTTCCAAGTGATCGCCCTGGTCAATCTTGTCATAGTCTTTTGGATCTGAAAAAAAAAGCGGCAGTATGCCAAAGTTAAGTAGATTTTTTCTGTGGATGCGCGCGTAAGATTTTGCAATTACACAATCAAGGCCCAAGTATCTTGGAGCTAAAGCTGCATGTTCTCTAGAAGATCCTTGTCCATAATTTTCTCCACCTATTACAAAGAAACCTTCCTTTTGATGCTGCATTGCTCTTTCATAAAAAGAAGAGTCTAATTGTCCAAATGTAAACTTTGCAATTTCAGGAATGTTACTACGAAAAGGAAGTACTTTAGTTCCTGCTGGCAAGATCGCATCTGTTGAAACATTATCTCCAGTTTTTAAAAGGAGTTCACCTGAAAGTTTAGATTTTAAAGGCTCTAGAGGAGGTAAAGGTTTGATGTTAGGGCCCATTAAAAGTTTTGTGTGATTAGGTTCTCTAGAAGGCGCTACGACATCATTTCGGTTAAGAAAGGTTTTTTTTGGCATCCGGTATTTGGGATAGCGCATTTTAAGTGTTCTTGGATCTGTAATCACCCCAGTTAAAGCAGAAGCTGTTGCAGTCTCTGGACTACACAAATAGACAAGGTCATCTTGAGTGCCTGATCTTCCAGGAAAGTTTCTGGGGACAGTTCTTAAGCTTATTTGATGGGTAGCTGGCGCCTGTCCCATTCCAATACAACCATTACAACCCGCTTGGTGTATTCTCCCTCCGCAACGGATGAGGTCTGCTAGGTAGCCATGCTTAGCTAAGTTTTCAAGGATCTGTCTGGAAGTTGGGTTGATATCAAATGAGATTCCTCCATGAATATGTCGGTCACGCACCATAAGAGAGGGGATTACAAAATCTCTAAAGGCTGGGTTTGCTGATGAGCCAATCATTGACTGATAGATCTTTTTACCTGCGACCTCTTTGACAGGAACCACATTTCCAGGACTTGAGGGAGTTGCAATTAAAGGCTCTAGCTCTGAGAGGTTGATCTCATCGTGTTCATCGTATTTTGCCATGAGATCTGCTTTAAGAGGCTTATAATCTTTCGCTCTACCTTGAGTCTTTAAGAATTTACGAGTCTCTTCATCTGATGGAAAAATACTAGTCGTAGCTCCAAGCTCTGCTCCCATGTTTGCAATCACATGGCGGTCCATAGCAGATAAGTTCTTAAGCCCAGGTCCATAGTACTCAAAGATTTTACCTACCCCGCCTGAAACCCCATGCCTTCTTAACATCTCTAAGATGATATCTTTTGAAGAGACCCAATGAGGCAGCTTGCCCTTTAAGTAAATTCCTGAAATTTTAGGCATTTGAATAAAAAACGGTTCTCCCATCATCGCTAAAGCGACTTCCAAACCACCCGTTCCAATAGCAAGCATTCCCAAAGAGCCCGCAGCGCACGTATGACTATCAGAACCAATAAGGCTTTTTCCAGGCTTACCAAAAAGCTCCATGTGAACCGGGTGACTCACTCCATTCCCTGCAGGACTAAAGTGAACCCCAAACTTTTGACACGCACTTCTTAAAAAAAGATGGTCATCTGGATTTTTAAAGTCTGTTTGTAAAAGGTTGTGATCCACATATTGCGCAGAAAGCTCTGTCTTAACCCGCTTGCAGCCCATAGCTTCAAGTTCAAGCATGACCATAGTCCCAGTTGCATCCTGAGTTAAAGTCTGGTCTATCCGTATTCCAATTTCTTCGCCAGGAATCATATTCCCTGAAACTAAGTGATTTCGAATCAATTTTTGAGCTACATTTAACTTGGTCACGAAAGCTGTTCCTCAAGGATAAATTGAAAATCAAATAATTTATAACCTTTAAGTGTAATTCTTGTCTAAGGGATTCTTTATTAGCATATTACAATTTATTGGTCTTTGTTTTTTAGTAAAATAATACGTAAGAGTTTATTTATTAATAGCTTATTTTATTGACAATATTTCATTTTTTTGATATCTTAGTTATGAGGATTGTGAAAGAGGGCTTAAGAGAAGGTTGTCGTATCTTAAGTTCTTCAGCATCTAATCATTAGAGGAGGGTTTTGTAAAACATTAATAATTAGTCTGTTAAAATATTCACAAAAGTCTGTTCATTAGTGATTTAAGATAGTTAATAAATAAAACATTTAAAGTTTGTAAATAAAATATAATAAGTTCTTATATAAAGTTAGATAATAAATAATAAGGAGGCGGCTATGTCTCAGAAATCTAACCCAGGTGAAGGTCATTTTGATGAGGGCGCTCACCTAAGCATTTTGGAAGCTGTTGAGAATCTCTCTAACATCGCGGAGATGGATGTAGATGATAAGCTCGGGCTTATCGAAGACCATGTAGTTGTGCAGGGAGCCTCAGAGGAGGAGGTCTTAGAGACGATCCAGTGGCTAGAAGATAAAAGCGAGCACCAGACAGAACAAGTCGTTGAGGAAACCTACAAAGCAGTTCTAAAGTATGTTAAAGATTTTCATAGAAAGGAGTTTAGTCGTTTTTACGAAGATAAAAACCAGGCAGGGATTAAGAAAATCATGCTGCTTGTCGGAAAGGCTACGGATAAATTAAAAAATTATACCCATTTGTTTAAAGGGATTCACAAAGAGGGTGCTGAAGAGACAAAAGAATACCGACAGCTAAACAAATTCTATAATGAGCGGATTGCCATTGAAGAGGATGATAAAATCTCCTTGATCGACTTAAGTCGGAAAGAGCGAAAAATGGAGGCTCAAAAACATCCTGAAATTGAAGAAGATGAAAATGCGATCAAATCTAAGCAATTTGTTTTAGACATTGAAAAAACAAAACAAGACAAGGACTATGAACTTCTATACATCCAAAGAGATGATGGAACAAGGTTCATGGAACCTGATTACTTTCGAAATGTTAAAGTAGCGTGTAACTTTACCAATTTTGTAGGTGAAAAAGCAGAGAGAGATCCCATTGAAGGTCTTGAGCATTGGCAAGATCTAAGCTTGCATAGGTCTGCTATACGAGCTCTTAAGATCATTAGGCCCTACCTTAAAGAGTTCTATTCAGAGTCACTCAAATATAAAGATATGGAAGTGGTCTCAACTCTCAATATGGGGATTATGGCGCTAATGCTTGCTGCTAACCCACAAAATAGATCCCATCTAAATCCACCAAAATCGTGCAAGTATTTTTTTTATGACTTTCAACACTATTTAAGAGAGACGCTCACTTCTTTTGAATATCAAAAATTACGCTCTTTTCCTCCTCCTTCTTCCAGTGTCTTTTTAAATACGATGATGGATATTATTCACATGCTCTCTTGGTCTTTATTCTTTCAAACAGCAGATCTTGAAAGCCTCCCTTTTGTGGTGGATGATATGCTGGAAGAAGGAAAAGTCTCCGTTAGAAAAAAAGGAGCTAAATCCAATAAGCCCTCAAATTTCTGGGATGGACTGGAAGAAGATTATCTTCATATCCAAAGGTATCTGATGAGCTATCCAGTGGGCCCCATATTTAAAACACTTGAGATTCTTCAAGAGGGGCAAGGGGATGCGTTTGATCCCTACCAAATGGGAAATACACCCCTTGAATTTCAAGCGCTAGATATCGATGGAAATGCGCTTTCATTATTGCGCTTGCCCTCTCCTACGAATCAAGAGTTGATTAGTAAGGTGCGGCTTGATCAAGAATTTGCAGGTTTAGTCGATGCTCTTAGTGCCTCACACGATCCAAAGTCGCATCTTATTGTGAACTTGCAAGATCGAACAGAGTGGAATGAATTTGCAAGATCTGATTTTTTAGAAAAATTGCCCAAGGATCCTGAGTTTGTTAAAACTCTCGAAACCGTGACATTAACCAAGAAATCTGATTTTTATCATCAAACAGGAGCTTATCAAACACTTTCTAAAGCGAAGGACTTTTTTAAACAAATTGTCTTTCATCTTCACTCAAAAGAGACTGGGTTCTATTTTGCTCCCTGGTTAGAAGAGAAAATATTTAACGGTTTCGTTGAAAAAGTAATAGGGCAAATCCACCGCTTCTTTTTTAATGGGAAATCTACTCTAAACCAAGAAGAGCGGCAGGATTTTATTGAAATTCTCTACCAACTCTTAAACCTCAAACTCATTGAAGCGACAGAAGTCACTTCTATGAGTTTTACTTGCAAAGATGGGTTGGATCAAGGGGCAATTCAAACTCTTACCTTCTTTAGCTTTTTGAAGCTGATTTCTGGCCAAAAGATGGGGCCAAGAGAGCGCCAAAAAATGCACTTGCTTCTCTTTGCTTACCCTGTCTTAATTCGAAATCGTCCGACCCAAGCAGAAGGCTTTTTAAGAATGATACGGTGTCTAAAGCGAGTGGAAGCAATACTTGCTAAGCACTCAAAAGGGCAATTTCATAAGACCTTTAAACCTCTTTTTGAATTTGATATCAGTCAAATTGATTTTATAAAATCAGCTTTTGATAAAGATCGAAAAGAGAAAAGCATGTAAAAACTATTTGAATTAAGGCTTTTGGAAGAAGAGAGAAAAATTCTCTCTTCTTAGTCACTTAAAAAAATAGAATATTATTGAATTTTCACGTACAATAGATTTCCCTTTATAAAGAAATTTATTGGAAGTAATGGAATCCCAAATCGCATTAACAGCTTCAGAAAACGAGTACAAGTACGGCTTTGTAACGCCCATAGAAACCGAGCGTTTTCCCAAAGGACTTAATGAAGAGACTATTCGCGCTCTTTCGAAGAAAAAAAACGAACCAGACTTTGTTCTTCAGTTTCGCTTAAAAGCGTATCAAAGGTGGCTTGAGAGTAAAGAGCCCCATTGGCTCAATGCAAAGTATGCTCCAATTGACTATCAAGACCTGACCTATTATTCAGCTCCAAAGAAAAAAGCTCAGCTTGGTAGCCTTGAGGAAGTCGATCCAGAACTTATTAAAACCTTTGAGAAACTTGGCATTCCTTTAGATGAGCAAAAAAGGCTTGCAAATGTTGCAGTAGATGTCGTTTTTGACTCGGTCTCTATAGGGACCACTTTCAGGAAAAAGCTTAAAGAGGCAGGAGTTGTTCTCTGCTCCATCTCAGAGGCTATTCAAAAGTATCCAGATCTTGTCGAAAAATATATGGGCTCTGTTGTCCCGATAGGAGACAACTACTTCGCAACGCTTAACTCAGCTGTTTTTACAGATGGCTCTTTTGTCTATATTCCAAAAGGGGTTGAATGTCCCATGGATCTTTCCACTTACTTTAGAATCAATGATGAAGAATCTGGACAGTTTGAGCGCACCTTAATTATTGCAGAAGAAGGCTCAACCGTTAGCTATCTAGAAGGATGTACAGCGCCTGCTTTTGACACGAACCAACTCCACGCAGCTGTTGTAGAACTTGTGGCCCATAAAAATGCGACAATTAAATATTCAACCGTTCAAAATTGGTATGCAGGGGACCCTAAATCAGGAAAAGGTGGGGTGTATAACTTTGTTACGAAAAGAGGAGTTTGCAAGGGCGATTACTCCAAGATCTCATGGACGCAAGTGGAAGCAGGAGCTGCGATCACATGGAAATATCCAAGCTGCATCTTGCAAGGGGACTATTCACAAGGGGAGTTTTATTCAGTGGCTCTCACGAATGGACACATGCAAGCAGATACAGGAACTAAAATGATACACAGAGGGAAAAACACCCGCTCTACTATTATCTCCAAAGGGATCTCAGCAGATCAGTCTCACAATAGTTATAGAGGACTTGTTAAGTTTTTTCCTAAAGCTAAAAATGCTCGAAACTATACGCAGTGCGACTCGATGCTTGTGGGAAACAAATGTTCAGCAAATACCTTCCCTGTCATTGAAGTCAAAAATAAAACGGGAATTATTGAGCACGAAGCCTCTACCTCTAAAATGAATGAAGAGCAGCTCTTTTATCTCCAAGCAAGGGGCCTTTCAAGAGAGGATGCCATCCATATGGTGGTAAATGGTTTTTGTAAGGATGTTATTAAAGAGCTTCCTCTAGAATTTGCTGAAGAAGCCAAACGGCTCTTAACTTTAAAATTAGAACACTCTGTAGGATAAATATGTTGAAAATAGAAGATCTACACGTAGAAGTAGAGGGGACTCCGATTTTAAAAGGGGTGAACTTAAATATAGCTCTAGGGGAGGTTCATGCGCTTATGGGTCCTAATGGAGCTGGAAAGTCCACTTTAGCTAAGGTTTTAGCAGGCCACCCAGACTACGAAGTAAAGAGTGGATCGATCACCTTTTTAGGACAAGATGTTTTAGAACTTGAACCAGAAGAGCGAGTGCATTTAGGTCTCTTCTTATCTTTTCAATACCCTGTTGAAATTCCAGGAGTCACGAATAAAGAGTTTATGCATCAAAGTCTCAAAGCTCAACTCAAAGCGCAAGAGAAAAAAGAGCTTACTCAAACTGAATTTGATACGAGACTTCAAGAAAAAATGAAAGCGCTTGATATGAAACCTGAGTTTTTAGAGAGAAGTGTCAACGACGGCTTTTCAGGAGGAGAGAAGAAGAAAAATGAGATTTTACAAATGAATCTATTTTCTCCAAAGTTTGCCATTTTAGATGAAACAGATTCAGGGCTTGATATCGACTCTATGAAAGTTGTAGCCAAAGGAATTAATGAACAGAGATCTCCTGAAAAAGGAGTTCTTTTAATTACGCATTACCAACGCTTACTTGATTATGTAAAACCTGATGTCGTCCATGTTATTATAGATGGAAAAATAGTCTGCTCTGAAAATGCAGAGTTTGCTCAAGAACTTGAGCAGAAAGGTTATGATTTTTTAATGCAAAAGAACGGATAAAATGAGCACGCTACTGGATACAAAAAATCAATTTCAAAACTCTTTAAAGACTCTTTTAAGTCCTGATGACTCCCTATATGAATTTAGGGAAAAAGCATGGAATGCTTTTGAAAATAGGGGATTGCCTAACATTAAAAATCAGAGCTTTCAGTATTTAAAGATGAACGCTTTGTATCAAAGTGAACTTGGAAACACAAGACTTAAAGCACCCAATCAAACACTAATAGAGCAAGCTACAAGTGGCTTTAAAAATCAAAACTACCTGCTTTTTTATAACGGATGGTTCTTGCCAAGGTATTCTCAATTCGAAGAGCTAGAAGATCAGCTAGATATTCTCCCTTTTAGTGAAGCGTACCAAACATATAGCACCTTTTTTAAGAACTACTTTGAAAATGTTTTTAAAAAAGAGCAAGATCCTTTTGCTCTTTTAAATATCGCTCTTCACCAAGAAGGTCTCTTTGTTTATGTTCCTAAAAATATCCAATGTGAAAAAGAACTTTTTGTCATTGAGGTGTCCGATAGTGAAGCTTCTTTTGTAGCCCCTCTAGCTCTGTTTTCTTTAGGGCAAAATGCAGCTTTAAAGCTCTCTACCACGAATTTTAGTCAAACAAACTCAGGAAACTTAACCTCTCCCTATTTTGGTTTTATACTGGATAGGGATGCAAAAGTAACTCACTCACATGCCTCTATTAGTACACAGGATTTTAGATTTGAATCTTTTAGAGTAGAGCAAAAAAGAGAAAGTGACTTCAAACATTTTCAAGCTACACTAGATCCATTTAAAACGAGATCAAGCTATCTTGTTGAACAAAGTGAAGAATATGTACGCTCTGAAATATTTGCCCTTAGCGCTCTCAAAGGAAAGGAAGAGGTGCACACTCATATTTTAGTAGAGCATAAAGCGCCAAATGGCTACTCAAGGCAACTTGTCAAAAACCTTGTAGATGAGGAGAGTCAAGTGAGCTTTGAAGGAAAAATCAAAATTGATTCTATAGCTCAGCAAATAAACGCTTATCAGCTTAATCAAAATACCCTTTTAAGCGATGAGGCAAATGCATACAGCAAGCCTAACTTAGAAATTTTTGCAGATGACGTCAAAGCTTCTCACGGCTCAACGACTGGGCAAATAGATCAAGAGCAACTTTTTTATCTAAAGTCCAGGGGACTTTCAGCACAAACAGCTAAACGGATCCTTTTAAAAGGGTTTTGTGATGAGATTGTGGATGCTATCCCTTCAAATCTTTTAAAAGAGCAGATCTCTCAAAAGCTTGCGCGTTACTTTGAGGGATCATGACCACAAAAGATTTTCAAAGCTTAAGAGAAGATTTTCCTATGCTCTCTCAAAAAATGAGAGGTCACCCTTTAGTCTATCTGGATAATGCAGCTACAACTCTAAGGCCAAAGAGCGTTTTGCAAGCTCTCCAAAAATACTATGAAGAAGAGTCTGGCACTGTTCATCGAGGCATCTATGAGCTCTCAGAAAAAACTACGACACTTCAACATGAAGTAAGGCAAAAGGCTCAGGCTTTTATTAACGCCTCATCAGAAAAAGAAATTATTTTCACCTCTGGCACAACCGCTTCTTTCAATCTTTTAGCCTCCTCCTTTGGAGAGGCTTTTATTGAAGAAGGGGATGAGATTTTAATTTCACAGATTGAACACCACTCCAATTTAGTGCCGTGGCAGCTGCTTTGCAAAAGAAAAAAAGCACATTTGAAGATTATCCCGGTTCTAGATAAAGCTGAACTTGATCTTCAAGGTTTAAAAGCTCTATTAAATGAAAAGACAAAACTGGTCTCTTTGTTTCATGTCTCTAATGCTTTTGGCACAGAAAATCCACTTGAGCAAATTGTCCCAATTATTAGAGAGCATTCAAATGCTAAAATCGCCATTGATGGCGCTCAAAGTGTTGCTCACAAAAAAGTAGATGTTCAAGCGCTAGACCTTGACTTCTACGCTTTTTCTGCTCATAAAATGTATGGCCCAACAGGCGTTGGAGTCCTTTACGGAAAAGAAGAACTCTTAGAGAAAATGCCCCCCTATCAAGGAGGAGGCGATATGATTGAAGAAGTGACCTTTGATAAAATAACTTATAACGAGCTTCCTTTCAAATTTGAAGCTGGCACTCCCAATATTGCAGGCATTCTTTCTTATGGAGTAGTCTTTGACTACCTAAATGAAATAGGGCTAGAAAAAATAGGGGCTTATGAGCAAGAACTTCTTGAGTACGCAACTTCTAAATTAAAAGAGATATCAGGCGTTAAGATTCTAGGCGATTCTTCAAAAAAAGGAGCTCTAATCTCTTTTGTTGTAGATGGAACTCATCCTCTTGATATAGCCACACTTTTAGACCTAAAAGGAATAGCTTTAAGATCAGGTCACTTGTGTGCTCAGCCGGGCTTAAAGCGTTTCAATCAGACCTCGGTCTTGCGTATTTCGTTTTCTTTCTACAATACTTTTGATGAGATCGATTATTTTATAAAATCTTTAAAGGAAGTGCTTAAGTGTGTAGGCATGGCCTCACACCAAGTTAATTCTTAGCCTTTTCCACTTTTGGTTTTCTTCTTTTTTTAGCTTCTGCTAGAGCTTGCGCTCTATATTTAGCAAAGAGAGTCATCTTTAGCTCTTCAGCCAGTTCAGAGGGCGTGAAACCGAGGTTATTTTTTTTATCTTCACTTGAAAATATAGTGAGGTTAGCCGCAAGTTTTACATGGCCTGCTAGGAGCGCTAAATGAGCTGGTGTGTTCCCTTTATTATTTTGAATCCCAAGGATTTCAGGGCGGTAATTGGGGTTTAAATTCTTGCGTCTTAAAATCGAGCAAACTTTTTTAGACCCTTCCCATGCGGCTAAATGAATAGGGGTATTTCCTTCGAAGTTTGGAGTAAGCTGTGAGCCCAATTCAAGAAGTCTAATCGAAAACTCTTGAGAGCTATTGAAAGCGGACCAATGAAGAGGCGTGTTTCCAAATCCATCGCGTGCACTGATATAGCCTCTTAGAGAAGGGTTTTCCAGACATGAATTCAATTGAGTAGGGTTATTAGTTCTTACAGCTACATGAAGAGGGGTTGTTAGTTGCTCACGAACTGAAAGCCAAACTTTAATAGTTGCAGCAAGCACAGTTAGATCGGGGTTACGGGGGAGTTCTGCAGATAGC
>CAYGMF010000035.1:0-4722 GCA_964351075.1 uncultured bacterium
ACATCTAGAATAAAGAAAAGAGCTTTAGTGCGCTCGATATGCTTTAAAAATTCAAGTCCAAGTCCTTTATTTTCATGAGCTCCTTCGATAATACCGGGGATATCAGCTAGTGAATAGCGCATAAAGTCTGCAGTTTCAATATAGCCAATATTCGGAACCAAAGTTGTAAAGGGATAGGCATCGCATTTAGCTTTTGAGCGAGTCAATTGATTAATAAGAGTAGATTTTCCAGCATTTGGGAAGCCAACGAGCCCGATATCTGCAATCATCTTGAGATCGAGTACAAACCCCTTCTCTTCTCCGTCTAGTCCAGGAGTACAATAGTTGGGAGCTTGTTTAATAGAGGTTTTGAAGGTTGAATTTCCACGTCCACCACGCCCCCCTTCACAAAGGGTCACAGACTGCTGATGCTGGGTAATATCAAAAAGAACTTCTTGAGTTTTTGCGTCTTTAATGAGAGTTCCACAAGGAACTTTAATGACGAGGTCTTTTCCTCTTCTGCCTTGACGTTGATTAGGACCGCCTGACTGACCATTTTCAGCTTTCATAAGGCGCCTGGATCGCATCGCGTCTAGGGAAACGATATTCTCATCTCCTTCGACTTTAATGTTACCTCCACGGCCCCCACTACCACCTGTTGGTCCTCCTTTAGGAATATATTTTTCCCGGCGCCAACAGACGATACCATGTCCTCCCCTACCTGCAACCAATTTAACTGAGATAGAGTCTGTAAACATAGATTAAAAAATGTGTTAAGTTATTTTTTAAACAGGAACGACGGAAACGAAAGTCTTCTTAGTAGACTTAAAAACGACTTTTCCATCAATAAGAGCAAAAAGAGTATCGTCTTTTCCACGTTTCACATTTTGAGCAGGATGCCACTTTGTTCCTCTTTGGCGAACTAGAATACTTCCTGTTGTAACGATCTGTCCATCCCCTACTTTAACGCCTAAGCGTTGAGAGTGAGAATCACGTCCGTTTCTAGATGCCCCTTGTCCTTTCTTATGCGACATAGTTTACTTCTCCTTCCCTTGCTTGATCGCAGTGATTTTAACGCGGTTAAATTTTTGTCTATGCCCCACTTTTCTGTGACTGCTTTTTCTCTTTTTATATTTGTAAGCGATGACTTTCGGTCCTTTGACTTCCTCTAGGATTTCTCCTTGAACCACACATCCATCGATGTGAGGAGCACCAACTACAGCTTTTTTACCATCGTGAAAAAGCATCACATCGTTAAAAGAAACTTTTGACTTTTCAGCTTCTTTGAGGAGTTCAACGTCAATGATGTCTCCTTGAGCGACTCGAAATTGTTTTCCACCTGTCTGAATAATAGCGTACATCGAAACCTCTAAAACTATTTTCTCTTAAAATTTTAGTAACGAGCTTACTCAAAAGGGTGATTCTCGTCAAGAATTCTTAACGCTTCAAACTTAATTTTCTATTTGAATCTTGTGGATTATCAAAAAAATTTTGAGTTGAGGAGAATTTTAGTGACAAATTAAAATTTTGAAAGTTAGACGGCTAGCAACTAGCCGTCTAAACTATTTAGAATGAAACAATTAATTGCCCTTCAATTAAGACGGGCGTATCATCCTTATCTCTTAACGAGCCATTTGATAACAAGCATTCTGATTTAACGAGAAGATTGAGTCCTTCTTTGAGTGTATAATCTACTTTGAGATCAACACCTTGAGAATGGCTTCGAATTTTCACGTCATCGAACACTTTAGAAGTGTATGTATCCAATCGTTTTACCTTTCTATCTAACGGTTTAAGGTAATTAAAAGAGAGGACCAAGGACAATTTCTCGTGGGGTTGAAGTCCGCAGCAAGTTTCCACAACTTCGACATTCGAATAAGCGGTCATGTGTGATCTTGTCTGGGGTCCAGTATAGTGGATAGAAGAGCAATTTTTAAGTTCTTCTAAGCCTCTATAGTAGGCTTTCGGAGCGCCCCGCACCTGTGAACGCAAATAAGACAGAGAAACAAAGGGTTTCCACTTCGTGTCGTTTAAGGTTTTAGTCGAAACCAGGTAGAGAACTTGTTCTTGTGAACCAATTCCATTTTTCTGATTTTCTGCTAGGTGATAGCACAAACCTGTTTTAACCTTCACTCCTCCACATACATCAGGCAACTTAAAAGTAAAGTAGGCCTGAGAGCGCATAGAAGACTTGGGCTGACAGTCTGGGGCATAGGGTAAAACATTCAATTCCCCCAAATCAAATGTCTTCATAAACTTCTTAGCATCTTCGCGAGTCATAATTTCTATCTTCGCTAAGACATCCGACTTTATGTTCCGATCACTTTGTAACAATTCACTACTGGGCATTGACCCATAGGAATTTCCATCTTGAAAGTTAATCCCTGCTATTCCCCCAAAAAAAGGTGCATTTGCACATAATTTGGGAGAGGTGAACAAAGTTATCAAAAGCATCCATAAGCCAATTAATCTGACCATGGTACTCCTTTTTATTTTCCAATCCTTATCTAATAAGTGGATAAGGTTCATTTTCATATTTTCCAAATTTTCCAATCTGAACGTGGTTCCTTGCTTAATTAGCCTTAGATCACCTCCCTTTTAGCTTTTTGATGTCCCACGTCTTGTATTAACTTTTGTTCATTGCAAAAATATATAGCGCAAGAACAAGAATTAGTTAAAGTTTTTTCTATGCCTGATTTTGAAAAAAAAATCAAGTTTCTCAACTCCTTCATCATAAACGATCTCTGTCAGTTAAATACTCTGCCATATTGAGGTTTCCGAGTTGAAACGCATCGTTAAGCCCCTGTTCATCAGTTGCAGTAAGAGTTAAAAACTCTGACATAAGAGAAGCTTTCTGTTCTAAATGGCCTAATTTCTGTTCAAGAGAGATTAGTCTTAATAGATGAGCTGTATAGAGAGTTTTAAGATGAGCATTTTCTTTTAGCTGATCTTTGATTGTATACCCTTTCTTAAGAGCCTCTTTATAGTTATGTTCTTCCATCAATAGGGTCATTTCATTGAAGCTTGATACGAATCCTAAAAGAGAGCCTTGTCTTTTCTGAATTCTAGTAAGAAAAGATTTCGCTGTATGAGTTTGACCAAGATTTAAATATTCTTGAGCTAAAGGTCCATCTAATTGAGGCTGAAGTGTTGGATAGTTTGCGGCAATTTTCTTAAATTGTTTGAGATGAGATTTGGAATTTCCAAGTGAGTTATTACAGAGGGCTTGAGTTGTTGTTGAATAATTTTTTGTTTTAGTTTTATGCCACATATAATAGGATAGCCCAGCTATGAAGCTTAAGAGTAAAAAAGAAATAAGGATGTTGAACATCTTCTTCTTGTTTTGAAGGATACTCAGGAGGGCGAGATGAGACTTGGATGGTGTTGGGGCAATGGGTTCAATTTTACTGTTTTTCACTTTGACTTACTCCTCAAGATAATTAGAAGATTAAAGTTCGCATACATTTTTCTAAATTGCAAGAATTATTGGGGAATTGGAAGTTTTTATGACACATAAGATCCTCTTAGTTTCAATTGAAGAGATTCAAGTCAGCCCTCATCAACCACGAGGAGAGGCAAACTTTGATTCTGTTCAACTTCAAGAACTTGCAAAATCAATCAAGAGCGTAGGTCTTCTGCAACCTCCACTTGTTCGCCCTTTGGATGGCAATCTCTATCAGCTTATTGCAGGTGAGCGCCGCTTTCGAGCAGCAAAACTTGCCGGTTTACAAAAGATACCTGTTCTCGTCCAATCACAAGACAACTTAACATCTGCCCTTTCGGCTTTGATTGAAAATATTCAGAGGGAAGACTTAAACCCAATTGATACAGCACTTGCTTTAAAGAAACTCTCTTGCGAATTCAAACTAACTCATGAGGAGATGGCAGCTTCTTTGGGGATGAAGCGTACAACTTTATCTAACCAGCTTCGCTTGCTAGCTCTTCCAGAGCTCATCCAAAAGGCTCTTGTTCAAAAGGAAATCAGTGCAGGGCATGCAAAAGTATTGCTCTCTATTGATTCAGATCAAAAGAAGCTTGCCTACTTTCAAGTGATTTGCCGTGAAGGCTTAAGTGTGCGTGACACAGAAGCCTATTTACAAAAAAAAGAGCGAAAGGGTCCTGCTAAACCCAAAAAAGCTTCAAAAAAGCGAAATATTTTTTTACAGCAAATACAAGAGACTTTACAAGAGAAATTAGGAACCAAGGTTTGCTTTTCTGGCGATGAGAAGGAAGGAGTTTTGTCTTTTCACTACTACAATCTGTCAGATTTAAATCGGCTATTAAATGAAATAGGATACTCAGAAGACTAATACTCATGCTCAATTTTCGTCAAAAAATCTTCGTCTCCTACCTCGTAGTCTTTCTCTTTTTCTTTATTCTACTTTTCCCTTACTCCTCTAGCTCCGTGCGTAATGCGATACGCAATGTTTTAGAGACACGAACTAATCAAGTGATTCAGAACATTCAACAAGCTCCAAATATTCAGGGGATGATTGGTATTCTAAGTTCACAACAAGCTCTTGTTTTTTTTAGAGTGACTCTACTCTCAAAAGATGGACGTATTCTTTATGAGTCTCACACTGATAGGTCAGCGCTCCCTTTGTATAAGAGGCACCCTGAGGTTGAAGATGCCATAAGCCATAAAATAGGCTATCATGAGGACTATTCCTATCATTTTGGGGAGCAGTTTGCCTATATTGCTAAGTCCTTCACCTTTCAGGGGCAGACCTATATTTTGAGGAC
>CAYGMF010000035.1:4822-13344 GCA_964351075.1 uncultured bacterium
TTGCCTATATTGCTAAGTCCTTCACCTTTCAGGGGCAGACCTATATTTTGAGGACGGCTTTTCCCATTAAGCAGATCAAAGATTTGACAAAAGGTTTCACTCTAGTTCTTATTAAATTTGGAATAGGCATCTTAGTGCTTTTCAGTTTAATGACTTGGACTATTATGAACCTTCTTACTAAGCCCATTCAGACAATTATTGAAAAAATAAAACCTTATCAAAAGGGAGAAGTAGACGAGCTTCCAGAAATTATTTTGGAAGAGAAGAGGGTCACCAAAGACTTTAATCAGCTAGCGAATACGCTAAACTCGCTATCAGGTCGAATTCGCGAGCAAATAGACACTTTAACTCAAGAACGTAATCAAACTGAGACGGTCCTAAACTCTTTGGCAGAAGGAGTGATTGCTGTAGATAATCAATTTAATGTGACTTACGTCAATGAAATCGCCCTTAAAATGTTTCTGTTAAATAGGGATGATTTACTACAGCACCATATTTCAACCTTAAAGTCGAGTAAGTGCGAGTCGCTACTAAGAAACTGCAAGGAAAAAAACAAAATCATCTATGACACCTTGGATTTAGAGAATGGAGATCAAAAAATCCCGCTTGGAGTTGTTGTGACTCCTAAGGAAGATCAGGGAGCTATTTTGGTTCTTCAAGACAAATCCAATGTCTTTCAGGTTTTGGATATGGGTAAGGCTTTCATTGCAAACGCCTCTCACGAGTTAAAAACACCTCTGACGATTATTAGAGGATTTTCTGAGGCTCTACACGATCAACCTGATTTACCTATTGAAAAAAGACAAGAAATCACGGACCGAATTTTAAGTAATTGTCTTCGGATGGACGCTTTGGTTAAGAATCTATTAACTCTAACCGATATAGAAAACCTCCCCCAATCACAACTTAAACCGTGTGATCTATCTGTAGCAATAGATGATTGTGTGACTACTCTACATGACCTCCATAAAGAGGTTCAAGTAGACGTTAAGGATGCAACAGAATCGAAAGCTTTCATTCAAGCAGACCCTGATTTATTAGATAGAGTGATTATGAATCTTTTAGAAAATGCTGTGAAATACAATCATAGAAAGCCTCATATCAAAATAGAGCTTTCCAAAAAGAATGATCAAATTAAACTCTCCATTTCTGATAATGGGATGGGAATTCCTGCTAAAGATCTTCCTTTGATCTTTGATCGTTTCTACAGAGTGGATAAAGCGCGAGCTAGAAAGCTTGGAGGATCAGGTCTTGGTCTTTCCATTGTACAAATCATTGTGGAAAAGTTGCATGGAACCATCTCTGTAGATTCTAAAGTGGATGAGGGGACAACCTTCACTATTCTTTTTCCTGAAGATAAATGACCTTCATCGAATATTGAGCAAATATAAATCTTCTGTTAAGATCCTCTCTCTATTACTCAATGCTCTAGACTACTGCATCGCCTTATGTCATTTAAAACGCTGTTTTTTTCCTTTTTGACTTTTTCATCACTCCTTTATTCCAACTCTATTTCTGAAATAAAAGAGACGTTAACTAAGGGGGCAAAGAACTCTTTTGAGTCAGAAGCTTTTGCACTCAATGATGAGATGACAAGCTTGCGCGCCGATTTAAACACTCTGAATGCAACCTCTCAAAGTTTGTTTGATGAAGGGCGCGAAGATGAGGGTGCTTTTGCTTCCCTTTTGGCTAAATCAAAAGCTTTGAAAGAAGAGTTAAAAACTAAGGAGCAAGCTTTTCGCAAACTGATGAGCGAAGAGCCTGATGAGGAGCCATATTCTCTTATGCATGAGAAAGAGGTCTCTTTAGAGCGACTCATCACCGACTATGCCTCTTCAAACCATCTCTATGTGATTCCATCAGAGATGGCTAAGATTCAACTTCATCTCTGTTCTTCTCTTGCCATTCCAAAAGCTTCTTGGGAAGAGATTATTGAGGTAATTTGCCTTCAAAATGGGATTGGAATCAAACAAGTTAATTCCTTTGTCAAATCTCTTTATTGGACACTTGGCAACCATTCTAGCTCATTAAAGCATATTTTGAATCGATCTGATGATTTAGAAGTGATCGCTCCTCATGAACAAGTTTGCTTTGTCTTATCTTTAAACGGATCGGAGATTCAGAAAGTTCATCAATTTCTGAAACGTTTTGTCAATGAACGAGTCACTTCTCTACATTTAGTTGGAACCAATATGTTAATTGTTGGAGAAGCTTCAGAAGTGAGGGAACTTACAAAGCTTGTCGAGTTTATACAAGTCCATCAAAAAGAGCGCTCTTACAAACTTGTTCAAATTGATAAGATTTCTGCGGAAGATGTTCAATCCGTTTTACTTGCCTGCTTTCAAGATCAAAAAGGGGATAGCGCTTCTAAAACGCCTTCTGATAGCCCTGCTATACTGGTTGTTCCTATTAAGCAGCATTTACTTTTGATGGGTTCTGAGAAAGATCTTGAGCGGGCTACGCACATTTTAGAAGATATTTCAAATCAAATTTGCAGCCCTGATCAGATGTCCTTATATTGGTATACTTGTAGATATTCAGACCCTCAGGACTTAGCCTTGCTTTTGCAGCAAGTTTATCAAGTCATGTCTTGCCAGGATCTTGGGGATGAGGAGAGTTTTGGAGCGAAGCCACCTGTTGAACCTTCGGCCCCTTGTAATCTACGAGAAGGAACAATCCCTCCTACTTGCGTGATACCCAATTTAGTAGTCAATCCAAAAGCAGCTCCGGGCCCAGCAGATGGTCCTTTGAATGAAAGCTATCCCAATTTCATTGTCGATGGGAAAACAGGACTGATTATTATGGCGGTTAAGCAAGCTTATTTAGAGAAGTTGAAAGAACTAGCTAAAAAACTAGACGTCCCTAAAAAGATGGTTGAAATAGAGGTTCTTCTATTTGAGAAGAAAATTGTAGACCAAACACAGTTTGGGCTAAACCTTCTTAAGCTCGGTGATAATGTTAGAAAAAACGATGCTCATATGAAGTGGAATGTATCGACTACAGATCGTTCAGCTCCTGGAATTTTAGATTATTTTTTCTCTAGGAAAAAACCAGGTGGATCTTTCCCAGCATTTAGTTTTGCATATAACTTTTTGATTTCTCAAGAGGACATTTGCGTCCACTCTAACCCAACGATCACGACCGTTAATCAAACTCAAGCAGTGATTGACTTAGTTGAAGAGCAGTCCATTAATATGGGGACTGTTGAAGATCCAAGAACAAGCACTATTAGTAATACCTTTGTAAGAGCGCAATATGGAATTATTATTCAGATTACACCGACTATTAATTATGGGGATGAAGACAATGATTTTGCTCACTTTGTCACTTTAGAAACCGATATTATTTTTGATACGACGACTTCAGATAAAAACAACCGCCCTGATATTTCTAGAAGGCACATTCAAAATCAGGTGCGAATAGCAGATGGTGAGACTCTTATTTTGGGTGGTTTGCGTCGTAAAAACACAGAGACAAATGTAGATAAGATCCCTTTCATTGGAGATATCCCTGGTTTTGGAAGACTCTTTAGTTTTACAACTTTGGAGGATAAAAGCACCGAGATGTTCATTTTGATTACTCCTCGCATTGTGGAAGATTCTATTTATGATACGGAGCAATACAAAACAATTGACCTAAAGACAAGACCTGGAGATTCGCCAGAACTCTTAAAAAAGCTCTTGGAAGCAAAAAATTTTGATAGAGAGCGAAAATACAAATCAACTTTTCAGAAGTTATTTTCTCATGGAAACACCTAAACTTGCAAATCCGTTTAATTTTTCTACTGAAAAGCCTTCGTTAGAAGAGCTTATCACCTTTTTCAAGATTCCACATTACCAAGAAAGCCCTGATCCTATTGATTATAACTGGCATTCACTCCCCTACAGTTACTGTAAAAAGCATCAAGTTCTCCCTTTGAAAAAGGAGGGTAAGAGATGTCTGATTGCAATGAGTGATCCGCTTAGCACAGACCAGCAAGGAGAGCTCGCTTTAATTTTAGAGCTTGCCCTGCAAGTTGTTTACTGCCCTAAAGAGAAGCTTTTGTCTTTAATAGAAAGATGTTTCCATCAAAGTAAGGATGCTGCTTCTGATTTAATACGCGACTTATCTGATCAAGATAATCCCCATGAGCTTAACCAAGGCTCATACGATTTACTTGACGACCAAAAAGAGCAAGCACCCTCGATTCGTCTTTTAAATTTTATTATTCAAGAAGCATATAACCAAAGGGCGTCAGACATACATTTTGAACCGATGGAAGAGACTTTGCGTATCCGCTACCGTATTGATGGAGTCCTTCAAAATAGGCACACTGTCTCCCACCTTTATCTATCAAATATAGTGACGAGGCTCAAAGTGATGTCACGGCTTGATATTGCTGAGCAAAGGCGTCCTCAAGATGGGCGGATCAAATTAAAGTTAGGAAAAAAAGAGCTTCACTTTAGAGTGAGTACAATTCCAATTGCAAATGGGGAACGTATTGTCCTTAGGATTTTGGACAATGCAAACACTCAGCTTAAGTTTGATGAGCTAGGTATGGATGCTCATACTGATCGAATTTTCCGTCAGATGATCAAACGAAGTGAAGGAATTATTCTAGTTACAGGCCCTACAGGAAGTGGGAAAACAACGACTTTATATAGCGTACTCTCTGAGATCTACGAAGACTCACTCAATATCATGACCATTGAAGATCCTATTGAGTATCATATTCCTAAAATAGCTCAGATGGGAGTTCATCCTAAAATAGACTTAACCTTTTCAAAAGGTTTAAGACATATTCTAAGACAAGACCCTGATGTAATTATGATTGGAGAAATCCGAGATTTAGAAACTGCACAGATTGCCATTCAGTCTTCTTTAACAGGCCACTTGGTTTTAAGTACTCTCCACACCAATGATGCGCCTTCTGCTATTACAAGACTCGTTGATATGGGGATTGAGCCCTACCTTCTCTCCTCTTCTTTAATCGGTGTTTTAGCTCAAAGGTTGGTCAGGCGCATTTGTGAATCTTGCAAGGAAATTGATTATCCAACCCCACATGATTTAGAGCTTCTAGAGGAAGAGATAGAGGAAGGTCTCGTCTTTTATAAAGGAAAAGGGTGCTCAAATTGCTTTCAAACAGGGTATTTAGGACGCCTCGGGATTTATGAACTGATGAACGTAAAAGGAGAGGTTAAAAAGAAAATAGGAGAATCTATAGAGAGCCATGAGCTCCGCTCTCATGCTATTAAAGATGGGCTCATTACTCTTAAGCAACAAGGTTTAAGTCTTATTAAGGAAGGAAAAACAACTTTAGAGGAGGTCCTAAGAGTAGCGCTTGGACTTCAGGAAGGGTAAAAAATGGCTGTCTTTTCTTTTAAAGCTTATAATGATCAGGGGAAAGCTTACCAATCAAAATTGGAAGCCACCTCTCTTCAAGAAGCTAAGAAGCTTCTCATTGAGAAGGGTGTACAGCTTGTACAAATTACTAAGAAAAAACATTCCAAAGCGCGCTCAGTTCCTCTAAGCTCTGTCCTTAACTTTACTCGTGAGCTTTTGCAACTGATAGAAGCGGGTCTTCCCTTATTTGAAAGCCTCTCACTTTTAAAAGAGCAGCTTGCTCAGGATCGTATCTCAGATGTAATTTTCTCTCTCTCGGAGTCTTTAGAATCGGGCTCTACGCTTTCCTCTTCCCTTGCAAAGTTCCCCAATTGCTTCAGCTCTTTTTACTGCACCCTTATTCAAGTTGGAGAGCAAAGTGGACATTTAGATCAGGCTCTTAAACAAATCGTTCGGGAGTATGAGCGTCAACACAAGCTGAAAAAGCAAGTGACATCGGCTCTCTTATACCCCTCAATACTTCTCGTGTTTTGCTTCATCTTGATTCATCTGATGATTCTATACATTGTCCCTTCTTTAGAAAATCTGTTTGAAGGAAGCAGTAATCATGGGCTTACCCAAACAGTTATTTCTATAAGCCACCACCTTAGAAAATGGGAGATCGTTTACCTCATTTCAGGAGCAATAGCCACTTGGCTGTTGAAATGGCGCTTAAAGAGTAATCAGTTAAAGCCTCATATAGACCTTCTTTTACTGAAACTACCTCTTGTAAAATCGCTTATTTTAGATCTTTGTCTTTCCAAGTTTTCCTCTACAATGGAGATGCTTTTAAAGGGAGGGGTTCCTCTACTTCAGAGTCTAAACTTATCTAAAGGCTTAGTCTCAAATAGTGTGATTAAAAAGATCATTCATCTAGCTGAAAAGAAGATAGAAGAAGGTGAAAAGTTAAGTGAAGAGCTTCAAAAGCAACCTCTTTTCCCCCCTCTTTTTAGTCATATTCTTAAGATAGGCGAGACTTCTGGAGAGTTGAGCCATAGCTTTGGAAAGCTCGCTAGTATGTATGAAGAAAGTGTCGAGAAGAAGCTTTCTAAATTGATGACTTTACTTTCACCCATTATATTACTTATTATGGGAGTGATTATTGGCGCCATTATGCTTGGAATATTGATTCCGCTAACCGATATAAACTCAATTGCTATTTAGGAGACCACATGAAAAAAAAACGAAATGCGCTTACGTTAATAGAGATCATGCTTGTGATCATCTTAGTTGGAATAGTAGGGGGCGCTCTTGCTTTCAACCTAAAGGGAGCTGTTCAGAAAGGGAAACGTTTTAAGACTGAGGAGACCAAGAAAAAGATAGATGCGATCCTTAACCTCGCTCTTTTAGAGGGCCATTCCTCAGAGGAGGTTAAAAGCAACTGGATAGAACATGTTAAAGACTCCCCTTTAATAAAAACAAAGCCTAACCAAACAGACATTTGGGATGGCTGGGGAAAACCCTTTGAAGTAGATATTAGCGAGGATGGTTACACTTTAGTTTCCAAGTCTGAAAACATCCAGATTGATCTTGATGAAGAAGAACTCTTTTAGCTTTATTGAGCTTATTATAGCTTTGTCCTTAGTGGCTTTAGTCATTGGGACTTTATCTGTTTCACTCACTTCTCTTATTAGAAAGAATCAGTTTGAAAGGGAGTCAGAGAAGCTTATGGGACATCTGCAGTTAGCATATGACCTTGTTTTAAATGAAGATGTTGATTTGGACATTCTCCTCTTTTACCAAGATCAGAGGCTTGTTTGTGAGCTTTTTTGCGAAGATCAAAAGCTTTTAGAGCCTATTCAAAGGATAAAAAACTTCCGCCATTTAAAGCGTATTGACCTTGTAGATAAAAAAGGTATTTTGAAGCGCTCGATAGAAAGCTCCTCTTTTTCGAATCAAAAAATTAAACTTCCCATCTCTTACTTTGGGACTTTTGAGAGCCCTGAGCACCTTGTTTTAAAGGGATCTTCTAAACAATCCGCTTCATTTCTTATAAAAGGGTTTCCCCATGTATTACAAAAAGAAAAAAAACTCCTACCTTCTTCTTGAGCTACTCGTAGCTCTTCTGCTGCTCTCTTCTTGCTTCCCCCTATTTTTGAAAAGCTTTTCGAGTTTGATTCATTTAAATCATACTTGGAAGCATGAAGAAATGCTTCAAGAAAAAGTAGACGAGCTTTTTTTAAATCTAAAACAAGAACTGAACTTTGAGGAAATTCAAACACTTCTAAAAGAAGAAGACTCAGAAGTCAAGTTCAAGACCTACACACTATTGCTAAACTCTAACGAAGTCCCCTTAGAGCTCTTCATTTCTAAGGAAGATGAAAAAAGTGCTGCTCTTCTTTTGAAGCTAACTCTCTTAGATCAGAGCAAACCAAATAAGGTTCCCCAGAAGTTTTCACAAATTTACTGTTTAAAAAAATAACTATTCCGTTATGAACAGGTTTACATTTTATAACGAGTTTGAATGCCTAGCTTTAAAAATTATAGCCCTGTTATTGCAGCAGAAAAGTCAGTACCTGAGATGACTGTAAAAGCTGTCCTGCTCGGGATTATTTTAGCACTCTTCTTTGCTATAGGAAATGCCTTCATTGGTTTAAAAGCCGGTATGACGGTTTCAGCTTCTATTCCAGCGTCTGTGATTTCCATGGGAATTCTAAGAACCTGTTTTAAACGGGTATCGATCTTAGAAAATAATATTGTGCAGACAATGGCTTCTGCCGGAGAAGCTCTGGCATCAGGTGTTATCTTTACAGTTCCTACCCTTTACTTTTTAGGGAGTGATATCTCCATTGTGAGGACTTTTCTTCTTTCAGTGTTGGGAGGTATACTAGGCATTTTTTATATGCTTCCTATGCGTGAACATTTCGTTGTTAAAGAACATGGAAAACTTCTCTTTCCTGAGGGAACAGCTTGCGCTGAAATCTTAAAAGCGGGCGAAAAGGGAGCTAAAAAAGCTTTACTTGCTATCTATGGAGTTTTAGTTGGAGGGGCTTTTCGTTTTTGCACAGGTTTTTTAAGCCTTTGGCCAGAAGTTTTAACTGTTAAAGTTCGAAATTTTAGAAATGCAGTTATTAGTTTAGACACAACTCCTGCTCTATTGGGGGTAGGTTTTATCATTGGGCCTAAGATAGCGTCTACCATGATCTCTGGAGGAGTTTTAG
>CAYGMF010000035.1:13444-16470 GCA_964351075.1 uncultured bacterium
GGTTTTATCATTGGGCCTAAGATAGCGTCTACCATGATCTCTGGAGGAGTTTTAGGGTGGTGGATCTTAATGCCCCTTATAAAAATCTTTGGTCAGGGCAATGCAATTATTCCACCTGCTACAGCTGCTATATCCACTCTCACTAATGATGAGATTTGGTCCAACTACATCCGCTATATTGGGGCTGGTGGTGTGACTATTGGAGGTTTATTAAGTTTATTTCGAATTTTTCCTGGCATTGCTAAAGCTTTTAAACTCGCATTTAAAAAAACAGCTAAAGATGTTGCGGATGAAGGGGCTAAAATTTTAAGGACCCACAGAGATATCCCTTATAAGTTTGTCATTCCAGGGGTCATTCTTTGCCTTTTAGGTCTTTGGTTAATCCCTGTTTTAAACCTTAATTTATTCAGTATCATGCTTATTGCAGTGCTTGGATTTTTCTTTGTGGCAGTGACTTCAATGACTGTTGGTTTAATTGGAAGTTCTTCTAATCCAGCTTCTGGAATTATCATCATGACTCTTTTAATCACCCTCTTCTTATTTTTGGCGCTTGGGTGGACAAGTAGTATCTATATGATCACAGCAGCTGTTGTAAGCTCTGTGGTCTCCATTGCAATTTGTGTAGCAGCAGATACTTCTCAAGATCTTAAAACCGGTTTTTTGGTAGGAGCTACACCTCAAAAACAACAAATAGCAATGATGATTGGTACAGTTGCAGCCGCTTGCGTGCTTGGAATTGCTTTAATCCTACTCAATAAAGCCTATACTTTAGGTTCCTCTCAACTCTCTGCTCCTCAAGCTACTCTTCTCTCTTTGATTGTGAAGGGATTTATTCAAGGAGACCTCCCCTATCAGCTCATCTTAATAGGAGCTTTAATAGGGGTAGCTGTCGAGCTCATGGGCATCCATGCCCTTGCTTTTGCCATTGGGCTCTACCTTCCTTTAGAAACAACAACCTGTATTTTTATAGGGGGCCTTGTTTCACTCTTTGTCCATAGAAATAAGCCAGAGGGTTGGTCTGAAAAGGGTGTTTTATTTGCTTCAGGGCTAGTGGCCGGCGATGCCCTCATGGGAATTGTAGTCGCTCTTTTTGCTATCCTTGGAGTCATCAATATCAATGCCTCTCCGATTCTAGCTCCTATTTTTGGGATAATAGCCTATCTTGTGATGACAGGGGTTCTAACTTGGGTAGCTTATCCTCGCAAAGGCGATGAAGAATCAGCTTAAGGCCTGTCAATTCTTCTTTAAAAACAACTTAACTTGCTTATATAAAGACACTTAAAAACTCTTCCGCGCCCGCTCTATTTAAAATTTACTCTTGACAGTCAATGCGTTTTAAGATATAATATAGTGAAGCAAACGATTAAATTTTAGTAGGTAGAGTAATGAGTGGTTTAGCAGGACCAGCCAGAGGGACAAGAGGCGCTTATAGTGAAGTACTTAGAGGGCTTGAAGGGCAGACTGGGAAAGACTGGAAATGTCCAATATGCTTGGAAGGAGTAAAGGAAGCTGTTGGGGATGATAGAAGCCATGCAGTCCTGAAGGCTTCTATTGTAGGAACTTCATGCTTTTCAGGACCTGGTGGCGCCCTTATTTCACACCATATGCATAAAGCATGTGCCGTTGAACTCTATGAAAATGATCCAAACAAATGCCCTTTATGCCCTGTATGTAGAGCTAAAGAAGCATTAGTTCCCATATTTAAGCCTATTTTCAAAGACACACCTAATGACCTCTCTAAAGAAGAAATTTCTCGTTTACTAAGTCAAGGGGTGCTTGATGCCACAGCTGTAGATGAAGATGATAGAACTCCTTATCATAGAGCTGCTGAATATGGTAATGTTGATTACTTAACAGCTTTACTTGAGCACCAAAAAGAAGGCGGATCAACTCAAGACCGAAGAGGGCACTCTCCCCTCCATCTGGCTGTGAAAAAAATGCACCTACCGTGTATCCGACTTTTATTGGAGGCAGGTAGTGATGTAAACTGTCCATGCACAATTTTAGGTGAAACACCTCTTTTTATAGCCACTTCTCAGGAAAATATTGAATGCATGCGTCTTCTAAAAGAAGCCGGAGCCCTAATTGATTTTCAAAATAAAAGAGGCTTCAGCCCCCTCTTCAGTGCTGTATTTAAGGGTAAGGTTGAAGCTCTAAAATTTCTCATACAGAATGATGCTAATGTAAATTTTGAAGATTGGGCAGAGGAAACTGCTCTGCATTATGCTGCATGTAATGGACATACTGAATGCATAGCTCATCTCATAGAGGCAGGTTCTAATATGAATAAGGGTAGCTATTTAGGGGAAACACCTCTTCATAAAGCAGCATCCTATGGATCTACTGAGTGCATTGAACTTTTGTTGACGGCAAAAGCTAATCCTAATCAACCAGATAACCAGGGACAAACTCCACTTTTTACTATCGTACAAAAGGGCCATGTTGCGTGTATAAAACCTTTAGTAGATGGGGGGGCTAATATCGATCATGAAGACAAGAATGGAGATACAGTACTCTTTACTAGCCTAACACTACCCTACACGGATTGTATGACACCACTATTAGATGCAGGTGCTACAGTAGATAAGTGTAACGGCAAAGGAATGACAGCTCTTCAGTTGGCTACATACAATCAACTACCAGAACGTGTAACAATTCTATTAGATGCAGGTGTTACAGTAGATAAGCCTGATAGTCAAGGAAATACAGCACTGCACTATGCAGCATACAGAGGAAACGTTGCACTTATGCAACTTCTAATAACTCGAAATGCCCAAGTCAACCATGCAAACCAGGAAGGCGAAACTCCACTTCACACAGCTGCCCACGAAGGTCATACTGAATTCGTAAAACTTCTATTAGAGAGAGGGGCCAAAGTAGGCTGTGAAAATAAAAAAGGAGTGACTCCCCTTGATAAGGCTAAATCACAAGGGCACACAGAACTCGCAGGAATTTTAACTGGCGCTATGGCCAGAAGCCGCCAAAATGAGCTTGATCCCGGCTCTTCCAAAAAATCACGCACAAGC
>CAYGMF010000036.1:0-13109 GCA_964351075.1 uncultured bacterium
GCTTAGAATATGTTCAATTCGATAGAAACGAAGTCTTTATGGAGAACTATTCTCTCGCGTACACCCAGCACAAGAAAAATAAAGACATTCCAGAAGGGGGATCTAAGGCAGTCATATTTTTAGAGCCATCAGGTCCTCTTGAAATGGAAAGAAATCTTTATCAGAACGAACTTCAAAAAGAGAAATATAGCAAAAAAGAAATAGACTCTAAGCTGCAAGCTGCTACCAGAGTTGAAAGGCTATCGTATCTACATCAGGCTCAAAGAGCGTTTGTGGATAGCTTGATCACACTTGTAAACTGTGAAGAAGATGGAACTTTAAGAGCTAAACATATTGTCAGCTACTACTCTAAACCCGAATATGTCTATCTAGGGCCTGATGAGAATATGCACACAGAAATTATTGAGTGGATTGCGGCCCATAGCAAAAAATATGACTATAGACCAGGCTCTTCCTTTATTTCTTCAAAACCAGATATTGGGATCAACCATAAAGAACATGGAGTGACTTCACTTGGAGTGAATGTCTTTATGCATCAGACACTGGAATTTTTAGGCATTAACCCAGAAAAAGATGTTTTCACGGTTAAAATGACAGGTGGCCCAGATGGTGACGTCGCGGGTAACCAAATGAAAAATCTTTATAAGTATTATCCTAAAACAGCAAAGCTCTTGGCAACGGTCGATATTTCCGGAACCATTTTTGATCCTAATGGCCTTGATTTAGAGGAGCTTTATCACCTCTTTCAATCTGAACAACCAATTAATGGATACAATCCTGAGAAGCTCTCTGATGGAGGCTTTTTAGTTGATAATCAAACCAAAAAAGAGGAAACAGAGTATTCACAAAAAACACTCTGCATACGGAAAAAAAAGGGAAAAGTAGTGAAAGAGTGGCTTTCTGGAAATGAGATGAATAGCCTTGTTCGACACAATGTGCACCAAACCGTAGCAGATATCTTTATTCCGTGTGGAGGGCGCCCAGCAACTTTAAATATCAACAACTACACAGATTTTTTAGATTCAAAGAACCAGCCCACTTCTAAAGCTATTATTGAAGGAGCTAATCTCTATCTTACTCCTAAAGCTCGCAAAGCTTTAGAGGAACTTGGGGTTTTAATCATTCGAGATAGCTCTGCTAATAAAGGGGGAGTAATTGCTTCTTCTTTTGAGGTCTTATGTGGACTTATACTCTCAGATGAGGAAATGAAGAAGTATCACGAAAATATTATAGAAGAGACTTTAAAAATTTTAGGACAGAAATCTTTAGAGGAAGCGCAGTTAATGCTGGGAGCTCATAAAGAATTAGGACTTCCTCTTACAGAGATCTCTGAGAAAATATCCCATAAGATTAATTTCTATACCTATCAACTCTTAGATTACTTTGAGAATATAGAGCTCTCTTTAGATCGCAACGACCCACTAAATCGTTGCTTCCTCTCTTACTGCCCAGCCTTTTTAAGGGAGCATTTTGAAGAGCGTCTTCTTCAAGAGTTACCCTCTATCCATAAAAAATCGATTATAGCATCGTTTTTAGCTGGTAGAGTTGTTTATAAAATGGGATTGAACTGGTCACCGACACTGGTAGGTATCCTTCCGATCCTACTGAATGATCCAGAAATATGTGGAGATTAGGAAGGAGAGTCTTCTTCTTCTCCTTCTTGGGTGAAGATCCAAATTGCCAAAGCCGCTAAGAAGACGACGATTCCTCCTACTACCAATGGCAATGAAATAATGAAAAACCCTGCTAAGAATCCACCTAGTGCGCTTGTTAAAATTTCCCCTAGAATTTGCATAGAGTAATTAACGCCTAAGACTTCTCCTATTAGATCCTCTGAAACACTGTGGGCGACTAAGCTTTGCCAGTTGGTAGTGGCAAGGCCCATGGCGATACATGCGATGGGTAAGAAAACATAGGTGACAATTGCAAAGTTTGGAATAGTTAAGCAACCAAGAGCAGGCGCTAAAATAAAAGCACCTAAGATAGCTGCCTTTCTAGGTTGAACCCGCTTGGCAAGAGGGTGTACAATTAAAAGCTGACTTAATGCGACAATCACTGCGACATAAGCACAAATATCAGCGATCCCAGAAGGGGTGAAGTTATATCTTTTTACAAGGAGTACAGGGTAGTATTGGTAGAAGAAAAAGAGACCAAAATAGAACATAAAGTTAATGAGATAGAGATCTCTATGGCCTGTTTTAGTAAAGTTTTTATGAACAATCATCAGACCAGATAGAGGGTGAAGACTATCTTTTGGTTTGGAGCGTGATTCTTTTGGCTTTGTCTCAGGCAGTTGCCAGAGAACTAAAATCCAAGTGCATAAGATTAAAATGCCTGCAAACCAAAAAGGGGTATCATCTCCAAACCAACTGACGAGCTGAGGGTCTGCAAGCTTTCCACCAATAATCGGGCCAAAAACAAATCCTAAACTTGCTGCCATGTTGATAATTCCAAACTTCTTGACTCGATGATGTCCTGTAGAAATATCAGCTACAGTTGCTTGTGCAATGGAGAAGTTGCCTTCTGCATATCCACAGACAAATCGACTCAGTATCAGCAGCCAAAAAGAATGCATAAGAATTGAGGCAGCGCTTGCGATATAAGCTACAAGTGAAAAAATTAATGAAATTGACAGGACCTTTTTCCTTCCATAGCAGTCAGAGAGCTGTCCAAGGAGAGGAAGTCCCAAAAACTGTCCAAGAGGGTAGGCTGCAAGCACAAACCCTAAGAGTGTGGTACGTAACTTCAAAGGGAGGTTTGTAGTAAAAAAGTTATGAGAGGTATCCAAGAACATCGGAGAGAAAATAGGAAAGGCCAAGCTAAATCCTACGTAGCCAAAAAAGACCACTAGGAAAACGGGAATCATGGGGTGTTGCTTAAATCGACTCATGTTTTAAGGACTTAACATTTTTGATAAAAATTGGCCAGTATAAGAATTTTCGTTTTTACTGACCTCTTCAGGAGATCCCTTTGCAACTAAGTTTCCACCACGGTTTCCACCGTCAGGACCTAAGTCTAGTAAGTGGTCTGCTACCTTGACCACATCTAAATTGTGCTCAATGGTGACCACAGTGTTTCCCTTATCAACCAGTCGATTTAAAACGAGAAGGAGCTTTTCAATATCAGCAAAGTGAAGTCCCGTTGTGGGCTCATCTAAGATGTAGAGTGTTTTTCCTGTCCCTCTTTTACTGAGCTCTCTTGCAAGTTTAGTTCTCTGCGCTTCTCCTCCTGAGAGGGTGACAGCTGATTGACCGAGCTTAATATAACCAAGCCCCACACTTAAAAGAGTGTCGATTTTAGTTCTTATCTGAGGATGATTTTCAAAGAAAAGAGCAGCTTCCTCTAGAGTCATCTGAAGAACGTCTGCCACACTTTTTCCCTTAAACTGTATCTTTAACGTCTCTGAGTTAAAGCGTTTTCCTGAGCATTCCTCACATGTCACATAGACATCAGGCATAAAGTGCATCTCTATTTTAAGCTTTCCACTTCCTTGGCATGCCTCGCATCGTCCTCCTTTGACATTAAAAGAGAAGCGGCCCGCTTCGTATCCTTTAATTTGGGCTGAAGGAAGTTTTGCAAAAAGCTGCCGAACAAAATCAAAGATGCCTGTATACGTAGCAGGATTAGATCTCGGGGTTCTTCCAATAGGGGATTGATCAATCATAATGACTTTATCTATGTGATCAAGCCCTTCAAAGCCATCACATTCAAAAAAGGCCTTTTTGTCTTTGTTAAAGTGGGCCTTAAGGCCTTTGTAGAGTAGCTCATTGATTAAAGTACTCTTCCCTGATCCAGAAACGCCTGTGACGCAGATAAACTTGCCTAAAGGGAAATGAACATCCATTTGCTTTAAATTATTCAAGCTAGGTCTCTTAATGACAAGCTCGTGGCCATTGCCTTCTCGCCGAATGGGAGGAACAGCTATAAACTTTTGTCCTCTTAAATATTTCCCTGTTAAGGAGTTTGGGCACTTTAAAATCTCTTTATAAGTTCCATTAAAAACAACTTCACCTCCATGCACACCAGCAAGTGGCCCAATATCAATAATCTGATCAGCTCGCTTCATGGTTTCATCATCGTGTTCGATGACTACAAGCGTATTGCCTGCGTCTCTTAAATTTTCTAAGGTAACTAAAAGCCTTTCGTTATCTTTTTGATGAAGTCCAATACTGGGCTCATCTAAAATATAGAGGACATTGACGAGTTTGGAGCCTATCTGAGTCGCAAGCCGTATACGCTGAGCTTCTCCACCAGATAGGGTTTTAGCACTTCGGCTGAGTGTTAAGTAGTTAAGCCCCACATCAATTAGAAACTGGATCCGCGCTGAGATCTCTTTTAAAACTTTTTCAGCTACCAGCAAGTTTTGTTTAGAGACTTTTACCTTCTTTATAAATTGCTGCAAATCTTCAATAGATAAGGAGCAAATCTCCCCAATATTCTTATTGTTAAAGGTGACGGCTAATGCCTCTTCATTGAGTCTAGAGCCTGCGCATTCTTTACACTTCATTTCAGATAAAGCAGCTTCGATCTTTTCTTTGATTGCTTGGGATTGAGTGCGTTGATAGCGAAAGAGAAGGCGAGGTAACATGCGCGTTTGCTTAGGCACTGTTCCAAGTCCCGAACATTTAGGGCACGCGCCATAAGGGCTATTGAAGGAAAAAAGACGAGGAGAGATCTCTTTAAAGCTATAGCCGCATTCAATGCAGGCAAACTTCTCAGAGAAGACTTCATCTTTGTCATTTGCATGAACCGTGATGGTTCCTTTTCCTGCTTTAGAGGCGGTCTCTAAAGATTCTGTGAGTCTTGATCTAATTTCATCTTTCATTTGAATGCGGTCAATCACAACGTCAATTGTGTGGGCTTTATAGCGCGCAAGCTCTTTCAAGTCTTCTAATCGGACGATTTCTCCATCAATGCGTGCTCTTAAGAATCCCGCTTGAATTAAGTTGGCTATAATATCTTTGTGATGCCCTTTCACTCCTCTAAGGATATTCGCTAGAAGGATGATGTTTTGCCCCTGATACTTTTCTATGATCTGGTTAGCTATGTTGGTGAGTGACTGTTTAGAAATAGCAACTTTGCAGTTCGGGCAATGCGCTTGTCCAATTCTAGCAAAGAGAACCCTAAAGTAATCATAGATTTCTGTAATCGTTCCAACAGTTGAGCGTGGGTTTTTAGTCCCTGACTTTTGATCAATTGCAATAACAGGAGAGAGTCCTTCAATTTCATCGACATCAGGTTTCTCCATAAGCCCTAAGAATTGCCTTGCGTAGGAAGAAAGAGACTCAACAAAGCGGCGTTGTCCTTCAGCAAAAAGAGTGTCCATAACAAGTGAGGACTTCCCAGAGCCACTAAGACCTGTTACTACCACAAACTTATTGCGTTTGATGGTAACATCGATTCCTTTGAGATTGTGCTCTCTAGCGCCTTTTATTGTAATATCTTGCATAACTCAATCAGGTAAAATTTTGACTAAAGATTATCTCTCATCATCCAAAACTCTGCAAGAACATAGAGGATTGTTCTTTGAATAACAACACTCCTTGCCCCTCGAACATGGATTTTCTCGGTAAATAAAATTTTATTTTTTCGGGCAATAGCAAGCCAAACTGTTCCAATGGGTTTCTCTTTTGTGCCTCCACTAGGCCCTGCAATTCCTGTCGTTGCTATAGAGAAATCCGTTTTGAATAAGTGATTGGCACCAAGCGCCATCTCTTTTGCACACGCCTCACTTACAGCCCCCTCTTTTTTTAACGTCGACTCTAGAACACCGAGCTGGTTTTTCTTAACTTCATTTTGATAGGCTACAATTGATCCTGTTAAATACTTAGATGCATCTGCCTGTTTTGTAAAATGCTCGGTAAGAGCGCCTCCTGTGCAAGATTCAGCCAAGCTAAGCGTCCATTTCTTCCGAATAAATAAATCATGCAAAGCCTCTTCAATAGCATCAAAGCGTCCACTAAAAAAACGTCCGGGATATTTTTTCTTCAATGCTTTAATTAAAGGATCGATCTTAGCATTTGCCAATACTTTAGTTTTTGCTCTACATTTGACATGCACTGATAGTATGCCGAGTTTGGGATAGATACCAAAATCAACTGAAGGGTTCTTTTTTTGGAGCTCTTCGAGGTAGGGTGCTATTCCACTTTCAGGTATTCTACAAAGGTGAAGTACTTTTTTATGTTCCTTCTCTTGAATAGGAAATTCCTTTTTTAAAAGTGGAATCAGTTCTTTAACCACCAAGTACTGAAATTCATAGGGCACACCTGGCAGCAAAACGAAAAGCTTACGTCCCTTTTTAAAGAAGTAGCCAGGAACCATTCCAACAAAGTTAGAAAAGATATCTGCTTTTTTTGGAGCGAAGCAAGTGCGTTCTATATTCGGAATGTTGAGATGCTTTAAGCGCTTCTCTAATTTTTTTAAAAGACTTTGATTAAGTTCTAGTTTAGAGTCAAATAGCTTACAAGCTACACCAAGAGTTAGATCATCTAAAGTGGGACCGAGGCCCCCTGAACAAATCGTTACTTGAAACTCCTTCAAAGAAGCTTCAAATGCTGTGAGCATAGTTTTAGGGTCATCTAAAATAGAGATCTGACTTTGAGGCAGATACCCCACCTTATAGAGCTCTTTGCAGATGAAGGTTGCGTTGGTGTTGACCGTTTGCCCCTCTAGAAGCTCATTGCCTATTGTGATGATTTGGATGCGAATACTCATGACCTAAAACTTATAGAACATGAAAAAATTAAATGAAATTATTAGTTGATTCGAAAAGCTTATTTTCAACAGCCTTTAAGGCAATTTCATCATATTGCTCTAGATCTTGATTTTCAGCAGCAATCTCTTGCATCTTCTCTATTGCAACTCGAACCTCTTGAGGGAGTCTCTTATTAGGCGCCTCTTTTCCTGGCCAAGCAGCGTCCCTGGTAGCTTTGTCAGGCCAACAAGAGTAAGCGACCCACATTCCATCATCTCCTTGATGCAAAATGGAGCCTAGGGCTCCACATTCTTTCTTAAAGTGGTCCACAACAGTATTCCAGTGCTTTTTGTAGGAAGCTTCTTGCTGAGGCCTCAAATTAAATCGATAAATGACACTAAACATCGTATGCCCTTAAAAGTTCCACTGCACACCAAGATATGGAGCGAACTGGTAAACCGTTTTGATTCTAAATGGCTGCGTTAAAGAGAGTTTTTGTGACTTTTGCTGAGACATTTTACCGATACTTCTTGCTTGTCCCCATTGATTATACTTGTACCCAAGTAAAACTGAGAACTTACTATTTGGATAAGCGCTTTGCATGCGAAGTCCTGCATCGACCATCCAAACTGCATTAGCTGAAACCTTTTGAGCAAGAAGAAGGGGGGCTGCAAAAAAAACAGAGGAAGTATGACCTGCATAATTGACATTGGTTTGGGTCCAACTCTGCCAACCTGGCCCTACCCCGACAGCTAGATACGGATTTGTTGCAAGACTTTTCCAAATCAGTGCAAAGGGGAGCTCAAAGTATAATTTAGCGAGTACTGCATCCAGACCCAAGCTTGATGTGAATTTTACAGCTGTTGATTTGTGCGTAGAGTTACTTGGAAAAGCAGAGAGCATTTTAGTCTGAATCGTGATGTCACTCTGATGCTGGTAGGAGAGTGCTAGCTTTAGCCAATTATTAAATTTAAACCCTAGAAGATATTCAAATAGAGGGGTTCTATTATAAGAGAGTCTTCCTGTGACAGGAGCCTTTATCCAGGCAGAAGGAAAGGCAAAATTTACATTTGGTCTACCTAGCAGGTTACCTCGAAGGCCGCTGAAGTACAGAAAGCCAACCCCTACATTAAACTGAGTCCAAATGGCTTTAGGAGATTGAAACTCTTTAGATGCGACCCAGTAAGGTAAGCAAACGTTTGGACTTCTCCCTTTTAACTTATAACCAGGTTCTGCATATCGATTGGATACAAAGTTCCATTGAACTCCTAAGTAAGGTGCAAACTGATAGACGGTTTTAATTCTAAGAGGGTCTGTAATGGTCACTTTATAAGTCCCTTGCTGAGACATTTTACCGATACTTCTAGCTTGTCCCCACTGATTGTATTTACAACCTAGTAAAACCGAGAAAAAGCTATCTGGATAGGTACTCTGCAAACGAAGTCCCGAATCTATCATCCAAGCCACATTGGCTGAAATTTTCTGGCGAAGAGGGAGCCTTCTATTAATGAAGTTAGTGTTGTTGATCGAGAAGTCTACCTGAACAGGGGCCCAGCTTTGCCAAGCAGGTCCAATACCAGCTGCTAAATAAGGATTGGTTGAGATATTTTTCCAAACTAGTGCGAAAGGAAGCTCAAAGTATACTTTAGCGAGTAGTGCATCTAAGCTAAGGCCTGAAGAAAATTGAATAGTCTCTGAGCTGCTTACACTAGCGTTTGGAAAAGCTAAGAGCGCTTTAGTCTGGATTGCAACTCCTCCTTGATGTTGATAAGAGAGTGCCAGCTTTAGCCAATTGTTAAATCTGTATCCAAGAAGATATTCGAAAAGAGGGGTTCGATTGTAAGAGAGGCCTCCTTTGAGAGGTGCATCTCTCCAAGCGTTAGCCACGTCGAAATCCTCAGAAGGACGTCCCATTAAATTGCCTCTCAAACCAGAGAAGTATAAAAAACCTATCCCTGCATTGAACTGAGTCCACATGCTACTTGGATATTGGAATTCTTTTGATGGTAGCCAATAGGGAACATTTATTTGAGAGCTGTTCTTTTTCAAACAATGATAATTTTTGGAAAATCCATTTGGGGAAAAATTCCACTGGACTCCTAAGTAAGGAGCAAATTGATAGACTGTTTTGACTCTTACGGTTTCTGCAAGAGCAAGTTTCTGAGCTCCTTGTTGAGACATCTTACCCATGCTTCTAGCTTGTCCCCACTGATTGTATTTACAACCCATTAGGAGTGAAAAGCTATTTTCAGGGGCGGTGCTTTGCATGCAAAGTCCCGTATCTATCATCCAAACGGCATTGGCAGAAATCTTTTGACGAAGTAAAAGAACCTGTCTGTTAAAGGAACTGCTACTAACTCCATAATAGGCTTGAATTTGTGTCCAGCTTTGCCAACCGGGTCCAACACCGGCAGCTAAATAAGGGTTCAAAGAAAGACTTTTGCAAACAATGCCGAATGGAAGCTCAAAGTAAAATTTAGCAAGTAGAGCATCTAAGCTAAGATTTGAAGAGAGTTTTACATTTACAGAACCAGGAGAAGCTGTAGCAGGGTAAGCTGAAAGCAGTTGGGTTTGAATAGCTACACCCCCTTGGTGTTGATAAGAGAGGGCTAGTTTTAGCCAATTGTTAAAGCGATATCCAAGAAGGTATTCGAATAGAGGTGTTCGGTTATAAGAGAGGCGTCCCTTTAAAGGTGCATCTCTCCACCTAGTAGCAGTAGAAAAGTTTACAGTTGGTGCACCCATCAAGTTACCACGAAGGCCACTAAAGTATAAAAAGCCTACCCCAATATTAGTTTGAAAAAATACACTTTTAGAAGGTTGAAAGTTTCTTATTGAGGAAAAATAAAGAGCTCCTTTCCCTCTGTATTTATCTCTCTCAAGCCTTCTTCTTTTTCGAGCATCCTTTCCAGAGTAGGTCACGAGTTGGTTTAGGGAGGATTCTACAGTATTATCTTCTAATAGATTGAGTTCATCTGCAAATACAGAAGAAGAAAAAATAGTTAGAGCAAATATCAAAAAAAAGGATCTTATAAACTTCATATAACCTCATACTTATAAATAAGGATCTATAAGGCCATAGAGTTTAACAAAAAATCAATATTTTTTTTAAATAGCATTAGAAATGGAAAGATGTTCTTTAAATTGAGGATGGGAGTTGATCCAACTTAAACACTTTTTTCCAAGTCGGATTGGAACCGAAATTTCTTTTCCACTTACTTTGAAAAGAGCAGGTTTTGTGTGAGTGCGTATCCAACCTCTTACTTTTTTAAAAAGCATTGCATTGGGATCATTTTGGGGTTTGATAGGCTCTATCTCAGGAGATCTCGCTTTTTGGATCAACTGAGGAAAAGAGATCTGTAGTCCCCATAAAATACCTTCAGGGTTCAAAGGCCCAACCCGAATGGATTGATCTACCCTTGAAAAGTTAAGACAAATAGGCCGAACTAATAGAGTTGGAATCTCAATTTTTAAAATTTCTTTCTCTTCGCTGACAGCTCTTCTGAAAATCCCATCTAAGTGAGTCGTTAAAAAGAGATGGAAATAAAACTTATAGCGCGCAAGCTCAGGTATTCTTCCTTCTTTAAGTTCAGAAATATAATAGGAATAAGCATCTAAAAAATCCTCTTGACTCAAGTAAAAAGGATCTTCCTTTTGAATAGGAGTAGAGGAAAGTAAATGAAAAGGATCAAGCTCCTTTAAAAACGCTTTCATCTCATCTAGGTCAATCAAAAAATCAAGAGATACCCATCTCGAAAAATTAGGATTGCCAGCAGCTTGTTGATTAGTTGTCTGTGGGAGGAGAGGAATCGAAGCCATCTGATTCACTTACAGAATTTCTATAGTCAGCTCTTTTATCTCGACTTAAGTTGATCAAGCAAAGCCATGCTACCCCTAGAAAAATAAAGGAGTCAGCTACGTTGAAAACAGGGAAATCATAACCCCAAAGCTCAACAAAGAACATATCAATGACGTGGCCGTAAAAGAGGGTATCTAATACATTTCCAACCGCACCGCTGATAATTAAAATAAAGGGGATCTGAGTTCTTCTGTTCGGGTTAAAGAACAGAGTATACAAAAGCAGAACCCCAATGATTGCAATACGAATATAAAGCAAAGTCTGGGTGGAATTAGGGAAAATTCCCCAAGCAGCTCCCGTATTCGTTTGGTGGTTAATTGAAAAATTAACCCCAAAAAAGTTTTGAAAGACAGCAATTCCCCCATACGGATAAGGTAAAACACCTTTTTGCATAAGAGGTAAAAAAGAACCAACCACCCATTTAGAAATAATATCCACAGCCAAAATGGTCGTAAAAATACTGAATAAAAGTTTAGCTCTTTTTTTTCCGATCATAAAATCCCTTTCTCAAGTTTTTCCTGAGCTTTTACTGTCATGGTCGCATAAGGGATAGCTTCTAGACGAAGCAATGGGATTTCTTCACCTGAAATATCACAAACCCCATAGGTCTCTTCTTCTATCTTGGTGAGTGCCCGCTCTATCTGTTTTAAGATATTGAGCTCTTTTCCTGTTACTTCAATATTAATCGTTCTATCAAAATCATCTGTGCCTTCATCAGCTTGGTGTTGAGAGTAGCCTGTAGCTTCGTCAGGCTGCTTAACTTGCTGCGCGTTGGTCTCTAAAGAATGAGAAAGCTGCTTATGCATATCTTCTAAAACAGTCTTGAATTTTTCTAAGTCTTTTCTTTTTAAAGGCATACTAACCTCGTGGTTTAGGGTTGAAATCGTTATGGCTCCTATATAGAACTATTCCGATTTATTTTTAATAAGATCTTTTTCATTTAATGTAGCAATTGCTTCTACAAGCTCATCTATATCCTTAAACCTGCGATATACGCAAGCAAAGCGTATATATGCGATATCATCTAAAACATTTAAATGCTCCATCACGATCTCTCCTATCTTCTGAGTAGAAATCTCTCTTGCCTGAAGATCCAAAATTTGGCTTGTAACTTTAGAAGCTAAATTTCTCACCTGATCAGGACTTATACGAGTATGGCGGCAAGCCGCCACAAGACCATTTAAAAGTTTGTGTTCCTGGAAGTCTTCATACCTTCCATCCTTCTTGTGTACCTGCAAAGCTAGTTCTACAGTTTCAAAAGTCGTAAAGCGTCTCTCACACTTCAAACATTGACGCCTACGCCTAATAGCGTTGGCCTCAGCAGCATTGCGTGAGTCCGTTACCTTTACTTCTTCATGATCACAAAATGGGCACTTCATAGTATTTTCTTTAAAATGCGAATCCAAAGAGTGTAAATTGTCGCTAAATGCAGGTCAAGTGATTTCTATTTTTACATAATCTTCTAGTAAAAACGACTATTAATAAATTAATTATTAATAGTTTAACTCAATAAGTTGCTCTTGATTAAAAGTTGCTAGCAGATCTAAAATTTGTCGCAACTTCTAAAGCCAAACAAGGAGAGAAGCATGTCTATTCAATCTATTCAGTCAAATAGTGTGACCCCATACTTTGAGGAGCAATTAAATTTAGAGGCGCAGTTGCGTGAAGCTATGTGGGGCGTCGATGTAGCATCTATTAAAGAGATCGTATCGAAAGGGGCTAATCCTAACCAAAAGGTTACGCTTAACGCTACGCAAATGCTCAAGCTACTCAATGCTGTACAAGAGGATTCTTTTCCCCAGTTGTTTCTATCGATGATTTGTAAAGGTATAGGTGGAGAGATGGAAGGGTCTGTGGATGCATCCTTTCTTCAAATATTAGATGCACTCTCTGAAGGCCACACATTCTCTGATGAATTTTATGCTGCATTGGGTGTTATTGCTAAAGAGGGCAGCGAACTTATTGACCGTTATATAGAGCCTCAAAATGAATTGTCATTATTGTCAATGGCAGTTAGGCTTCGAGATTTAGATCTTCTAGCACTCTTGGTCGAATCTGGAGTAGATATCGAAAATAATCTATCTAAAGAGGGTGATTTTTTTGATGCAGGTTTAACTACTCAAAAAAGCATAGACATCCTCAATTACATGGTTAATCAGGGATACTCCTTAGAAAGCTTACTAGGAAGTGAAGAGACCTTTGAAGAAATTATCGATGATGCCCAAGACATGGAAGACGAACTCCTCCTATCTTTTCTAAAAGAGCATGGAATAACTGCTGAAGAGAATGTTGAAGTAGAAGACTTTGCTCAAAAAGTTTAATTCCTAATACCTATGGGGCAAAACCTGTTAAAAGCTTTTGCCCCAATCTTCTATTTTAACCACAATCTTCTATTTTCTAGTAAGTAATGAGAAAGTATTCGTACCTATGAAAGAAATTAATTCAGCAACTGCGTTAAAAAATCGCAATGACAATCAGTTTTCAAAAGAAACAACTAAGTATTTTGAACCTTACATCACTTCTCTTTCAAAATTTTCGAAAGGAATGTTAGAGGGT
>CAYGMF010000036.1:13209-14832 GCA_964351075.1 uncultured bacterium
TTTCATTAATGGGTAGTGTATTCTTTATGCATGAATAAATATAAATCCTTAAATAAGTCCGAAATTCGTGTGTGCCAAAAAAAAATGGGACTTCTTCTTTTGAAGAAACGTCTAGAGCTTGGTATTTCTCAAGAAGATCTAGGGTTAGGGTGTGACTTAGATCAATCTTACATAGGGAAAATTGAAAGGGGAGAAGTGAATGTCACTTTAGAAACCCTGCTTAAAATTGCACATTACTTGAAATGTCGCGTATCTGATCTAGTTCCGATTCTATGATAATTATTAAACTATTAAAGATTAAAGAAAACGAATACCGAATAGGTATATTTTCATATTTACTCAGAAAGTCCTTTAATGAGTGAAGCCTTTAAGGCTTCATCATAAGTTGAACTCCTAGCAGGAGAGATTAGGATGAGGATAGAATTGTATTTTTGTTTCTTCCTTTTCATGATTAATTTCAACCCATTGGATGTTGTTAAAAGAAATTTCAGAAACTAAAGATTCCCTATCAGGCAAACTTGCAACTGTAATAGAAAATCCATTTCCATTTGTTTCACTGTTCATAACTATCTTTGGATCACCAAATGGCTTCATTAGCTGCAAACCAAAGATTGTAATAAATCTGTAAAGATGTGGATATCACATATGTTTTGGCTGTAAACCCAGTCATCTTTTGGACTTGAAAAGTATTTAGGTTCCAGTACTTTTAAGAAAAAATTATTAAGATTATCCCAGGAAGAATCTTCAAAATCAAATCGTTCGAAAATCTTTTTTTCAGTGTCAAATCCTAATGATTGATTGTTTTTATTCAACAAATTGATGTTTTCAATGATCCGTTGAAAAAGAGAAAAAAGAACGATTGATTTAGGATCTGAGGAAACATAATCTGTCCAAAAATCAGAAAATGAATTGATGTATTTATTTTCAGTTAAGTGGTCCTTCAATTGTTTAATAATTACGTGAAGGACATAAGAATCTGTTTTGGGATCTTCTAAAGAGTGATCTTGAAAATATGATTTTAAAAAGCTTTTTGCTAATAAAATAGCCTCATCAGAAATTTCGGATTCATATAATCTGAATACAATTGCTAGCATTTGCTCTACTGAAAACATACTGGGGTTGATATGTCTTTGAGCTAGCATTGAAATCAGGTGTAGCCTTGTGTTTTTAATGTATAACTTAGAAAAGTCTTCTATGTCACGGGCTATTAAGTTATTTTTTCCTTCTATGAACAAACTTGAAAAGCTAAGGGAAGCTGAAAGTTCTTGTAAATATGGTTGGTATGGTAAAATCGTTTCCTGAACTAGCTTTTTCCACCCACCAGCTGCCCAATATGGCTTCTTCCCAGGATCTGAATAATTGGCAAAAGGATGTTTTCTATAAAATGAGTGTGTGACTGTGACTCTGGTAAAAATACTTTTTGTTTCTCCTGGTAAGTCAATTTCTCCTCCAGAAATTAGCCCTAAAAGGGAAGAAATTTTATTTACCAGCTGTTTTTTGTTGTAATTATCTTTAAGAAACTGGTCCGCCAAAGGTTCATTTATATTTGTCCTCGAAAATCCAAAGTAGTTATTTATAATAGCTTGGGTTGTCATAGTTTCACGTTAAGTTTTTTTCATTAAT
>CAYGMF010000036.1:14932-16410 GCA_964351075.1 uncultured bacterium
AATTTTCTGAACTACATTTGCAGGAGACACTGTAACACCTGTACAACCCGATTTAAAAATAGCTTCCTTTAATTTTTTTGACACTCCAATACAGTAGGCACTTCCAGCACAGTTAAAAATGGATCTATTTTTTACCTTACTAAAAGAAAAAGCAATTTTTTCTATCACACCTAATAAGCTAAAGGTAGTGTGGTTGAAATCGAGACTGTCACAAACTTCAGGAAAATGGAGATAATAATACTCTGTTTTAGCACCACTTTCTTCATCTTCTATGATCATTGGTAGCCATTGTATTTTATTATCCGAGTTGGTCTGATGTTCATCTATTATTTTACGTAATTTTAATGAACAAATTCTGCCGCAGATATCCGTACAAACATAATCTGGTACAGGTCCCTCTTCTTTCAATTTTTTGAAAATAATTGGGCTCCAATTGGTTTGTAAACCTTTTTCAGGGAAACCGAGCTCATCATAATCTTTTGGAGCAACAGGAGCTGCATATTTTTTTATTGAGAATGATCCACAATGCAGCCTAAAAAACTGGTTTTCAACTTTTATTTTTTTCATTTTCCTAACCCTATACCCCTAACAAGAAGGGGATTTTTTTCAAGAGGTATCCTTATTTCTTGCTCAAATAGCTTAAGAAATTTTGTCCTATCTCCAGCAGCAGCTTTATGTATAGCCCCCAGTTTTTCAAGGCAGTATTCATGATAGACATCAAAATGTCGACCTTTATGTGGTATCCTTATTTTATTCCATGATCCCTCTAGATCTAGCCCATATTTATCAATAATTCTTGCAAATTTTTTAGAAAAAGCTTTTCCCTTGATTGATTTAGGAGTCAACATATGATGAACTTGCATTTCCAAAGTATTGATTGCCATAATTTTGTCTGTGCTTACTTCACTAAGTCCTTTCTCTATGCAATATCCTCTGACACTTTGCCGCCTATTAAACTCCTTAATACAGTGGAAGTAACCCTTGGAGCCTTTTTTCTCGAGAGCAATACCTGCATCATGAAGGCAAAATTTGCTGGTTTTAAAGGTTGTCTTAAGTTCATTGAGAGCTAGCAGTTCTCCAGAAGATGGGCTGATCAAGCCTGCTTTTGCTAGAAAGTCTTTTCCTAAGGTTGCAGGGGCCTTTATAGCAGCCTTTAGAGCAGCCTTATTCTGCCAAGCATACTGTATGACGGGTTTAAAAACCTTAAGGACCTTGCCAGCTGCTTGAAATGCAAAACCGTCCATCACTAGCTCTGTTGCTAGCTTGACATTGTGGTAGCCCCAAGTTGATGACTGCTCTTGAGTGAGAGGAATTGCTGTGAGTTCACCAGTAATGAGAGACTTAATGGGTTTGTAGAGCGGCTGCATTAAGGGTGAGTTAGACCCTTCTACAACTCCATTCAAAAAGCCCAAAGAGCTAGCCTCCAATGAAAGCTTTACGTCATCTAGAGACTTTGGGATATGTCTATTCAACTCGTA
>CAYGMF010000037.1:0-15787 GCA_964351075.1 uncultured bacterium
TGTGATTTGCACCAACAAGTCCCAAAGCAACTTTTCCTCCCTCAGCTATGTAATAGGGCCAACCAAGAGCTTCATCATTTTTGGAGTAGAGAACAAAAAGCTTTTGGCAGTGACTTGCAACACTGCCATAGCGCTCGTTTGAGTTCAGACTTTTTTGAGGAACCGCTGCAGCTATAGAAAAGATGTGGTTCAGTGGAATAGAAGACTCTCTTTCTGTTGCTAAAGCTTCAAATAAAACAAGGTTGCCCATGCTGTGAGCTATCACATCGACTTCTTTTGCTAAAGTAGTTAATTCATGTAAGTGATCAGCAACTTTAGGTGCGACAGCTCGAGCATTTTCTTTGGCCTTATAGTAATATGTTTCGTGATCATAACTTGGCCAACTGATACCAATGACTGCATCATATGGCTTTATATGGTCCGGTTCCCAAAAACCTAAGTAATCATAGACAAATCGTTTCACACGGTTTAAATAGCTCTCATTGAATGTTGATGATAGTTGACTAGCGTTAAAGTGGGCAGCTCTATAGCTAGATAAGAGATCAGCTCGTGGGTTTTTTAATCCATGGATCAGTACTAAAACACGCTTTCCCTTTAAAGCCTCAAGCGTACTTTGAAACTCTTTTTCACTTAGAGCACGCTCATGGTGATCCTCAATAGCTGCATAGGTGGTTTTTTCAGCAAGAACAGATGGATTCCAAAAATCTGGCCCTCTTTCATTGATCAACAGTATTTCATTCATAAGCGTTTAAAATTCAAAATTAAATTAATTATTTTACAAGTTACTAATAATTAATAATTTATATTGACAAATAATTATTTATATGTTACTATAGTTAATAGAGTAATCAATATTATTATAAATAAATATTAAGAGTGTATAAAGAAATGCTATCCTGTGTAAATACCCTTAGAGCTGCCCTATCACCTACAAGAAAGGAAGCGGCCCCCACTTCACCCCTACTCTCTCAAGTTGGAAAGGTGAGTTTTGTGGGAGAAACCACGATCACAAAAGCAGCAAATTGGGCAAAAACACGGCAAATGCGTTATAGAGATTCAGTTCTGGGTTTAAGGCAAGTTGAAATTCTTGGGAGACCTTTGAGCCGATATAGTAAATATCAAGTTAACTCGCTTATTATTAGTGCTAAGTTAAAGGAGCTGCTAATCCTTTTAAATGATACCAGCCCCTCTGTACAAGATTATCGGACCCATATTTACCCTAAAGTAGTCAAAGAATTAAGAGAATTAAGTGAAAAAAATATTTTACAAAAAGCTTCATTAGAGAATCAGCTTATAAAAGCTCTCTGTTATCTTCATTTCACTCTGGATATCAAATCCTCAGAGATTGGATTTTCTTATGTTAAAAATTTATTTGCTAATGGCTTCTCTGATGAACTTCTTGATCCCTCTATATTAGATAAGCGCCTTTCAGCAGTTTTTAAAAGAAGATCGATTGGAACAGAAATTACAGATTTAAAAAGAAGACTTTCAGCAAATGTAGGCTTTCTCTCTTGGGATCCTAGCTTATACAGCATTAGATCCTCCTTTTCGAAGATGGAGGTAGAGGGGAGAGATGTTCATTTTTTGCGTATGGCCTGTCCTGTAATAGGATCAACTGGAAAACCTCGAATAGACCCCTTATTTAAAGCCTATCTTTCTTCTTTGAAAAGTACAGAGTGTCATCTTTATGTGAATAATCTCAGCCACGATACTAAAAGTGATCATAGACGAAAAAAGATTTTTAGAGCTCAAGTTGGCTTTGAGTATAAGCGTTCTGAGGCGCTTAGAGAATTATCATTAGATCCTGACTACTCTAACAGATTTAAATTGATTACTCTCCCTCACGATAGTGATTTTTACAGACAAAAAAAGACTCCTAAAAGGATGAAATCAAGTGATTTCATTGATGAGTTTGTCAAAAATGTTGAAGGGAACTTGCAAGGGTTTTACTTTCCAAACACCATAAATAAAAAGGTATTAGGGATTAAGGTTAGAAAAATATTAAATGATATTTTGAAAAAGGAATTTAAGGGGAAAGAGAGTCTTACTCAAGAAGATCGAAAAAAAATAATTAAGATAGCTTATTCTGATATCACAAAAGCTTTTATAACTAGATTGAAAGCTACACATTGTAACATCACTTGTAAAGATGGAGTCGATCGAGCGATGGGTTCCCTTGCTAATTTACAGGTGCGCTTAAACCCTAAGACAACTGTTGATGAAATAGTTTATACGCTAGTAATTGCTTCTACTTTGAACCACGCTAGAGCTCCGAAAGCTTCTCGAGTTAGACAGAGTTTAGCCTCTATTAATACATTAATAGAATCTGCTAAAGTCTAAAACCTTATCTTGCCCCATATTCATAAATTCGCTATTTTGCACTAGATCAAAACTAAAGCGAAAATATGTCCAAAAATAGAATCTTTTTTTTAATTGTTGTATCTCTCCAGTGTTCTCTATTAGTGTGCTGCCCTTTCGCATCAGGGCGAAAGCATTTCGAGAGAGAGGCGCCTGAGGCTTTATCGACACTCTTTGTTGATTCAAAAAAAATCAAAGCGCATTTTGAAAACTCTTATTCCATTGCTTTGATGCAGCTTCGATCGGACTATGAAAAGATGGGGCATTCAATTGAAAATCAAATAGCGCTTATTGATGAGAGAATTGAAAGAACTGCAGATGCAGCAGCTCTTTTTCCTTTAAAAAATGCACTTTCTCTTTTGAAAATAGAGCCAAATCTTGTGAATCAAGTGGATTATATCAACTTTATTAGAGAGCTTAGGAGGGCTATTACATATGTCGATAAAGGAACTCTTCAATGTTCTTTTTGCACTGAAATAATTAGAGACTTAAGTGAACTTCATTTTAGGCTAAACCTCAATCAAAGCGAGATGGGTTATGACTTTTTTTTCGATCTTCTTCCAGAGAAATATCAAACGCTTAAAGCTGAAAATTTAAATGTTTATAAGCTGAATCGAGAAATCAATCAAATTTTTCCAAAGAGATCTCTTTCTCTCTTTTTACAGAAGCTGAATCGTAAAGCGCATTATTTTTCTTTTATGAACTGGGACCCCGCCTTTTATAGCGTTCGCTCCCAACTAGCTGAATTCAATATAGACAATAGATCTGTTTCTATTATAAGGATGGGGTGCCCTATTATGGGAAGTAACTCTTCCCCCCAAATAGACCCTCTCTTTCTCTCTTATTTAAAAGTACTCAAAGGCAAAGGAGAAAAACACCTTTATATTAACAATCAGAATATAGGGAAAAGAGGATCTGAAAAAAGATCAAGCGCTCTATTAAAGGCTCTCTCACAAAAAGAAGAGCTCCAAGACACTTTCCACTTCATTACACTTCCTTATAACAGTACCTTTTACAAGCAAGAAAATTTAGGAAGAGTTCAAGCAAAAACTTTCATAGATTCCTTCGCTCATCATATTCAACACAATGAAGAGGGATTTTCTTTCCCAGAAATTCTTAGAGAACAAGAGTCTTTCAAAGCTTATTTAGGAACGCTCTTTAAAACTATTCACAAAACTTACTTTGATGAAGCTGACTTTTTAGTCCAAAGAGAGCGCAGCCAATTTATAGATATTGCTTATGCCTATATAGCCCACTATCTGATCCAAGATTTAAAGATAGACTCTGTAAATTGGACTTGCAAACATGGGATTGATAGAGCAATGAGCGCCTTATCTGTATTTGATAAGCTAGTAAACTCTCACTTAGCAGAAAATAAATCCTTAGAGTCCACTCTGTATATTAGCTATTGGCCTGCTATGGCTTACTACCACAGGCCTCCTGATATAAATCGGACAATAAGAGCACTTTCTGCGATAGAGAAGCTCTCAGAGTGTAGACCTTCTTTTTTCGATGAAGCTCTTTCACAATCCATTTCATTTTATAACAATAAATAGTTGCTTATTAAAGGTTTAAGATATTTTTTTTAAACTTGTTAAAACTTGATTTTCAAAAAACTTAGAATTTGTCATCATGCGATTAACGGAGGCGCTTAAAATGAGATGGCTTTTTCACAGGGAACGCAAAAAACGATACCAGATGGTTACAGAGGTACTTAAGAAAGCCTTTATTGAAAATAAGGGTTGGGACCTTGCTTTGAAGCTCTCTAAACATCCAAAAGGGGACTTGAATTCAGAAGATCGCAAGCTTAATCGCTATTTTAAAAAATTCGTAGAGTGCTTAAATCAAGAGAGAAAAAATACTCGCAAACAACACATTGCAATTTCTCTTCTTTTAAGAAAAATGATGCAACTACTTGAGGGAGAGCAATCTCTTGAGGGGTGGAAAGGGGAGGTTAAAGCGCTCCTACTTGAGCTTTGTCTTACTAAATACCACCACACGCACTTTTTCTCCTTTGGTCAGGACCTCCTTGAAAACCTTTTTACGGCCCTCACTTTTAGTAAGAAGCCTATGGATCTCAAAGAGCATATTTCTAATTATAGTTTTTTGGATGAGGCAGATCTTATAGAGAAATCAAAACCACTCATTTTTCTAGAGAGAGATTTTAGACAAGTCGATGAATTCTTCTTAAAAAGGCATTTCGACTCACACCAATATAACGTTCCTTTTTTACTTTATACATTAGCTTTATTTAGACAAGGCCAATTAGTAAAAGTCAAAATGGTTCGTATGGGTTCACCAACCAAGGAATCATGGATCCAAAAACCAGAAGTTGTGGACGAGTTTAGGGGCTTTTTAATGAAGCTCAAAACAAAGAATCAAAATCACCTCTATATCAATAAACAAAAAACATGGGGAGAAGAGGGAAGAAGGAGTCAGAAAATTAAAGAGCTTGAGAATCAATTCGATAACTTCTCATGTGTTTGCTTGCCCTCTGATGGAGACTTTTATTATCAAGAAGCTCGATTTAGAAATTTGTCTCAAGCGTCTCAGTTCAAATCTGTATTTTACAGAATGCTTTTGGAGAAAATTAACTCAGGCTACTATCATTTGCCCAAAAAGTGGAAAGAGGACACTGTATTCTGTGAGCAGTTGCAATCAAAGCTTGAAGAGGTTCACAAGCTTTACTTTTTAAATAAAGAAGAGCTGGATTTTGAAGAGAGACGTCTTTTTATTGATTTAGCATACACGCACTTAATCCTTCTTTTTCTCCAGTACGCTCCTGTTGATTCTGTAAACATCACCTGTCGAGATGGAATTGATAGGGCTGGATGTGAACAAAGTAAGCTTCTTTACTATTTCCACTTGTCCTTGGGAATAGAAGAAGAAGATGAAGCTTACAAAGAAATGCAATTTATTCAGCATTTTCCTGTTTATTTAGCCAAAAGCAGACCAATTGTTCCAGAGAGAAGAGCATTTCTCTATAAAGTTTTTGAAAGCTTTACACCAAGAGTCAAAGATCAAATCAAAGAAAAACACTCAAAGGTTCCAGTCTTGCACGCAAGGCCCCATTTTGTGGGGCGGAAGAAAAAAACTGCACTGGAAGACCTCTCAGAGTAAATAAGCCTTAATTTGTCTCTTCTTCTTGATCACTTAATTTTAAGGAGTTTTGAGTAAAGAGATATTGAGAAAAGCATGGCTGATCTTCTTGTGATGTTGAAGAGGCCGCTGGTAGCACTTCATCAAGAGAAGAGACAAGTCCACCTGGCGTCTCAACTAGAGGGGGAGAGTCTTCATCAGATCCACAGGGCTTCTTTTTAGCTATATTATCTTCTTTATAATGATCTTCACCAAACCATTGATTGATTAAAGAACTGCTGTTTTCTAAAACTGAGACATTATTAGTGTTCTTTTCTTTGCCGCAGCTACCTAAAAAAAGGGGGAATAAAATTAATAAAAGAGTTAATTTTTTCATAGGGTACTCCTTATACATTCAAGTTAAAGTCTGTGAGATTTAAGTGCTTTTCAGAAAATTGATCGGGTTCATAGACGGGTCTTACTTCAAAGCCTGCATCACGTATTGCAAAAATAGCTTTTAAAATAGGCTCCCAAGTAGCGTCTTTATCAATCTTAAGCAAGACCTGTGTTTTTAATTTATCTTCAGGCAAAATTCCCTTTTGATATTGCTTTAAAAGCTCGTCAGAAATAGCTGAAGCGTCACTCATAGGATAGTCTCTTATTTCAGTAATCCAGTTATAGTCTCCACGCTCATTAATATTTACAGTGACCATCTTGTATTCATAGTCTTGATTCATCGCCTGCAAGTTTGTCTCTTCTTTAATTTTTACCAGTTGAATATCTGTATCTTTGGTCGTGATACGTGAAACTGCTAAACAAGCAAAAAAGGCAACCATAAGAAAAAGAAAATCGATCATGGGAGCAAAGTTAAATCCCATTTTAGGTCTCATTTCATCTTCAGGAATAAAACTCATGATGTTACAAAAGATAAATCGGGTTCAATTAAAGTTCCTAAACTTAAAGCTTCATTTTCAATACAGTTTAAGAGCCTTACAACTCTGTATTTTAAGGTGGTATGAAAGATCATCGCTAAAATAGCGACAACAAGCCCACAAACTGTTGTTCCCATAGCAATCCCTAGTCCATCAAAGATAGATGCGATGCTTTCTTGAGAACGGTTTACATCATAGAAAGCGTAAAACATGCCTACAACAGTCCCTAAAAGGCCTAGCATCGGCGCTACAACAGCTATATCGTTAAGAATTGAAATTCTCTGCCAAAGTGAATTGCCACACCTTTTACCTTCAGCTTGCATAGCTTCCATCATGACCTGTGGACCATGTCTTCTTGAAGCTATTCCGCAAGCAATTACATTGGATGAAAAATTAACTTCTTGCTGACAAGTCATTAAAGCCGCATCAAAACGTTTTTCAAGGAGCTGCTCTCGTATTTGATGGACAAAACTCGAAGGCATTAAACCTGAAACTTTCAAGGTAAATAGGCTATAAAAACAAATCACAAATGAGAGAATTGATAAAAGGATCAAAACCGAATAAATTACTGGAGAACCTTGAAATGCCTTAGCTAAATCAAGTTTAGAGCTCTCCTGAGCAAATAAAGAGTAGGGGAGAGCAAGTAAACTAAAGGTAAAAATGCGTTTTTTCATAGTGTGCTCAAATAATAATTAAAGCTCAAAACATAATGCGCGAGGCATTAATATTGCAAGTGTTAAGCGTGCTCTTCTATTCTGAGTCAATTAAGGGCCCCTCAGCGCATATTGTTTCTTGTTTAAAGGGGTAGGTGGGGGTGTGGTAGTAAGTCTTAATTTGTAGATCTCTAAGGGCTCTATCTTGTGCAACAATCTTTTCATTGAGCTTATCAATAATCAAGGACTGGCGTTCATACTTTGCTTTCAAATCTACTATAAATGCACGCTCTTTTATAAAAGGGATTTTAACTGGTTTTTTTAATGAACGAATGTTTAATTGCATATCAGGCTCTCTTAGGGGATTTTTTAGTAGATCAGGAGAATGGACATTTAAAGAAGTTAAAGTTGGATAGTTTTGAGTAAGTTCTAAAATGCAAAGACCCAAGACGACAACGACACAGACCTTAAATGCCCATTCAAAAAAATGGATAATCTTTTTAAGTTTGAAATAGGGATTGATACGATTGTTTTCTTTAGAGGATGAATATTTCTTCTTTCTTTGTTTTTGAGCCTCGCTAGTGTCAAAGGATACGAAAAGAAGTTGTTTGAGGTGTTCTTTTTCAGGTGCTTTTGAAAGGGTACGGATAATTTGGTTTTTTTTGTTTACAAAGTCAGCAGCTAAGTGAATCCACTTTTCCTCTGGAAGAGCATTGTAAGCGCCATAACTCATTAGTAAAAGAGAGTTTACTTGGTCTGTTTGGATGCGAATAATAGAGCTTTTCAAGTTAGGTTGTCCAATTGCATGGGTGAGGTATTGAAATCGCTTTTTTAAGGAGAGGTCGGGAGTTAACTTGGGAGTCTCTGGATCATAAAAAAGTAAGCTAGAGGGCTTGTCTACCTGAAAGAGTTTAAAATCTCCAACTCCTACTACATAAAAAAAACTAGAGGCGTCGTCTTGCTGTTTTGGAGGTTCAACAAGGACCAAAGCCGTAACTTTTAAAGCTTTTGATTCCTTAGAGTATTTTTTTAAAAAATGCTTTTGAGCGTGATCTAAAGCTTGTTTTAGGGTCTTTTCAGTAAAATTATGCCTTTGAGCAAGTAAATACTTTTTGATAATCCTCTCAAACTCTTTAGCAATTCTACCACTCTCTTCTGGCTTAGACAGGTAAAGTACGTCGCAAAGTACACAAAATAAGGGATCATTATGGAATTCTTGGTATGATTCATTGAGACCGAATTTATCCTGGCAGAGATGAAAAATTTTAGGTGAAAGCATTTTCGATCCTTTTTTCCCTAGATGGGATGTTTCCCCATTTAGAAAAATGAGGAAAATGGAGTATAATCAAGCGCTTAGTTTATTACAAAATTGATTTTTATATGAAGCCCAAAGATTTGATTTCTCCTTTCAAAACAAAGCCTAAAGCTGTCCTTTTAGATAGAATTGAAAAAATTTTTTATATTCCTAAAAGAACTGAAAGAGTTCAAATTGATTTTGATTTAAAGTGCTTGTTTCAAAAAAGTGCCCCCATCCATTTGGAGTTTTGTAGCGGAAATGGTGAATGGATTTGTGAAAAAGCAGAGCTTCACCCAGAAATAAATTGGGTGGCTCTGGAAATGCGTTTTGATCGAGTGCAAAAAATTTGGTCCAAAATGAAAAATAGAGAGATACCCAATCTTTTTATCTTATGTGGAGAGGCCTTAGACACTGCAACTCACTATATTCCTGAAGGTAGTATTGATCAAATTTCTGTTAACTTTCCAGATCCATGGCCAAAAAAAAGGCACGCCAAACACCGTTTAATTCAACCTCCTTTCTTAGATCAGATGGCCCGAATACTCAAATCTGATGGACAAGTAGATACGCTCACCGATGATCCAAACTACTTTGAACAAATTGCCTCTACCTTCGTTCAACATCCCAGTTTTACATCTTTAATACCTCCTCCCTATTACCATTCAGATATTGAAGATTATGGTGTGTCTTATTTTATGAAGCTCTGGAAAGAAAAAAAACGTTCTTTTTATTTTTCTAAATTCCAAAACCGTGTACACAGATAATTTAGTAGATCATATTCTGTTCAATTTTAGGTAATGGAAGCTAAACTATAATGAAATCAATTCCTTTAGTGTACGACGGGCACATTGATGCCTTGCCTTCTCAAAAATTTAATGCGGTCAAAGTCAACCTATCTGCAAAATTGGACTCGGATTTAAATTGGAAGAAACAAAAGAAAGAAGCTGAAGCTATCCAAAAAAAGGGTTTAAATCTCCTTTGGGACATTGATTTAGGACTTTTTACTGAGCTTCCTCTCCCTCTTTCAGATACAACGCAATATCGTTCCTTGCATCTTGCTTTAGATCATTTTTTTGAAACTCTTTTAAAAGATTTTGAGGAGAATACTATTGGAGCTTTAATTTTTAAAGGGTCTCTAGATCTCTCTAACAAGTGGGTTTGGGATGCTGATCAGACAGCTAACCTAAGAAATCAACTGCTTGAACTCTACACTGATGGACATGCTCTGCATAACGAAAGCGGGCTACCTGTTAAAGAGTTACTAGAATTTGAGCCCAAAGATCTTCTTCAAAATGAGTATGGAGAAAACTTACTTCGATTTTTATGTCTAGCTCAGGCTTTAGATTACTTTGAAATACTCTCTGCTAGATTTCCAAGTGACTTACTTCCCTACGTTCTTTTTGATGCTAGTGCAATCAAATCAAGACTTCACTGTTATCAACTCTTAGATCACGAAGCTTTTGATTTTATTCAAATAGGGTTAAAAAATGCTCCCTTTCAATTTCCTCATGCCATAGGCTGGAAAAGTGCAGGATATCCCAATGGATTCATCGGAGATCATCCCGTCTCTTATCCACCAGCACCTTCTTTTTCTTCTTTGGGCATTTGTGTCCCATCTAAGTGGCTCTTGGATCCTGTTGTTATAAGCCGCTATGAAAAGATTCTAGATTTTCTAGAACCCAAAGAAAATATCCGCTATTTGTCAGAACGTAATTTGACTTTGGACTGGGAGGGACTTGACACCTTAATTGTCTTTGAAGTAGAAGACTTAACAAAACGTAAACTCGAAGGTTTCATTGCTGCTGGAGGGGAGGTTGTCTTTGCTGAGAAAAAAATAGGCCTCTCTAAAGAAGTACCTTTTAGTGACTACAAAAAACAATTGGAGATTTGATGACTCTTTTTAACCAATATAAATCGGTAACAAAGCTTAAAGAATTAGCTCAAAATCCCTTCGATCTAACGAATACCGAAAGCTTTAATCCTAAAAGAATAGAGGATATGTGCGTTGAAAATGAACATTTTAAACTTTTGTTTGCCACAGAAAAAGTGAATGAAGAAGTGCTTGAACACCTTATTAAACTAAGCGAAGAAGCAGACGTTTTTACTAAAATGAAAGTGATGCAATCGGGAGATGTGCTCAATTTTATAGAAGGCTTTGAATCTGAGGATCGATCGGTTTTACATACCGCAATGCGCGACTTTTTCGAAAATCAAAATCAAGGAGAAAAAGCTAAAGAAGCAACTAAAGAGGCTCTTGTTGAAAATCAAAAACTCAAAGCTTTTATCGAAGAAAATGAAAAAACTGAGCGCTTTCAACACCTTGTAGTTGTGGGAATAGGGGGCTCTGAGCTCGGTGCAAAAGCGTTGACTGTCGCCATGGAGCACTACAACAAGCCCAATAGATCCCTCCATTTTGTTTCTAATGTAGACCCTGACAATGCAGCAAAAGTTGCTCAAAGCGTTGACCTTAATAAAACACTTGTAGCCTCAATCTCTAAATCTGGTGGTACTCTAGAGACACTAACCAATGAAGCGTTAATGCGCCATCATTTTGAAAAGAAAGGATTGGACTCTAAAGGACACTTCATAGTGGTAACAGGGAAGGGGAGTCCGCTCGATGATGAAAGCCGTTACTTAGAACGTTTTTATATCTGGGACTTTATAGGTGGACGCTATTCAGTCACTTCGATGGTAGGAGGGATTCCTTTAGCCTTTTGCTTGGGTTATCCCCAATTTGAAGAGATCCTTAAAGGGGCGAACTTTATGGATAAGCATGCTCTTAATACAAAGGAACCTAGAAAGAACCTCCCTTTAATGTCAGCCCTTTTAGGCCTTTGGAACCGCTCTTTCCTAGAACATCCTACAGTTGCCATTATCCCCTATAGCCAAGCTCTTGGACGTTTTGCTGCGCATCTGCAACAACTGGATATGGAATCGAATGGGAAAAGAATAGATAAAAAAGGACAATCTGTAGATTTTGATACAGGACCGATTATCTGGGGAGAGCCTGGTACGAATGCTCAGCATTCCTTCTTCCAGATGCTCCACCAGGGGACGACTCCTGTTCCTATAGAATTTATCAGCTTTAAAGAGACTCAATTTGGAGATGATCTTGAAGTAAACGGTACTCTCTCCCATGAAAAACTCTTATCTAATATGTTCGCTCAGTCCATGGCTCTTGCAAATGGACATAAAAATGAGAACCCCAATAAAAATTTTCCAGGAAATAGACCTTCTAGGATTCTCTTAGGTAAAAAGTTAGACCCTTTTACAGTCGGAGCTCTTTTAGCTTACTACGAACACAAAGTTGCCTTCCAAGGCTTTATTTGGAATATTAACTCCTTTGACCAAGAAGGGGTGCAACTGGGTAAAGTTTTAGCAAATCAAATGATTGATCTCTTTGCCAAAAAAAGAGGGAAAGAATCTAAAGACTATAAGGATGTACCTGTAGGCGAAGCTTACTTAAAGCATTTGGAGTCAATAAAATAAATCTACTCTTCGCTTTCTTCTTGAGAGGAGTCCTTGGAAGAGGGGCGATTCATAAGTGAACCAATACCAAACCCGAGCACAGCGAGGACAATGAGTACTCCTGCTGCTATAAATGACCATGAACCTGTTGACATATTTTATGACCCCCTGTGAACGCAGGTTTAGTCAAATGGGTATTATTTTGTCAACGCCTGTTTGGAAAGAAAATTACTTCTTAATGACTTTCTTAGGGGCTTTCTCTTTCTCTACATAATCAATCCAGATAGGTGAGCTCCAAGCAACATGCCCATCATCCTGAATAATGCGGAGATAGTAGAAAACAAAGGGGTTTGCATCTTTTGCCTTGATCATTACATCTTTAAGGTCAACTAAGTCATCAAAAGTAAAGTCAAAGTCCTTCTCATTAGGCTTGAAAGTATGGATCACACTCCCATTACGGAGGACCTCTATTTTAGATACTGCACTTGTTCCTGCTACAAAACCATGAATATGTCGGTTTATAACAAGCCCGGGCTTATCGGCTGTAGAGACCTCTTGCCCCATTCGGAAGCCTGAGATATAAAATCCAAGTAAAATACGAGCTCCTGTTGTTGCGTAGCAAGAGCGATTATAAAGAGCTTGAAAGACAGATTCACGATTGTGTTCATCTGTTAAAATAGCAGTCAATCCAGGGGAGTACTGTTCCTGACCGGAGTCAAAGAAGTCTGCGAAAACTCCTCGATCATCAAGGCCCCCTGCTACAAAACCAAACCTGCAGTTGTGCTTAAGAGCTGCTAAAACAGAACCTTTTGCAGACTCCTTCATGCCCCCTTTTCCAGATGACTTGATAGGGAATAGATTTCCTTCTTTTGTAGTGCACTCAGAAGAACCCCAGGCATTGTAAATTTCAACCGCTCTTTCAAATTCAGGGTTGAAGTCATTGAAATCATATTCACATCCTTTACCCATCGTAAAAGTTGGAATGGCAAGGAAATCTTTAGGGGAGGCGCCTTTATAAACTTTTTTAATGGAATTAGATTTTGCATCCTTAAAACGTAAAATAGGCTTTTGATCTTTTAGATAAAGAAATTGGCGCAAACCTTCTTTTTGAGGCTCTCCATTCCACTGAAAACCTAAATAAGTTGTAAATCGATCTGTCTCATTAAATTCAGAGATGTTTTGAGAAATCCCTTTCCAACCCTCATCAGAAGTTTCATCAATAGAATCAAAGGAGGAGCTTGCAAAGAAGTTTAAAGCCTGCTCATCGCGCATATGTCTTAGACAATTTTCAATATTATCCAAAGAGTCCATTCTTTCAGACTCCCCATGTAAAAGACCCCAAAGGAGTGTTTTTTCTTCACTTATGAAACTCTTTATAGGAGAGGAATGGTAAACTTTACCTGTTTTTAAGTTTTTCAGCTGAACACAGTAAGTGCCTACTTCATTAAAGTAGAAGTTAGGAAGAGTGACAAAACCGGTTTCTGGAATAAAAAGTTTCCAGTTTAAATTTTCACGTAGTTGCTGATAGGAGAGTTCTACAAGCGTATCTTCAGGAGCGTTGTTGGTGAGGTTACCAAAAACATCTTCAAATCTAATGACAATATCAAAGCGTTTGTTACGCGTAACAAAAGAAGGAGTGATGATACGGATGTAATGGAGCTCATTTCCTTTCACATCAAAAGTAAAAATCTCAGGATCTAAAAAGTCTCCCGTTCCTTTAGGATCTACGTAGATTAAAAAATGACGCCGTCTTTGAGTTAAATTTTGGCTGGTATTCCCAATAGCTGTCTTTTGCTGCTTGGCTGTCAGTTTAGGAGAAGGGCCAAGGACTACTGTGAAAGTAGATCCAGCTTTTATAGTCTCAGTTAAAGTAAAGGCGTATTGAGGAGCATATTGAAGCGGGACTTCAACAGGTTCTGCATAGAGAATGGTCTTCTCATTAGCAATACCATAAATTAAATTTGATTTACTCTTGGGGTCGTAGTTTGGAAGTTCCCAATCAATCTCTCTTCCTTTAGAGAGTAAATCAAATTTTAAACACGCTCCCTTTTCTAAGGTTTGAGCAGTTGTATAAATAAATTTCCAAGTCCCGACAGCACCTGCTAGTGCTTGAGAGGGCTCACAAAAACAAATCGATCGTCTCACGTGTCATCCTATAAAGAAAGTAATGCAAACTTTATAGCAGAGTTTAGAATTCTTTTTCAATCCCTAAACTAACTTCTAAATTATTATTTTTTAATTGAATTGGAACCCAAAGGATTCTTTTAGTTGTACTTTTAAACCTTTTAAATATACCTAGCTTTTATGGAATATGAAAACCTTTTACATTGATGAGTAATCTTGGCTCTCAATAATCAGGTTTCAAAATTTAAATTTAATGAGTGCCCTGCTTGAGGTACGATTAGTTTAGAGATTCTTTCAATTTAGATTAGGTCGCATATTCAATAACCTGGTGCTGTCGAAGGACAGATACTTTGATTCTTCCAGGATACTTCAGTTCTTCTTGTACTTTTTTAGCAAGACTTTGAGCGAGGAGAGTTAAAGAGGCATCATCGACTTTATCGGGAAGTGTGATGACTCGTATTTCCTTTCCTGATTGAAGGGCGTAAGCTTTTTCTACTTCAGGGAAAGAAGTTGCGATTTCTTCGAGTTTTTTGATTCTTTTGATGTAGTAGTGAAGGGATTCGGAGCGAGCTCCTGGCCTTGAAGCAGAGAGGCTATCTGCTGCTCCACACAAGCTTCCTTCAAGTGTTTTTGGGAGGATCTCATCATGGTGGCAACCGATGCCATTTGCAACCTCCTCAGATTCTCCATGCTTGAGCGCAAATTTCTGACCTATTAAAGCGTGGGTCCCTTCCATCTCGGGGGGAGCTGCTTTTCCAATGTCGTGTAAAAAACCAATTCTGCGAGCTAGGTGGACATTAAGATGAAGCTCCTGAGCCATTAAACCCAAAATAAGCGCTACTTGATAAGAGTGCTCTAAAAGGTTTTGGCTTAAGCTATCCATAAGGTATAGCCGTGCCATCCATTTGAGTATTTTGGGATGGAGGTCTGTAATGCCGAGTCTAATTGCAAAGTCCTCAGCTTTCTGAAAGATCTTTTTCTCTATATCTACGCAGGCTTTCGCATAGATTTCATCTATTCGTGTGGGATGAATCCTTCCATCTTGAATAAGCTTCTCTAAGGTCTCTTTAGCGACCGCTTTTCTAAGGGGATCTAAAGCAGAGATAAGAACTGTTTTAGGTGTTTCATCAACAAGTAGATTCACACCTAAGAGATTCTCTAGGTGATTGATGTTGCGCCCTTCTCTTCCAATAATTCGTGACTTAATTTCTTCTTGAGGCAAACTTACTGTGCTAATAGTCATATGAGATGCGCAAGAGGATGCAAGCCTGTGAATAACACCTGCAATGAGTTTGGTGCCTTCCTTATCAGCTTCTTCTTTTTTCTCTTTTAAGTAACGCGCTCCCCAAACAGCGCAATCTTTTTTAACTTGCAATGAGAGTTTCTCAAAGAGTTTTTCTTCGGCCTCTTTTTGAGTCAGTTTTGAGATTTGCTCTAAAGCGCTAACCAGGCGTTTTTTCTCTTCTAGAACTTGTTGTTTTTGTTTGAAAAATTCATCTTGCTGTTTTTGAAGCGTTCCCATTTTTTGTTGAAGATCACATGAGAGTTTTTCATTTTTTTTCTGAAGCTGGTCTACACGAGAAAGTTTTTGTTCTAACTGTTTTTTCTCTTCATCCATTTTTTTAGAAAGAAGGCGCTCTTTATCATCACATTTTTTTTGATGTTCAAACTCGCTTTTCTGAAGGGATAATTCAGATCGATGCTGTTTGTCTTTAATTTCTTTTTCAGCACTTTCAATCATTCCATCTAAAAGCTTTTGGTAACTTCCAATGCGTACAATGTGGAAGATCCAAGCCGCAACAAGAGCAGATAAAGTGCCCAACACAAAAAGTAGAAAAGATCCTGAAAACATGGAAAGAGTTTATAAATGAATGAGT
>CAYGMF010000038.1:0-4815 GCA_964351075.1 uncultured bacterium
CTACTATCAATAAATAATTGCCACTTTCTTTTTTGCAGAGTCTTCTTTTTTTCTTTAACATCTTTGGTTACCTTCTTATGATATTTAAATATTTCATTTTTAAATTCAGATAATACAAATACAGTGACTGGATAACCTAATGCTCTAATTATAAAGCTGGAAGATGAAACGCTATGCTTAGACCATAAAAATAAAAAATAACCAAATTTTTTCAAAATCTTTTTATAAAATTTTATTTTTTTCATTTTTTTTTCTCATTATAAAAAGATTGTTTTCAAAAGAGAACATAATATTTAAATTTTTGTTAAACTTCTCGCTAGGGTCTCTGGCCAAACTAAAGATAAACCACCATCGACGATTAAATTTTGGCCTGTAATAAAGCCTGCATTGGGACTACATAAAAACTCTATTGTTTTAGCCAAGTCTTGTGTCGTAGCCAACCTTTTGATGGGCACTATCGAATCATATAATCCCATCAAGCTTTCATTTGCCAAATAGAACTTCTCAGACTCCTCTTTCAAAAAAGTAAAAGGGGTAATTCCATTAGATCGAATCTGTTTTTGTCCAAGGTTTACCGCATAATAACGCATAAGTTGCTCTAATGCAGCTTTCATAACTCCGTAGCTCACAGCCTGGCCAGCTCCTACATGCTTCGCAAAAACAGAACTTACAATTGCAATAGCTTTGTCTGCTTCTTCGGCAAAATGAGGCGTTAAATATTCTATTATATTTTTAGTAGCCGTCACTGTCGTATCAAACTCACCTTGCCACACATTCTCTGACCCTCTATATCGCTGTAGAAAAACACAGTAATTTACTTTACCTTGTTCCAAAACAATCTTCTCTAAAACACTTTCTATATTTTCTTGATCTACAATATCTGCACAATAAGATTTAATATTGCCATGCTCAAGATCTGCATCAGGCAATGGGTTCCTCCCTATAACAGAAACCGCATCTCCTCGAGATCCAAACAAGCGAGCTACAACCCTTCCCAAGCCTTTAGTTCCACCCACCACTATTGAATGTGTCATATAAAATCCTTTTTAATTTAAATTGTTGACTATGAGTTAATTTTTTCGAGCTAACGATATATAAACAGTTTCTCTGCTGAATAAACTATCAAATCTAGAAGGGGTAAGCTCTTTTTCGCCTTCTAAAACCTTATTAATTAGCTGGCGAGCATCTTCTAAAGCTAGTTTTGACTGGGTTAATTCTTCAGGTAAAAGAGAAATAAATTTATTAAGTAGAACCTGCACTTCTCCTGCCGGAAGGTCTAATTTTTCAGACTTTGTGTAAGCTATTTCGTGAACTCTAATAGCCTGCAACAGCTCGTTTGCACATGCTTCTAACTTAAGATTTAATTTTTCTTCTATAACATGGCCCTGGTAGCGATAATCTAAAAAATGGTGAGCTTTTTTCCAGTACCCCGATAAAAAGTGCTGATTCCACTCACAATCTTTTCCACATAAATCTTTAAACCATCTCCAGTCCTCATTAAATGAAGGCGAGGAACCCATGATTCTAAAATTATCACCCAGTTTTTCAAGTATATTCGGCACAGTCAAGCACAAATTGAAATAAGCGGGGTTTAACATATTATCTTGGACCCAATCTTTTTTAGTCCGCGTCATGTTCTCAAGGGTATCCAGGTGGGGGCCAAAAGCTTTTATAAGGGTTGCTGTTTTTTTTTCAAAACTGTCCTCGATAGAACATAAATAGGTTGAAAGAAACCTTCTCAATAAATTCGGCACGAATCCAATTGGAGAAATTGTTGTAAGAACTAAAACACCATTTTTATCTAAAAGACCACTCAGTTTTTGTAAAAGCGAAACCTCATGAGCAGAGCACCCTAGCCAGTTTTCACAAAGAACAACATCAAATTTCTGAGAGGGAGAGTAGTTTTCTAATTTAGAAGCTACAATTGTTGGTTTTGTATGAGGATACTCAAAAGAAGCATAGGCTTCTTTAATAAATTTTATACCTGTACTATTTGGTTCAAGTAAAAAAAGTTGCTCGGGCAATTGTTTAGCTAAATAAAGGCTATTGTGACCTGTCCCTGCTGCAACTTCAAGTACCCTTGAAGATTTAAAGGCTAAAGGCCCTAAACCAAGTGTTGTGTATAAAGATTCCCTTCTTTCAAGATGTGCCTGAATATCGTTCAGATTATAGGAAACCGGTGAAATCTTGTGCTCTTCATAAAACTCTAGGTGTGTTTTATCTTGGCCCGTATAGGCATCTGCTCTCATAAACTGTTTACCGTGGTTTGGTGTGAAATAATTTCAAGGTTAGGCAATGGGATCACAAAAGTTCCATTTTTTTCTAAAAACTGGGTATGCCTACTTATGATAGGCTTTGAGTACTGCCAGGCTAAAATTAGGACAATGTCTGGCTTGAAATCATATAAAGCTGTACTTGGCTTCACCTCTATGTGAGCTCCTGGACTCAGCCTTCCTTGTTTCGTAACGTTGTCATCAACTAGAAAATCAAGACAATTCTCAAGCTCAAATTGATAGATAAGAGTTGTTACTGTTGTCGAAGCGCCATAACCTACAATACTTTTTTTGTCTGCCTGAGCTTGCTTCAAAAAAGCGCCTAACTCCTCTTTCCGCTCTTGAACTCTCTTAGCATAGGCTTGAAAAATTTGAGGCTGGTGCAGGCCCCTTTCTTTCTCAAGAGATAGAATTTCGTCTATTCTAGAGCTTCTCTTTTTAGGGCCTTGCGATTTCTGCACAAAACAACGCATAGACCCCCCTTTTGTCGAAATTTTTTGAACATCAAAAAGTTCTAATCCAAAAGATTCGAAAAAAGAAATAAAGGGAGTAATAGAATGGTAGGATAAGTGCTCATGATAAATTGTATCGAAAAGATAGTGATCTATAATGTCTAGCAAATAAGATACTTCAAAGACAAAAACACCATCGTGATCTAATAATGTTTCAACACCCTTTGTTATATCTTGTAGCGAATCACTATGTGCATAGACATTGTTAGCCAAAACAAGTTTTGCAGGCCCGTTCTCAGCTAGAATTGTTTCTGCTAAATTCGATGTAAAAAATTCAGGAAAGGTCAAAACTCCTTCAGCTGTCGCTTTGCTTGCTATTTCTCTTGCAGGATCGACTCCAATAACTCGCATCCCTGCTTTTTTAATACACTTTAATAAAGTACCATCATTGCTTCCTATTTCAACTGCAAGAGAGTTTTGAGGAATATCATAGCTCTCTAAAACATTTTTAGAGTACGCCTCAAAATGTTTAACAAGCCCCATCGAGCTACTAGTTGTGTAAATATAATTGCCAAACAAAAGATCAGGATTCACGATATCTAAGTTTTGCGCATGACCGCATTTTTCACATTGATATAGATCAAGAGGAAAAAGGGGTTGCTTTTCATCTTTTTGTTCGGGGAGAACATAGGCATCAGCAATCGGAGACTGCTTCATAGGTAATACTAAATTAAGATTTTTTCCATTACAAAGACGACAACTCGTGCGCCTAGACATTAAAGATATATTCATTTCTTTTCCGCTATTCACTTTATATATTGATATTTTTAGCGTGGATACTATCTGATAGAAATATATTTATGCTACAATTTTTCTTACACATTGTTCAAAAATGACATGTCATTTAAGTCTTGATTTACAATGTAGTAACTTTTCAAAAATTATCTTTTTTATAGGTTTTATTTTTGTATTGCATTAGATATATTTGTTTCAGGTTAAGCAACCCCTGAAATTTCTTCAACTTTACAGAATTAAGTTATGTATGAGTAAAATCAAATCAATTAACTCTCTAGAAATTTTAGATTCACGTGGAAACCCAACACTTCAAGTTTTTCTCCGGACTTCTTCAGGATATGTAGCATCAGCTTGCGTGCCTTCTGGAGCTTCCACAGGGGCTCACGAGGCTGTAGAACTTCGCGATCAAGACAAAAGCCGCTACATAGGGAAAGGTGTTCTCAAAGCCTGCAAACATGTTCTAGGCCCGTTGAAAGAGCTTTTGATTGGAAAATCTGTTCTCGATCAAAGTGCTTTAGATCAAGCAATGATCCAACTTGATGGTACTGAAAATAAATCACAGTTTGGGGCGAATAGCATCTTAGGACTGTCTTTAGCTATTGCTAGAGCAGGTGCTCATGAATCTAACTTAGAACTTTTTCAATACTTAGCAGAACTATTTGGAAATAAAGATCCTTGCCTGCTCCCCCTTCCAATGATGAATATCATTAATGGAGGTGCTCATGCAGATAATACAGTGGAGTTCCAGGAGTTCATGATAAGGCCAGTTGGAGCTCCCAATTTTTCAGAAGGTCTTCGATGGTCAGCAGAAGTTTTTCATCATCTCAAAAAATTGCTCAAAGAAAAAAAACTTACGACTTCTGTGGGTGATGAAGGCGGTTTTGCTCCTAATTTAAAATCAAATCAAGAAGCCATTGAAATCATCTTAGAGGCTATTCAAAAAGCAGGTTATGAAGCTGAAAAAGACTTCACACTTGCTCTAGATTGCGCCGCAACTGAATTCTATGATGCTAAGAAGGACAAATATATTGAGAAGAAAGACCCAAGCTCTAAAAAGGCTTTATCTTCCAAAGAACAGGTTGAAGTTCTCAAGGAACTTGCATCCAAATATCCTATCGACAGTATTGAAGATGGCTTAGATGAAAATGATTGGGCAGGGTGGAAGGTCCTTACCCAAGAGCTTTCTGACATTCAAATTGTGGGCGACGATTTATTTGTCACCAACCCCAAGTTTCTAATGAAAGGAATTGAATCTAACACAGCCAATTCAATTTTAATAAAACTGAATCAAATTG
>CAYGMF010000038.1:4915-13979 GCA_964351075.1 uncultured bacterium
AAAGGAATTGAATCTAACACAGCCAATTCAATTTTAATAAAACTGAATCAAATTGGAACTCTTACAGAGACTTTTGAAACCATAAAACTCGCTGAATCCCATAATTATGGAACTGTAATTTCTCACCGTTCAGGTGAAACAGAAGATACCTTCATTGCAGATCTAGCTGTAGCCACTTCAAGTGGCCAAATCAAAACAGGATCTCTCTCTAGATCAGACCGTGTTGCGAAGTACAATCGACTTCTTCGCATTGAACAAATACTAGGTTCAAAAGCCAAGTATCCTCCCTCTAAATAACTTTTATTCAAAAAAATATTTTACATAATATTCCCTCTTCTATAAAAAAATTTTTTGACAGTAATAGAAAGAAGTAGCCCAGAATCGCGCGCTGAAAGAGAGGTACTTTTAATGCGATATACCGTAGCTATTTTTGGTGAAGCTGAACGAGGCAGTTTTCAAACTGCCTTCTTTTGCCAAAATTTAGAACAACTCGAGAGAAATTTAGGAAACCCTCCTGAAAATAGTGTGGGCCTTGATTTTGCCATTCAGTCTTTACTCTATGACCGAAATTTAATCTTTTTTCGGGTAAAAGAAGAGGGATTTAGTGTTCAGGATTATCTGTATGGGCTCTATCTTTTGGAGACGCAGCATCTATTTGCTAATGTAAGAGCCATAGGGATGCCAGGTGTTGGGGATCTTCAAATTTTAGATGCCTCAGAGGCAATCTGCGATATCTATAAAAGTATGCTGATTACGACTGAGGCCGATCTATATGACTATCTTACGGATAAGAATGTTTAGTTATAGTACTTAACTAGTCCTTCTTGATCAGGCTTCATCGCTTTTTTGCCTTGCTGCCAGTTAGCTGGACACACTTCACCGTGCTTTTCAAAGAAGATAAGAGAGTCAAGCATTCTTAAAGCTTCATCAGTAGAACGACCAAGAGGTAAGTCATTAACGATTTGGTGACGCACAATCCCCTCTTTGTCGATTAAGAAAAGCCCTCTATAAGCGATTCCTTCGTCTTCTTTTAAAACGTCATAGTCTCTAGAGATGCTTTTGGTTAAGTCTGAAACAATCGGATACTTAACACCTTCGATACCCCCTTTGGATTTAGGAGTGCCAAGCCAGCTTAAGTGTGAAAACCAGCTATCTACTGAACAACCAACAACGTGCGCATCACGTTTTTTAAATTCTTCTGCCTTTTCTTGAAAAGCATGAAGCTCTGTTGGACACACAAAAGTGAAATCTAAAGGATAGAAAAAGAAAACTACGTATTTCCCCTGAAGATCTGTCAAAGAAAAGTCTTCCACTATTTTTTGTTCTACAACTGCTTTTGCCACAAATTCTGGGGCTTTTTTTCCTACTAATACTGCCATGATAATTCTCCTAACTAAAATGTTCTTTTGCGTTTTTAAGCCAAGACTCATCTCCAATAGTCGTCGATTCTCCATGACCTGGAAAAACTTGTGTCTCACTTGGGAGTTTGGCTAATTTTTCCAATGACTTCCACATGTCTTCTGCGTTTGCTGTTGGAAAAGATAAATTTCCGATAGAGCCTTTAAAAAGGGTATCTCCTGAAATCAATATTTTGTGCTCTTTAGAGTAGAGGCAAATCCCTCCAGGTGAATGACCTGGTGTATGTATCACCTCAAACTTTAGATTGCCAATTGAGAGAGTTTGTCCCTCTTCAACAAGATGGTCTGCCTGAGCTCCTTGAATCGGCATAAACATGGGAAGACCGTCTGATCCCGGACTCTCTAGATTCTGTTGGTCTTTTGGGTGAATATAAACAGGAGCCTCAGTTTTCTCTTTAATAACCGCCAAATCACCAAAATGATCCCAATGAGAATGTGTGAGAATAATCTTACCCACGTTCAAGTGGTTAAGCTCTATAGATTCTAGAAGCCTAGGAGCCGACTCTGGAGCTGGGTCCACAATAGCCGCTTCCTTAGTCTCTGGACAGCTTACAATGTAAGCGTTTGTAGCAAAGGGGCCTGAAGAAAATACCGTGATCATGAAGCTCTATACCAGAAGTTTGCACCGGAGAGGATTTGAACCTCTAACCGCCCGGTTCGTAGCCGGGTACTCTATCCAATTGAGCTACCGGTGCTTATTTTCAGAGGGAGATCATGCTAGAGATTGGTTTTTAGATCAAGATTTTTATCAAATAAAATTACTTAATAAAATAGTTTATTTAGTTAATTATTTTTAATAATTTAATATTATTTTTAATTTAAAACAAAACAATTATCTATATTTAAAAAACCTCTCTTTTCATTGTTGGGAAAATTTTTAAAAAGACTTTCTCAATAATTACCATATTTCGTACAAACACGAGTAGGGAGAGGAGGGGCAGAAGACATGTATATTATTATCTTTGGAGTCAATAAACTCAGCGCACACGTAGCCTCGATTCTATCTCAAGAATCTCATGGTGTGTTTCTGATTGATTCTGATCAAACCAAACTAAATCAAGTATCTAGTGAACTAGATGTGAGCGTTTTGCATGAGCTTGAGAACCCTTGGGTAGTGTTAGAGCGCCTAGCCCCTGTTAAACCAGATATTATTCTAGCTCTTACAGATAGTGATGAGAGGAACTTATCGATTTGTAAAATAGCTAAAAATTTAGATTATCCGACAACGATTGCTTTGATCCACAACGAAAACTATGTCAACGCTACAAATCTGAACTTTAATGAAATTTTCTCTGTCGATCATTTTGTCTGTCCAAGCCTCTTAGTTTCACAAGAGATTTTTAAACATATCTCAACTCCAAAATCTTCAGGAACAGAAAACTTTGCCCATGGAGCCATTTACATGCACACCATCAAGATTCCTGAAAAATGGAGTCTGGCTGGAAAAAAAATTATGGATATTCAGTTTCCCAAAGGCTTAATTATTGGGCTTATTAGGAGGGCTGAAAAACCTAATGAAAGTGCTGCTGTTGAAAGAGAAATTGTTTTCCCACATGGAAGCGATATTCTGAATCCTCATGATGAAGCCACTTTTATTGGGAAGCCCGATGCAATTAATATGCTTAACAGCTTTTTTAACCTAAGTTTCAGAGCTGTCAAGTCTGTAGTTCTAATAGGAGGTTCAAAGATTTCGGTTAATTTGGCACATATTTTAGAACAAAGAAATATAGAGACCATTTTAATTGAAAAGAGAGAGGAAAAGAGTAGGTGGCTCTCAACAATACTACCTAAAACGACTATCATCCATCAAGATGGATGCAACTTCGAATATTTAAGAATGGAACAGATAGGAAAGGTAGATGTGGTAGCAGCTTGCACCTACCATGATGAAATTAACATCTTAGCCACCTCTCTTGCAAAAAAGCTCGGGTGTGAAAAAACAATAGCTTCAATAGAAGATGTCCACATTAGTGCTATTTTAGATCAGGTTCAAATTGATCACTTTGTCTCCCCTAGAGAAACGATGGCTAACCGTATTCTTTCCATCATACAAAAGCAAAAAATTTTAGCGGTCTCTTCCCTTTATGAGAACAAAGCTAAGGTGCTAGAGTTAAAAGTTTCACATACCTCCTCGCTCGCGGGTATCCCCATTTTTGAATTGGGCACCTACCTTCCTAATGACTTTTTGATTGCAGCTATCCAAAATAGAGGCCGTATCATGATTGCCGATGGCAATAAAATTCTGTGTCCTGGAGACACAGTCCTAGTGATAACCCATCCTAGGCACTATAACGCCCTACAAAAGCTGTTCTGATGAATTTAAGAGAAATTAGCAAATTCCTATCGAACTATATTTTTATCTTAGCTTCGTTTCTCATTGTACCTTTGTTCATGGCATTCTATTTCCAATTCTTTGTGCCTAGGGCAGAACACCCTCAACCCCATTCGACATTTGCTTTTTTGGTCACTATTCTTATCTGTTTAATGACTGCTTGTCTCTTGTATTACTATGGAAGAAAAGCAGATGGTCGAAATTTTTTTAGAAGAGAAGGCTTCCTATCAGTCATCTTAATTTGGTTTATTTCAGGTGTTATTGGGGCCTTGCCCTTTTATATTAGCCATACACTTACTAACCCAGTAGATGCCTATTTTGAATCGATTGCAGGGTTTACGACAACAGGCTCCTCTGTCATGTATCCAATGAACTATAACCCTGAGACTAAAACCAATAACCCTGTGCACTACACTACAGCGGGAACTCAAAAGTTAACCTATACCTTTTTTGGAAATATCAAACCTGTTGTTGACCCTCAAACTGGAAAGGTTCTCTACTCTGGTTTTGATGCCATTGGAAAAGCCTTACTATTTTGGAGGTGTTTCATGCAGTGGGTAGGAGGGATGGGAATCGTAGTCCTTTTTATCGCCATCCTGCCCGCTTATGGGCTTGGAGGGAATAAGCTTTTGATGCAAGCAGAGTTGCCAGGCCCCCAAAATGAGACTATTGCACCCAAATCCAAAGACGCTGCAAGTCTTCTTTGGAAAGTCTATCTCTTTTTTACTCTAGCCGCCATTTTATTTATAAAATATTCTAATGCAAGTATCACGTGGTATGACTCTATTTTGATTGCCACCTCAACGATTTCTACTGGAGGTTTTCTTCCTTTAAAAGAAAGTATTTTAGTCTACAACCTTCCCATTCTTCAATGGATTATGATTTTCTTTATGTTCATTGGAAGTACCAATTTTACTATCCACCTCTATGTCTTAAAGGGAAAACTCTACCGCCTTTTTGATTCAGAGCTTATTCTTTTTGTTATTTCTATTTTAATTGGAGTCTCTTTTGTCATTTTGAGTTTATTTGGGACTCAGCAAATGCTTTTATCGGGTGAATCAATCCAATTTAGTTTTGCTAATTCAATACGATATGGACTGTTTCAATATCTCTCTTGCCAGTCAACAACAGGGATAATGTTAATGAATTACGATCAATGGCCTTTCTTTGCACAGGCCATCATGATCAGTGCAATGTACGTTGGAGGGATGTCTTGTTCTACAGCAGGTGGAATCAAAGTGATGCGTCATTATATCCTCATGAAAACAGCTGCCTATAAAACAGAAGCTATCTTCAAGCCAGAGCGAATCAGGGCTTTCAAAGTCCATAATCGTCTAGTAAATAATCGAACTAAAGAAACGGTTCTCACCTTTTTCTTCGTTGTAATTTCTTTTTCTCTATTAAGTACTCTTATCTACATTGCAGATGGAATGGACTTTAGAACAGCCTTCAGTTCAACAAGTTGTATGATCAACAATGTAGGTCTAGGCTACGGCCCTTCAGGGACTTCTCAGTCTTTTGCCTTCATGTCGAATTTCTCAAAGATGATCTCCACTTTTTGGATGGTCCTTGGACGACTAGAATTTTTTGTTATTCTAATCTTATTCACTCCAACATTCTGGAGAACTAGATAAGAGACTAATCTGCATTTTTGACCCTACGATGCCAAAATGAGGCGCAAAATGGCAACTAGGGGAGCATTTTGCAATTTTTACCACTTTAAACCTCACAAAACTCTTAAAGATAATCTATTTTGAAGACTCTTTATTCTTTGTTTCAGAAGTACCGGGTTTAGAGCTACCTTCTTTTTTGTCAGAGTAATCTGTAATATAGAATCCACTCCCTTTAAAGTTAAGGCGCGCATTTTGCCCTCCTATTCCCCGCTCTAGCGCCTCTTTGTGACACTTGGGGCATTCTTTTAAAGGGTCTTGAGATATCTTATGAAAGGCTTCATAAACATATCCACATTCACGACATTTGTATTCATAAGTAGGCATTTGAAATTCCTTTTTGGGTTAAATAATAATGGCCAAGGCAAAAAATGCCTTAGCCATTTTAGAAAATCGATGGAGGGTCAGGCTAAAAGCCCATTCCTCCCATACCGGGCATGCCTCCCATGCCACCCATACCAGGCATTCCGCCCATTCCTCCCATTCCTGGAGGCATTCCACCACCACCCATAGGGGATGCGTCTGATTTGCGCTGAGGTTTGTCAGTAATGAGAGACGCTGTTGTTAAAAGTAATCCAGCAACTGAAGAGGCATTGATCAATGCATTTTTTGTAACGAGGACAGGATCAAGAACACCTGCTTTAATTAAATCACAAAACTCATCATTTAGGCCGTTGTAACCAAAAGCTTTCTCTTCACTTTCAGCGATTTTTTCAGCGACGACCCCACCTTCTTTCCCACAATTATTAGCAATAGAAGCGGCAGGAACAAAACAAACTTTTTTAAGGATGTTGATCCCGATTTGCTCATCTTCTGAATCTACTTTCACGCTATCTAAGCACTTCACAGCTCTAATAAGGGCAACTCCACCACCAGGAACAACTCCTTGGGCAACAGCTGCTCGAGTAGCATGCAAGGCATCTTCAACGCGCGCCTTCTTCTCTTTCATTTCTGTTTCAGTAGCAGCTCCAACTCTAACTACAGCAACTCCACCTGCTAGTTTCGCAAGTCTCTCTTCAAGCTTCTCTCTATCGTAGTCGCTTGTAGAGTTCGCAATTTCTGAGCGAATGATTGCAATACGCTTTTGAAGGGCCTGAACATCTCCCAAGCCATCCACAAGAGTTGTTTCTTCTTTTCCAATTTTAATTTTCTTAGCAGAACCGAGAACTTCAAGTCCTACATTTTCAATTTGAAGCCCAACTTCATCAGAAATAACAGTAGCCCCTGTCAAGATCGCTAGATCTTCTAACATGGCTTTCTGTCTATCTCCAAACCCAGGTGACTTCACTGCGCAAACTGGCATACCTGCTTTAATTTTATTAATAACGAGAGTAGCTAGAGCCTCCCCCTCAATATCTTCAGCGATAATGAGCAGAGGCTTTTGTCCTTTTTCCATAATTTTTTCTAAAATAGGAACAAGGTCTTTAGCATTTGAAAGTTTTTTGTTGATGATAAGAATCTGAGGATTATCAAATTCAACAGTCATGGTCTCAGGGTTTGTTACAAAGTAAGGAGACAAATATCCTTTATCAAACTTCATCCCTTCAACAACATCGAGTTCAGTCTTGAAACCCTTAGCTTCATCTACTGTGATCGTTCCATCTTTTCCAACTTTGTCCATGGCTTTAGCGATGATCTCTCCAATTTCTGGATCATTATTTGCAGAAATAGTTGCAATTTGACGTACTTCTTCATGCTTTTGAATAGGGTCAGCAAGTCCTGTAAGAGCAGATAGAAGCGCAAGAACACCACGGTCAAGTCCTCTTTTTAAAAGCATTGGATTTGCCCCAGCAGTCACACTTTTTAAACCTTGCGAAAAGATGGCTTCAGCTAAGACAATCGCTGTAGTAGTTCCATCACCAGCACTATCTGAAGTTTTAGAAGCCACCTCTTTGATGAGCTGAGCTCCCATATTTTCGAACTTATCTTTTAGAGTGATCTCTTTAGCGACAGTCACACCATCTTTAGTCGAGAATGGAAGCCCCATCTCTTTATTGATCACAACATTTCTTCCTTTAGGTCCAAGTGTTACTTTAACAGCTTTGGCAAGTGTCTGAATCCCTTTTTGAATGGACTTGAGGGCATCTCCATGAAATTTTAGCATTTTTGGCATAGTTTAGTACTCCAACTTGATTTTTTAATTTTAAGATTCAACAACACAAAGGACTTCATCCATAGGAAGGATTAAGTAGCCTTCTTCATCACTTACAGAAACTTCTGATCCTGCATAGGCTGCAAAAAATACTTCGTCTCCAACTTTCAGTCCTTCCTCTGAAGATCCCATCGCTACGACAGTTCCGCGCTTTGGTTTTTCCTGGGCAGATTCAGGTAAAAGGATTCCCCCTTTTGTTTGCTCTGCGCTTAATCTTTTTAGTAATAAACGTTTTCCTAAAGGTTTAATTTGAACCATTGTATTTCTCCAAGAGTGGGTTTTATTCTTTAATTTCTAGAGTAGAGAATAAAAAATAGGGAGGTTAATGTCAATCGTTTCGAGGTTTTTTTAGCAAAAAAAACATTGGAGTGCTAAAAAATCAATACAAGAGATATCGAGCTCTTTTATCAAGAAACTCTTTAGTTTGCGCCTCTTCCAAAGACTTCATAGTCGTTGAGATATCCCCATGACTTTTAAGTGCGCTAAAGAGATCTGTAGAGCCTGTTATATAGTCACAAGCTTTCTTTCTATTTTTTTTAACAGCCTTCTCTAATTCCCTATCAAATTCATCTGGGTAGAGTTCTATTATCTTTTCAAAAATAATATACTGTGTGAGCAGGGGTTGAAAAGTCTGTTCATTGGTTATTTTCAAAAAGACCCCCTCACATTTTTGATTCTCATACTTCCCCCATTTTGGAGTGAAAGAATGAGGAAAAAAGAGTACCCCTGGAATATTCATTTGATTAAGAAACATAGCAAACACATCACTTGAAATCCAAGGAGCACCTAAACGTTTAAATGGATGCTCACCTCTTAAGTCAACACTTACAATTTCCAGCGTTTCTCCTAAAAAGATCGTAGCAGGATAGACAAGAGTTGTTGCGGCATCAGGTATGTTTGGGCTTGGAGCTACCCAGGTAAGTCCTGTTTCAGAAAAGCTCATAGAGCGCTTCCAACCTTTCATTGGGATAATTTTTAATGGGCATCCCACTTTACTTTCAGTGTTAAAATACTGTGCAAGCTCAGCAATAGTCATCCCGTGACAAAAAGGAACATTATTATAGGTAAAGAAGCATCTAAATCCTTCTTCAACCATAGTTCCTTCAACTCGAGTGCCTCCCCTTGGATCTGGACGATCTAAAACTAAAACAGTGAGGTTTTGTTTTGCTGCCTCTTCCATCGCATAAAAGAGTGTGGTTTCGTAAGTGTAGCAGCGAGTTCCTACATTTTGAATATCATAAATCAAAACATCAAGCTCCTCGAGCATCTCTTTAGTTGGCCTTTTAATAGATCCATGTAAGCTATAGATAGGGATATTATTAAGTGAAGAGTCTTTTACATGTTCAGCAGCTTGTAATTTACCCTCTATCCCATGTTCTGGAGCAAAGGCTATTTTAAATTGATATCCAAACGCTTTTTGGTTCTTTTTTAAAACTTCAAATGAGGTTTCCCCTTGACTATTCACAGCACTTTGATTCGTGATAAGGCCTAC
>CAYGMF010000038.1:14079-15258 GCA_964351075.1 uncultured bacterium
CCTGGATAAATAACTGTTAGCGAGTCTAGCTTCAGGTCCTTCATTGCTATTTTCATCGATTTGGTAATTGATGGGGCATCCGAATACTTAAACTCAAAGCCCAATTTCTTTCCATTTTGAACAATGAGTAGATCAAGTTCAGCATGAGATTGAGTGGCCCAAAAAAAACATTCATAGGGTTCTGCTTGATGATAACGAATAATTTCTTCCAAAGCGAAACCTTCCCAAGAAGCTCCAAGCTTCGCATGAGTCAATAACTCAGCGCGACTACCTACTCCTAAAAGAGTGTGAAATAATCCGCTGTCTCTAAAGTAAATTTTATAGGACTTAACCTGCCTTTTGGAAATATTTTCATGCCAAGGCTGAAGCTGGCGAATCATAAGTGTTGAAGTTAAAATATCGACATAGCTACGAACTTTATTATAGTTTAGGTTGAGTGAGCGACTAATATCCATGCCATTATAAATATTTCCATGATAATGTGTGAGCATCATCCAAAAACGCCTGAGTTGATTTGGGTTCGCTTTCAAATCTAAACTCGGAATATCTTGCTCCAAAAAAGTTCGGATATAAGACTTTCTCCAGACATAGCTCTCTTCTTCATCTTCAGCTAAAAAAGATCTCGGGAATCCTCCCCTCTCCCAGAGTTTTTGTTCCTCATGAACCTCAGTAAGTGAAAACGGAGTAAGTTCAAGGTAGTAAATTCTCCCTGTCAAAGTCTCTGAAGATTGTTTGAGTAGCTCTCTAGATGCACTGCCCAAAACTAAAAACTGTTTATCGCAATTGTCCTCATCAACTAATACTCTTAAAATAGTAAATAAATTAGGAAGCCGTTGAATCTCATCTATAACAATAAGACCTTTCAGTGATGAAAACGCTAGTTTTGGATTGGAAAGTCTCTTTAGATCCGCATAGTCTTCAAGGTCAAAGTAATTCTCTTTAGAGAAATTGGCCTCATTTTTAAGGTATTTCCGTGCAAGAGTCGTCTTTCCACATTGCCTGGGGCCCAAAATGGCAACTATTGGATGGGATTTAAAGGCTTTTTTGACAGATTTGATAAAGTTTTGACGATCCATATACCTAGTAATTTAGTTGTATAATTACAATATTACTAGGTAAATAGGGATAAAATCAAGTTTTACCTAGTAATTTACTTCAAAAATTACAATATTACTGGGT
>CAYGMF010000039.1:0-1484 GCA_964351075.1 uncultured bacterium
CCAGAAAATTGTTCTGCAATTTTTTGGAGCTCTACATTGGGTATGATTAAATCAAGGCCGGCTTCATCTAGATCTTCTTCTGAAAAGCCAAATCTCTCTTTAAAACTACGGCTGTAAGATGAGATCTCCCCTTTAGCATTGAAGATGAAAATACTCTCTACAGAGTGATCTAAAATAGCTTCAATGAGCTTGTTTTTTTCTTCTAAAACACCACCAGTACTAGAATGGTTTTTTTTCATGAAGCTCACAGCTCTTGCAAGTTCTCCTATTTCATCATGGCCATAAGTATTAAAATGATCTAAGAAGGTCTTTGTTTCGATTTGTTTAACCATCCGCCTCATAGGTCTTATGACGGACTTTGAAATAATCCAGATAAATAAACAGCCTACAAAAATTCCCAAGAGGTCTAAATAAATTAAGTAGGAGAGGTTCATGCCATGCTCTTTAAGGCGAGCTACTTCAAAAGAGGTCAAAACAGCATTTAGACCTAGGATACAGACAAGACTAAGTAAGCTTACATGAAGCTTTTTCTTAATACTCCACCTTCTAAGAAGGAAGGGCATTTTAGAAAATAATAAAAATAAGGCTCTTTTAAATGATCTTTTTCCTGGCATGAGATTTCTTTGAGTTTATCACTCACTCCTACCTCCTGAATACAAAAGATCCTAAAAAAATCCAAATAGAAAAGAAGAGCCTCTTTAAAAGTTGATAATAAGCAACTTACACTTTATGTGTGAATTGAAACTCCGCCTCTTCATTTGGAAGTGGCTCTAAACTAAATTGAACAGGCAAATCGTCCTCTTCCCTTACAGGTGGCAAGTGCCCACAATCTAGGACGCCTTCATCCTCAGACAAAGCTTCTCTTAATGCTGCAGCTCCGGGTGCAACAAAGTCAAAAACAAAAACAGGAGAGGTCCTCGGTGGTGGAGTTGGAGGATGAGCCTCTTTCATCTCTTCCCATTTGTGGTGACTTAAATCTGCTTCACAAAGCCCATCCTTATAGGCTCCACAAAATGCACGTACTTTTATTTTAGCGCCATCAGCACCATCTAAAACTACAAACCTTGCTTTAGCACGTTGATATCCTCTTGGGTCTATATAAGATTCTGTAGAATAGTCAAAGGCTGCAGAAGCAAAGGGATGAGGGAGAGCTTCTGGAGTAGGTAAAGACATTGGTTCTGAATATACAGAGGTTCCTGGCAGTCTAAGCCTAGTTAGGGCAACAGCAAGTCCAAGTGAAGACATAATTTACTCCTTTAATTTTACGTGGGAACACAATATAACAAGATCCATAAAAAAAATAAAGAGACAGCCTCTCTCTAGAGAGACAGAGAGTGTAGCTTCCCAAAAAATTAGAGTTCATCCTCACTCATCCCATCTGAGAGAACAGGTAGCTCAATCGCACCGTCTTCAGGATAGACTAAAGATCGTGAGCTTACAGCGAAAAGAGAAGCCTCATATGGAGGGGTCGGAGCACTTCTACC
>CAYGMF010000039.1:1584-3980 GCA_964351075.1 uncultured bacterium
GGACTTAGAGGCAGAAGCTATTTCTGCAGGACCATCCTTGTAGTCTCCACAAAACTCACGAAAACCTATTTCACCCTCACCTGCAACTAACCTTGCCTTTGATCGATCTCCACTATGTAACACTGACTCTGCGACCCCCTCAGTTTCTTCTACAAGATCTAACCCTCTTTTAGCAATGACTGACGTGAGCGGCATGACTGCAAGGAACCCTCTTGCAGAGGCGAACATGCGTCCAGGTGATGTTAACCTTCCACAAGTATCACCCTCTTCTCTAACCCTAGGGGCAACTCCGCTCAATGAGGATCCAGGTCGACTTCTAAAAAAGCTAGATAAAGGAGACAGCGGGCGGCAGTGTTCTGATGCTGCATATCTGGTAGAAACGGGTAAATCTAAAGACATCTATAATCCTCATAATCGTTAAAATAAAAAGAAATATAGTAAATAAAATTACATAAAAAATAAAAGTACAGAAATTAATTTAATTACACAAACAGACCTGAAAAACTAATTAAATAGAATTAAGCTATCCCAATCTCTTTAGAAAGATAGACATCTTGAACAGTATTGAGGATTTTAATCCCTTCTTTGAAAGGCTTTTGGAAAGCTTTTCGTCCTGTAATGAGACCTACGCCCCCTGCTCTTTTATTGATGACAGCAGTAGCTGTTGCATCTTGAAGGTCATTTTTACCAGAAGCTCCACCTGAATTAATCAGACCTATTCTTCCCATGTATTGATTGACGACTTGGTAACGTGTTAAGTCGATGGGGTGATCGGTAGTAAGCTCACTGTAGACCAGTTCACTTGTTTTACCAAATTTTAAAGCGTTATATCCCCCGTTATTTTCAGGGAGTTTTTGTTTGACGATATCAGCTTGAATGGTGGTTCCGATATGGTTTGCTTGCCCAGTTAGATCAGCTGAGAGGTGGTAATCTTTCTCTTTAGTCTTAAAGGCATCATTTCTAAGATAACACCAGAGAATAGTTGCCATACCCAGGTTATGTGCATGCTCAAAAGCTCTTGCCACTTCCATAATTTGTCTAGAGCTTTGTTCTGATCCAAAGTAAATGGTTGCACCTACTGCTACGCATCCCATGTCATAGGCTTGATCAATCGATGCAAACATGATTTGATCAAACTTGTTAGGATAAGTTAAAAGTTCATTATGATTGAGCTTTAAAACAAAGGGAATATGATGGGCATAACGTCTTGCGACAATGCCTAGGACTCCTAGGGTAGTCGCAACAGCGTTACACCCCCCTTCTATAGCCAATTTGACTATGTTCTCAGCATCAAAGTAGATAGGATTTGGGGCGAAAGAGGCGCCAGCTGAGTGTTCTATCCCTTGATCAACAGGCAAAATAGACATGTAGCCTGTTCCTGCAAGGCGTCCATGGTTGAAAAGGGTCTGCAGGCTTCTTAAAACACGGATATTGCGATCTGAAGGAGAAAAAATACGGTCTACAAAGTCAGGACCGGGCAGGTGAAGTTGATCTTTTAAAACTGTTTTGCAAGTGTGACCTAAAAGCAGTTCACTTTTGTCCCCTAGTATTTTTTCTATTTCACTTAATGACACCAAAAACCTCGCTTCAGTTAGTTAATTTCTTCTTTATAGGAATAAGATCTTTTTTTGTCCAAGAAAGAAACTAAACTTTATTATTAAGGAAAAAGCTCTTAACCTCTGAGCAAACATGATGGAAATTTCACATTGTAAAAAATAAGCTTCATTCCTAGTATTCATTTTTTTAACAATGCATTAAATACGGAGCGACCCAATGGACAAATACACAAAAAAACTACTTCTCATTGCTACTCTTTTTTCAACAGCATTCGGATTTTCTGATAGCTATTCAAAAAACAAAGGCACCTACAACGATAAATACAAGGGAGAACAAACCTATACAAGTGGCCCCTACGTATCCATAGGAACTAATCTTGGCTGCCTTTCAGGTGGATACTATTTTGGCCCAAATAATATTGCCGCAGGCTTCATTTCAGTAACCCCCTTTCAGCAAAGTTTTGTTTCATATCCCGCTAATCAAGATAACAGCTGGTCAACTGGGATAGCTGCAGGAGCAGGCCTCTACCTCCCATTAGGACGAAAAACTTTACAAAACAAGCTCTTTATTTTGGATGAATTCCTCTGGACTCAGTCTTTTGGTCAAGCGCTCTCGGCTCTTGGGAAAATCAATTCATCGTGGTCTACTACTTGGATCATAGGGCTGCAATATCGCTTAACATCTTCTATTTATCTAAGTTTTAGAGGTCCTTTAATCAGCTTCTTTAGAACTAATTATAGAGATGCAACACCTTCTGCATTCTTTCCAACTACACAGTCTCTGTGGTCTTGGAGCATCCTTTCTCAAGGAACTGCTGCTATAGAGTACAAGTTTTAAAA
>CAYGMF010000039.1:4080-7406 GCA_964351075.1 uncultured bacterium
AGAGTACAAGTTTTAAAATCTAATTTTTTCCAATTGTGAAATTTGATTTTTTTGAATAGAATGGAATTTTAATCACACCCCATAAGAATTTAATGTCTGCTATTCAAGAACAAGAGGTCACTGAAATGTTTAATGACATTTCTAAAACTTATGACCAAGTTAACTCTATTCTTTCCTTTGGGATCGACCGCTTATGGCGAAAAAAATTACTTAATCAAATTCCCAAAAAACCAAACCAGTCCCTTTTAGACATTGCAACGGGGACTGGAGAGGTTTTAATCCATGCGGTACGCTCAAAAAAAGTAGAGCGTGCTGTAGGAGTAGATTTAGCGGAAAAGATGTTGGCAATTGGAGAAGCTAAGTCAAAAAAACAGGGCCTTTTAGACCGCGTTCAGTTTCAAAAGGGTAATGCGCTAGATCTTCCTTTTGAGGAAAGCCTATTTGACTGCGCCACGCTTTCATTTGGAATTAGAAATGTTCAAGACACTTTAAAAGCATTAAAAGAAATTCATCGAGTATTAAAACCACAGGGCAGGGCTTTAATACTTGAATTTTCTCTTCCGAAAAATACCATTTTAAAGAAAGCACATCTTTTTTACTTAAGATCTATTCTTCCTAAAGTTGGAGGCTATTTTTCAAAAAGCCCTCCATCCTACATCTATTTAAATAAGACTATTGAGAATTTTCCTTATGGAGAAGTCTTTTTAAATCTAATGAGAAAATCTGGATTTAAAACTCCCCATGCCATTCCTCTTTTAGGAGGAATCGCAACGCTATATCAGGCGGATAAATGCTAAAAGAGATAAGCCTTGTCCAAATCGGCGATGAGCCGTTTTGTTTAACTCGTATCAAGGAGAAAATTGCGCCTTTAGATCTCTTTAACCAGCTCTCTAAGTCAGAACTTTTACCAAAGATCTACTGGAAACATCGAGATGACAACATTGAGTACGCAGCTTTTGGACAGCTTCTAGAATTTTCTTTTTTGCCTTCGATTAAAACTGTTGAAGTCATTCAAGGAGATCCTTTCGAGCCGCAGATCTTTGGAGGATGCTCCTATAGTGAAGAGCCTCCTCTTTGGAAAAAGAGTTTTCCAAATAAGCTCTTCATCCTACCTAAGCATTTGATAGAGCAGAGTAAAGAAGGCACTTTTTTAAAGACTTTTTCTCTTTCAAAGGACCCAGAAAAAGAACCCTTTAAACTTTTCTCAAAAAGCTCTCTTCAAGAGAACTCTATTTCTGTAATCAAAAGAGTAGATACCCCTTCTCAAGAAATTTGGAGTGAGCATATTGCAACTCTTTTAAAGTTGTTTAAAGAAACCTCTTTAAAAAAGACAGTTTTGGCACGGCAAACAAGTTTGACTTTAGATCAAAAATTCAACCCCTATTCTCTTTTAGAGTTTCTAAAAAACACACAACGAAACTGCTCATTTTTTTCTTTTGAATTCAATAAAGACTCTGTCTTTTTAGGAGCAACACCTGAATGTCTGTACACTCGCGTTAAAGACTCGCTTTTCACAGAAGCTTTGGCAGGCACTTCCCCTGAACTTCAAACAGATCCTCTACTCGATAGTAAAAAAGATATGAGTGAATTTACTTTTGTAACTGATTATTTAAATACGGCTCTCAAAAAGCTATGCAACTCTGTTCTTCAAAAACCTAGAAGTATTCTATCCACGGGGTTTTTAAAACATATTAATGCACATTTTACAGGACGCTTAAAAAAACAGATTTCTGATCAAGCTATTGTTGAACAGCTTCACCCCACCCCCGCAGTTTGCGGAACGCCTAAAAATTTAGCTTACAAAAAGCTCTTAGAACTAGACCCTTTCGATAGGGGCTGGTATGCAGCGCCTCTTGGAAAAGTCTCTGAAAACACCGCGCAGTTTCTAGTGGGAATACGCTCTGCATTTGTCCATCAAAGAGGAATAGACTTATTTTCAGGATGTGGTATCGTAGAGGGCTCAGATGCCACAAAAGAGTGGAACGAACTAGAAAGTAAAATATTATCCTATCTTAATTTTTTAAACCAACATGTCCGAATATAATCTTCGAGCCAGAGTTTTAATTGATGAACTTCTTAGACAAGGGTTGAACTACTTTTGCTTAGCTCCAGGATCTAGAGTCACCCCATTCACCCATGCCATAGCTTACAATGAAGCTTGTGAGGACTTTATTCATTTTGATGAAAGAGGTCTTGCCTTTCATGCTTTAGGGTACGGAAAAGCCCTTGGTAAGCCAGCTCCCATCTTCATCACTTCAGGCTCTAGTCTTGCAAATCTCTTTCCAGCTGTTATTGAAGCGCATCAATCGCAAACTCCGATGATGATCTTCTCAGCTGATAGACCTTATGAAGAGCGAGAATGTAGAAGTAATCAAACAATTGACCAGGTTAAGTTTTTCCATAGATATGTTCACATGAACGTCGACCTTCCTCTTTTTGAGAAAGGGACTTCTTTTGATTTTTTAGCGTCGACAATAGACCGCGCTTATTTCCACTCTTTAAAAGGCCCTGTACACTTAAATTGCCAATTTAGAGAGCCTTTTTTAACAAAGGACTCTCTTTATGATATAAAGAGTTACCAAAACTGGAAAAAGAAAAAAGAACCTCACACTGTTTTTTTTCAGAAGAGAAAGAGCCTCTACAAAACACCTTCTTTAGACCCCTCTAAACGAGGAGTTATTATCTGCGGGCGAGACATTAAGCCAGCAGAGTTTGAATCCATTTTAAAATTAGCTAAAGAGATCAGATGGCCTATCTTTCCAGATGTCATCTCACCTGGTAGATTTGGTTTTCAAGCGCCCACCATCCCCTATTTCGACTTAATTTTTAAAAACGATCCGCACCTTGAAATTGAATCGGTTTTACATTTTAAAGATGCATTTACTTCAAAAGCACTACTTAAAGACCTTAAAAAAAGAGAACTTCATTCTTATCAAGTGGTGAGCGATTTAGAGATTAATATTGATCCCAATCTAAAACCTTCTGAATACTACGATACTGACATCGACACATTTTGCGCACAACTTGAACTTATAAAAGATCCTATAGAAGAGTCTTGGCTTGAATCGTGGTCGTTAAAAAACAACCGGATTCACGGCTATCTAGACTCTTTTTTCCAGCTTAACTCTTCAATGAGCGAGCCCTTTACGATTAGACATGCTTTTGAAGTTTCAAAACCAAATGATCTTTTTTACATAGGCGCGAGCATGCCTATTCGAGATGCTCTAGCATTTGGCTTTGCACCACACCCTCTTCAAGTCTATTCAAATAGAGGCGCAAGTGGAATAGATGGGAACTTATCTTCTGCTTTTGGGCTCTCTCAAGCA
>CAYGMF010000039.1:7506-11332 GCA_964351075.1 uncultured bacterium
TTGTCAGACTGTTTCCAAAGGGAACATAAAGCCCCTCTTTTAATTGAAGTAAAAACCTGCCCTGATCAAAATCTCTTTCTTCATAAACAAATTGACAAAGGTTTAAAACATTGCTTTTTCGAAAAGAGTATGGAAAAAGAGAAAACCCAACTTTAATTTTTCTCCATGGATTTTTAGGATCTCACCTCGACTTTAAACCCCTCATTGAGACTTTAAAAGAGGACTTTTTTTGTGTTGCTTTAGATCTGCCAGGTCACGGAAACTCCAAAGAGATCGCGTTCACAGACTACTCAACATTTGAAAAAGCTCTTTTAGAATCACTTCTGCCTTATCAAAGTTCCCCTCTCTCCTTAGTTGGCTACTCTATGGGAGGAAGAATAAGCGTGCAGCTTGCATCTAAAATGCAAGTGCATTCTCTTGTTTTAATCTCATCTGCAGTAGAACCTCTAAGCGCTCAAGAAAAAAAACTGCGCGCAGTTTGGGAGAAAAAACAAGTTAAGTCTCTTACAAAAGATTCCTTTTCCAATTTCTTAGAAAACTGGTATAGTCTGCCTATATTTAAGAGTCTTAAAGAAAACCGAGCTCTCTACTACGCTATGCTTAATAAGAGAGTAAAAGAAAACCCACAAGCTTTAGTAAAAGTGATGCAAATAACAAGTCCAATAACTTTAGAAACGCCTCCTTCTTTTTTATCCTACTATTCAAAACCTCTTTTGTATTTCTGTGGGCAAAAAGATCTGAAGTATCAAGAGCAAGCTTTAAGGGTAAAAGCACGTTTTAAAAATGCTTCGATCTACTCTATAGAAAATGTATCGCACGCAGCTCACTTAGAAGATCCACAATCAATTTCAAATCAAATCAAAAACTTTTATAGGACCTCTCATGATAGAATGGACACAAAAACAAACATTTGAAGATATCTTATACCACACCTACCAGGGAATCGCAAAAATAACGATAAACCGCCCCCATGTACACAATGCATTTACACCTCAAACGGTAGATGAAATGTCCAAGGCTCTTACTTATGCTCGCAATGACTCAGAGATAGGGGTCGTCATTTTGTGTGGAGCTGGAAATAGAGCTTTTTGTTCAGGTGGAGACCAAAAGATACGAGGCGACTCTGGCTATGCGGATGGGAAAGGTGTCGATAGACTCAATGTCCTAGACTTTCAAAGACAAATGAGAACGATGCCAAAACCAATTGTTGCGATGGTAGCAGGTTATGCTATAGGGGGCGGACACGTGCTACATCTCTTAGCTGATTTAACGATAGCTGCAGATAATGCAAGGTTTGGTCAAACAGGACCCAAAGTAGGCTCCTTTGATGGAGGATACGGCGCCTCTTATATGGCTCGTATTGTCGGGCAAAAAAAAGCGCGAGAACTTTGGTATCTATGTCGCCAATATAGCGCCCAAGAAGCGTTAGACATGGGCCTTGTCAACACAGTGGTTCCCCTTGAAGATTTAGAGGAAGAAACAGTAAAGTGGTGCAAAGAGATGCTTCAAAATTCACCTATTGCACTTCGCTGTTTAAAAGCAGCTTTCAATGCTGATTGTGATGGACAAGCAGGACTTCAGGAACTCGCAGGGAATGCGACCATGCTCTATTACATGTCAACTGAAGGCCAAGAGGGTCGTAATGCTTTTGTTGAAAAGCGCGCTCCCGACTTTGCTTCTTTTCCAAAACGCCCTTAAGGAGAATATTATGAACGCTTGGATGATTGCAATACGCCCCAAAACACTAACAGCTTCGCTAGCCCCTATTTTAATGGGAACTACTTTAGCTCTTAATGAAGGTTTTACAAACTTTCCAGTTTTAGCGCTTATAATAGTGACAGCACTTTCTATTCAGATAGGGACAAACCTTACAAATGATTACTTTGACTTTCTCAAAGGGGTTGACACTGTAGAAAAAAAAGGCAATGTAAAGGTTCTTCAAAAAGGATGGGTCACGATCCAGGCCATGCGAAAAGCAATTGTTCTAGTCTTTGGAGCAGCGCTCATTGGCTCTTCTTATCTCATATTCAAAGGAGGATGGCCAATTGCTGTGATTAGCGCTTTATCCATTCTGTTTGCAATCACGTATACAGCAGGACCTTGGCCACTTGGCCACTTAGGTCTTGCTGACCCTATTGAGTTTATATTTTTTGGCCCTATAGCCGTAGGCGCCACCTACTATCTAATTGCAGGCGCATGGCCTCTCTATGTGACGATCGCAGGGCTCATTCCAGGTTTTTTATCGCTCGCGATTTTAGCTGTAGACAATTTAAGAGATTACGAGACCGATAAGGCTGCGAACAAAAAAACCCTCTGCGTGCGCTTCGGCACCTCTTTTGGACAGATCCAATATTACGCCTGCATTTGTCTAGGCTTTGTCGTTCCTCTTTTACTCATCGCCATTACAAAGCAGCACCTCTACAGCCTCATGTGCCTTTTAACTCTTCCTCTTTATAAAAAGTGCTTAGATACTGTTCGAGATAACAACTGCAAAGAGTCTTTAACAAAAGCTCTTTCACAAACAGCTTTAAATCTTATTCTCTTCGTTTTAATTTTCTCAGGAGGATGGCTTCTGTGAGAGTAGAAACTCTTGAATTATTTTCTTACGACTTGAAGTTAAACACCCCGATCCAACTTAAAGGCGCACAGCTTGAGACTCGCAAGGGACTCTTATTACAAATTGGAGATGGAAGAGGACGCAAGGCTGTCTGCGATATAGCTCCCCTGCCTCACTTTAGTCCAGACACTCTTTCCTCTATCCTAGATGCCTATGCTGATTTTAAAAAGAGGCTCTTAAACAGTTATTGGTCTTTAAAACTTTTACTCTCTCCTCAAAACATTTTAAATGAGCACCTCTCTCACTCTGATTATCCCTCTCTATTTTTTGGAATTGAGTTTGCTCTTTTGTCTCTTATGATGCCCAGGTTTTCTCTTTTCACAAAAGTGAAAGTAAATCTCCTATTAATGGGTTCAGATGATGCTATTTTAAAAAAAGCGCCCCTAATTCAAGAGTACCAAGCAACCAAATTAAAAGTAGGCAAAAGATCCCCTGAAGAGGCGCTTAAACTTATTGAAGAGATTATCCCCTACTTAGGTCCTTCTCAAAAACTTCGCATAGATATCAATAGATCTTGGACTGTTAGGCAGGCTCTCTTTTTTTGCGAACACTTTCCCATCTCTCTTTGTGACTATTTAGAAGAGCCTCTTCAAAATCCAGAAGAGTACTTAAGCTTTGCAAACTACTGCAACTTTCCACTTGCCTTTGATGAAAGTTTAATAGAGATGCCTCTAGATTATCTTTTAAGCATCCCAACCAAAAAAGCGCTTATTATCAAACCCACTCTTCTAGGCTCTCTTCAAAAGATGAATTATTTTTATCAAAAAGCGTGCAAACACAATCTACAATTCATTTTAACAAGTTCTTTTGAAAGTGGTCTTGGTCATCTTATGATCGCTCATTTAAGTCGCTTTCTAGCTATAGAATCGCCTATTGGACTAGACACCTATAAATGGCTTGAAGAGGATGTTCTTTTAGCTCCACTAACTTTTTCAAAAGGCTCTCTTCACCTCCCAAAAGAAAATTTAGTTAAACCCGGTTTAAACATGACAAAGCTCACAAAGATCGATGTCTAGTGCATTTTGCCCACTAAGCGAAGCTGCGATCACCCACCCTAAACATCATCTCTTAGATGGAATGCACACTCTTACCTATGCGCAAATGAATGACTATGTAGAAGAGGTCTCTACTCTTTTAAGAACTTATCCAAAAAACTCTGTCTTTGCTACAAAACTTGACGACACCCCTTTCTTTATCGCTCTTTTATTT
>CAYGMF010000039.1:11432-14590 GCA_964351075.1 uncultured bacterium
TATCACTCCCTTTAAATCATGTTTCAGGTTTAAGCTTAATCTTTAGAACAGTGCTCGCAAAAGCTACACTCGTTCTTCCAAAGCATTCTCTTGAAGAGAGCATTAACCAAGACAATTTAACCCATCTCTCTCTTATACCTACTCAATTGCAACGTCTGATAAACTTAAAATCTCTACAAAAACTAAAGTACATTCTTTTAGGTGGAGCGCTCATTCCCTCTTCCCTCCTCGAAAAAGCAGCCTCTTTAAATCTTCCTGTTTGTTCAACGTACGGTTTAACTGAAATGTCCTCTCAGGTAGTCACTGATGACCTAAAAACAAAAAAGCCAACGCTACTTCCTTACCGAGAATTGAAAATTGGAAGCAATCAAGAAGTGCTAGTTCGAGGGAAATGCCTCTTTCTTGGTTACCTTGAAGAAAACAAGCTGACCTGTCCTTTTGATTCAGAGGGTTGGTACAAAACCGGTGACAAAGGAATGTATAAGGAAGGCCTCTTCACCTATTTAGGAAGAGTGGACAACCTCTTTATTTCAGGAGGAGAAAACATCCAGCCAGAAGAGATAGAAGCCCTCTTACTTAAACACCCTGATATTGAAGAAGCGCTCGTTATTCCGAAACCCGACGAAGAGTTTGGTCATAGACCTGTAGCTCTAGTAAAGTCAAAGACCCCTATAAACGAGAGCTTGCTAAATAGTTATCTTTCCAAACATCTTCCAAAATATAAATTGCCCATAGACTATAAGCCTCTTCTTTATCCAGGACTTAAACCCTCTAGACAAAAACTTACTGAGCTTCACTTTATACCAGTTTCACACAACTAGAAAATACTCCCTTTTCATCATTGATGAAAAAGCTCAAAACACTTATACTTTTTGCCTTATCAATTTAATTCTGGATTAATATACATGAGTATTCAAGCTCCTTGTTTAGTTGCAACCTACGTTGATGAAGAGAATAAGGTCATTTACCCCAACCAGACCCTATATACAGCAGCTAAATACCCTGATCCTAAAATAAGCCTGGCAATCACTGAGTACCTTCTATCTCTAAATGCAGATCCTAATGCACGCTATTCAAAATATGGTGACACACCTCTACAGTGGGCAGCAGAGGAAGCTCACTCAGAAGTTGTAGCTGCTCTTCTAGAAGCTGGAGCAGATGCAAAAGCCACAGATAACTGCGGAACAACTGCTCTACATTATGCAAGGGATCCTAAATCAGCAAAACTTCTTCTAGATCATGATGCAAATCCCAACGCAAGAGATCATACTTCTACCCCTTTTGAATCTGCAAAAAGCAGAGGATTTAGCCATATAGAATCTGATCCAGGTTTTGATAATTATAAAGTAGCAGAACTCCTCGCTAGTGCTGGCGCTAAAGTTAAATTTGATCAAAAAGACTTATGCCGTTGCAGCTCATTAGCTGCTCGCCAATTGTTAGTACTCGCTGCTCAAAGAACTTCAAGTATGGCTCCATGTCGAAAAACTTTAGGCTTGACTCCAGCCCAACTGCGTATAGCCTTACGCACCTATACTGGCCCTCAGACTGCTTTTTGAACCCTCTCGGGACTACTAAATTTCCAGATCCTCTAAATCGCTAACTTAAAGCTGCTTATGATTTTATTTAAAAATAAATCCCTGATAAAATAAGCTGAAAAAGCTAATATATACAGGACGATTAACTTAACTAACACATAATCAAGGATAAATCATGAGCATATCTCCACAAGGAACAAGCTTGGGTGAACAGAATAGAATGAGCACGAACCCCCTTTTACCTCCTCAAGGACGACAGGTAGCTCTTCAAGAAGACGCTTTTTCTCCCCTAGCAGATACCCCCGAGTTTGACATTAATAAAGTCACTATAGGTGGTGTACCTCTAGGTGAAGCCTACACACGCCACACCAGAAGAGGTTCCGTACGCGACTCTTCTCTCCTAGAAGGCGACAATCTTTTCTTTGCAGCAATTGCTGGTGATGAAGAGGCTATTCGAACTGCAATAAAACCAGCACTAGATTCAGATATTCTAGACACAAGACTCCGAGCGTTTGATACAATTGAGCGTGCTTTAGAAAAAATTATTACTGACGAGAAGGTTGAGGACCCGGTTAAAGCATTGCAAACCTTAGCTAATTGTGGAATTGATTTTGATATTAAAGGCGACCTAACATCCAGATACAACCCCTTCCGTCCATTACACAAAGTAGTAAAAACGAACAAGCCAGAAATTGCACGAGCATTGGTTACCTTCGGCGCTAATCCTGATTCCGTTGATCAATACGGCTCTCGCCCTTTTAATTACGCTATAACTCCAGAGATGGCTTCAGCCCTTAAAGAAGGCGGAGCAGACCTTGAAGCTCTTTCAAGTGACGGAAGCACTCCCTTAAGAGAGGCCTTAAACCTTCTTCAACTAGAAACTCCCGGGAGTAGAGAGAACGCTCTTGCTCTTCTATCGGTTGGTGCTCGTGTAAATTGGGATACTATAAGGCCAAGCGAAGGCTTACTAGCACACTCTCTATTGCAAGGTGGTTTAAATAGGAGCACCGTAGCATCTAGCCTAGTTGTTACACATCCAGATGTAATTCTAAGGTTAACTGTAGCGCATTTAAAGCAGAAGGCTATAACTTATCTTGCAACTGGAGTTGCTTTGTCAATATTGCCTTATCAAGCTCTTAGGGCCTATAGCTGCGCGACAATGGAAGAAGTTTCTGAAGCACCTGTAGATGATTCGTTTTATGGAAGATACTTCGCTTCCCCTACAGCGCAACCACTTGCACAAACATTTGCAGAGTGTTTTTTTGGAGAATAGTTGAGTGATTGCAAGAAGGGTTAAATAGAACTAAAAGCTTCCTTAATTTCTTTAGGAAGCGCTATTTTAGTTTTATCAGGTCCTACAGCTACGTGAACAACTTTCGCTCGCCCTACGCAATTCTTTTGCTTGAATAGCTCATAGCCCATTACAAAAGAGGATTCTCCTAGTTTGAGAACTTCCACTTCTATATCAATAAGATCTTCTGTACAAATAGGCGCTAAATAATCTCCCTCTGCATGAACCACAGGAAACATAAAGTCTTGTTTCAAAAAGCGCTCTTGAATAAAGATTTTATTCTGGTTAAGAAAGGCTGAAAAAGCTCTGTGAACAATGTGAAAGAGTTGTGA
>CAYGMF010000040.1:0-7357 GCA_964351075.1 uncultured bacterium
ATCGGAAAGAGAGGGATTCGAACCCTCGGTACCCTTGCGAGTACGCGTCCTTAGCAGGGACGTGCCTTCGGCCACTCAGCCATCTTTCCAATAAATTTGAGGATACAGGATAACGACCCTGCACCGTTTTTGACAAGAGGTATCTTGAGTATAAGGCTTCAAATGCTAAATTTAACCCTCTTTTCAAAAAAAGAGTGCTTTGATAAGGATCAAAGGGAGGAGCAGTCTGCTCCTTTAGGGGGTAATATGGTTAAAAAGAAGAAGTTAACAAAGACGCAAATCAAAAAGCGTAATGCACTTGCTGAAAAGATGAAGGATCACAAGGAAATAGAGACTCCTTATGCACTTGCAACCTATATGGCTAAGAAAGGCTGCAAGGTGCACAAGAGGAAGAGGGCTCGTTAAACTCTCTTGGTTGACGAATAAATCGTTCTTATCTACACAGGGCTTTTGTCGTTATTGAAAGGTAGAGCTCTATATGAACCAAGTGCAAAATGAATTTGAACAACTCTCCCCTGAAGAGACTCTGCAGAAATTCAACGTTAAACTAGAAACAGGACTTAGCGCAACAGATGCTACTCAAAGGCTAACAGAAAACGGTCCCAACGAGATCGCAGAGAAGAAGAGAAGTAAATGGTTCCTTTTATTGGGCTTTTTTTGGGGGCCCATTCCATGGATGATTGAAGTTGCGGTTGTTCTCTCAGCTGTTTTAAAGCAATGGCCTGACTTTATCATCATCACATCCCTTCTACTCATTAATGCTCTCTTGGGCTTTTTTCAAGAGTCAAAAGCCGGAAATGCTATTGCGGCTCTTAAGGAGAAGCTAGCCCTTAAATCGCGTGTTCTAAGAGACGGCAAATGGGAAGAGATCGAAGCTAAGAACTTAGTACCTGGAGATATTATCAGCGTAAAACTCGGGAATGTAATTCCAGCTGACGTAAAACTCTTAGGGGGAGAATATCTCTCTGTTGATCAAGCAGCTTTAACAGGTGAGTCCCTTCCTGTGGATAAAAAAGTAGGTGATGTTGCGTTTTCAGGCACAATTGCTAAAAAAGGAGAGATGACAGGGCTTGTGACAGGCACTGGGATGAATACTTTCATTGGTAAGACAGCTCAGCTTGTAGATTCAGCAAAAACAGTTTCTCACTTTCAAGAGGCCATTTTAAAAATAGGACACTTCCTTATTTACACAACGGTCATCATTTGCGCGATCATTTTCATCGTCTTATTTAGAAGACTCCACCATGGAAATCCCATCGGAGACTCTTTTGCCCATATTATTATCTTTGCTCTTGTCATTGTAATTGCAGGGATACCAGTTGCACTCCCTGCTGTTCTTTCCGTGACCCTTGCAGTAGGCGCGCATACTCTAGCTAAAATGAAAGCCATTGTTTCCAAATTAGTCGCTATTGAAGAGCTTGCCAATATGAATGAGCTTTGCAGCGATAAAACAGGGACGCTAACAAAAAATGAGCTCTCTTTAGGTGAGGTGCAGACTCATGGCGCTCAAAATCCTCAAGAGGTTCTTTTAATAGCATCACTTGCAAGTGTTCAAACTGGAGATGACGTTATTGATAAGACGATCATCTCAGGTCTTGAAAACCAAGATATTTTAAAAGAGTACACAATAGAAAAGTTTCTTCCCTTTGATCCTGTAAAAAAGTCTTCAGAATCTATCATAAAGGGGAAAGATGGCGGCTCATTTCATGCATGTAAGGGAGCTCCTCAAGTTGTCCTTGATATGGCAAAGCTTGATGATAATGCAAAAGGCAATATCCAAAAGTGCATTGAAGACTTAGCCTCAAAGGGATTTAGAACACTAGGAGTAGCTAGAAGTAACCCAGAGGGAACCGAGTGGCAATTTTTGGGATTAATTGCTCTCTTTGATCCCGCTCGAGATGACTGCAAGGATACAATCGCCAAAATTAAAGAGCTCGGAGTAAGCATTCACATGATCACAGGAGATAATGTCGCGATCGCTAAACAGCTTGCCTCTCAGCTCGATCTCGGAACCAATATCATTTCTATTGAAGATGTTCTAAAAGAAAAAGGGAAAATTGAAAGCGCGCATGAAGAACTTAAGAAGGGAGATGGTTTTGCGCAGGTCTTTCCAGAACATAAATTTGAAATTATCAAAGCTTTTCAAGAAGATCACAATATTGTTGGCATGACAGGAGATGGGGTGAACGATGCTCCGGCTTTAAAACAAGCCGATGTGGGGATTGCTGTTAGCGGCGCTACAGACGCTGCTAGATCTGCCGCTGACTTGATTTTAACAGAGCCAGGGCTGAACACCATCTACAATGCGATAGAAGAGTCTAGGCGCGTCTTTGGACGTATGAAGAGCTATGCGATGTACCGTATAAGTGAGACCTGTCGTCTTTTATTCTTTTTGCTTTTGTCGGTGATTGTTTTTGATGATCGCCCTTTAACTGCACTGATGATTATTTTAATCGCTCTTTTAAATGACATCCCCATTATGAGCATTGCCTATGACAACATGGAGATCAAAAAAGAACCTGTTATTTGGAAGATGAAAGAAGTCTTTACTATTTCGATAGGGTTAGCTGTTGTAGGGGTGATCTCTACCTTTGGACTTTACTGGATAGGAGAGAGAATTTGGCATTTAGACTTCTATCATTCTAGAACGCTTGCCTTCATAGCAATTCTTTGTGGGGGAAATCTAACTATTTACCTGATGCGTAATGAAGGTGCTATTTGGAGCCGCCCTCTACCTAGCTGGAAGTTTTTGATAGCCACTTGGTCCTCTCTTCTTGTTGGAACTCTTGTCTCTGTTTATGGTCTTGGAACGAGTGACTTTTTGGGTATTGGATGGAAGTATGTCATTTACTCCTGGGTTTACATTTTAGTTTGGTATGTCATTTGCTTTTTGACTAAACTTGCTCTATATGCTATCTTTGGATTCAATAAGAAAAAGCCAGAGCCTGAAAAGGCGCCTGCTTAATTCCATCATCCACGCATACTAGGTAATTTATGGCCCAAGCCTCTTTAAATCGAGTTCCCCCCAGTTCAAAAGAATCTGAAATGATGGTCTTAGGTTGCATGTTAACAAATGTGAATAGCCTCAATACCGCTGTGGATCGTTTGGATGACTCTGACTTTTACTTTTCTGAGCACCGCTATATCTTTGCCGCTATGCGCACTCTTTATAAAGGAGACAAACCAGCTGACGTTCACTTGGTTGCTGAAGAGCTCAAGCGGGTCGATAAACTTAAAGCCATTGGTAGCGTAAGTTATCTCACAACGCTCGCGCAATATGCAGGGACTTCAGCTTACATTGAGCACTACGCTGAAATTGTTCGCAATAAAGCAGTTTTAAGGCGGATGGCGCAAGTAGCTCAAGAGATCGAAAAAGAAGCTTTGAATGAGCCAGAAGATGTCTTCTCCTCTCTTGATCAAGCTCAGCAGATGCTTTTTCAAATCAGCCAAACCAACACTTCTAACGTGGGGGTCACGCTCCAAGACGTTTTGTCTGGAGTCTACTCGGATTCCAAGCTCCCCTATTTGAAGCAACTTGAGCAGAGACAAGAAGAATACCTCAATCGCCCAGAAGGCGATTTAGGGATACGTGGTCTCCCCTCTCACTTTGTAGATTTAGATCGCACCCTAAACGGACTTGGCAATTCCAACTTAATTATTATAGCAGGAAGACCTGCTATGGGAAAAACGGTTATGGCGATGAACATCGCTGAAAATGTCGCGGTAAAAAGTGGAAAGCCTGTAGGGATCTTCTCATTAGAGATGACAGCAGAGCAGCTTCTGCAGAGACTTGTTTGTTCTCACGCTGAGGTTGAATCTGAAAAACTTCAGACAGGATCTTTAAGTGGAGTGGAGTATCAAAGTGTCGTAGCTAGCGTCAATGAGCTTCAAAAGCACACGATCGTGATAGACGACCAGCCAGGGATTAAGATCACCGACTTACGAGCAAGAGCACGTCGGATGAAAGAAGCTTATGACATACAGGTTCTAATTGTTGACTACCTTCAGCTTCTATCTGGATCAAATACAGCTCGCAACAATGACAGCAGACAAAGTGAGATCTCTGAGATCTCTCGTCTTTTAAAGAATTTAGCAAGGGAGCTTGATATCCCTGTGATTTGCCTATCCCAGCTTTCAAGAAAGGTGGAAGAGAGAACAGGGCACAGACCGATGATGAGTGACCTCAGAGAATCAGGAAGTATTGAGCAAGACGCCGATGTAGTCATCTTCATGCTACGAAGAGACTACTACGATCCATTAGATAAACCTGGTATGGCTGAGCTTATTATTGCTAAAAATAGACATGGCTCCATTGGAAATATCAATTTGACTTTCAGAAAACAGTTTGTGAAATTCTTAAACTTCACCCCTGAAGAAGCTGTTCTTTGAAACTTGAATTGACTCAATAAAACGTTAATTTTCCCTTCATTAATTTTGCAATAACGTCAAAATATGAAAACTGAACTACTAAAAAAAATGTTTACTGAGATGGTTTTGAAGAAGGATGCTTCTTTAATTCCTCAATTTTGGGAGCTCACCTATCCCGACAGGTCACAGCTTCTAGCATTTGAAGGTACGGATAACAAAAAAACATAATAAATGGAGATTGTAAAATGGTAGATACGATACGCAGCCAAATTCACCAAAATGGTTTCATCAATGAGATTGAATGGAATTTCTCCCTGGATGATTTGAAACGCTCTGTCGCTTCGGGAGGAGTTGATGTCCATACTGCACATTCTTTTGAAAAAAAAACTCCTCTTACTATGGCAGCATTTTCTAACCGAGTAGATGTCTTAGAATACCTACTCTCTTGCAATGCTGATATTAACTCCAAAGATGGTGACGGATACACCCCTCTTCACTGGGCTGCAATAACAGGAGACACAGCTACTGTAGAGTATTTGCTTTCTTGCAATGCTGATCCTACAATTGGAGACATTAGCAATAAAACAGCTCTCGAACTAGCCAAAGAGAATAACGAAAGTGAACTCGCGGCACTTTTAGAGAGCCCACCAAAAAAAGCTTAGATACAGCCTTAGTCTGTGTTATGCTACTTAATTAATGGCACTAAATTTTTCCTTGATAAAGGTGTTAATCCAAATTCATATGATGAAATAACTGAAATAGGCTTAAATCTTTTTGACTAGCGATACCTTTAGAGAAGGTTAATAATCTCTCTAAAGCCTCTTAATAACTTTATTGATGGGGTTTAAAACTGAAACAAGCTAAGCTTTACCCTTTATAAAAGGAAGTCATAGGACTTCAATAAAACAATAGGGAGAATGCAATGTCAATAATTCCAGCTTCATCCAATGATAGGACACAACAACAACACACAAATGACCCTTTACTCTCCCTGTATGTAGGCTACTCAGCTTGCGCCTATGATGCTTATCCATGTGATCAATGGAGTGAATTACCTGCTACTGATCAGCAGAAATTTTATGCGTCTATCCGAGAGAGAGACGAGGATGGTAACCCCTCTAGTGATGCTCTAATAAGAACATTTGCAACCTATCATTTGGCCCCCTCTGATCCCACTAGTTATTTTCGGGATGACCTTCTTTGTGAAGCAGTTAGATTCTCTAATCCTGATGCTGCTAGTTATCTCCTCAAAAACTCAGCCAATTCTAATTATATACCTCCAGGCAAACCTCCTCTTCTTCTACAGGCTGTACAATTAGTTACTAAACTGTCTCCTCGGAGTGCGAAAAATGCAACAGCTGTAGTACTTGAGCTTCTTAAACATAATGCAGATCCTCATCTAACATCGACTACCGGAACTCATGCCAGTGCACAAATGAGTTCTCTACAATTTGTTCTAAGAAAAGATTATGCGTCAAAAGAAGTTCGCTGTCTTATTAAAGCAGCAGCTAGGTCAAAAAAAGATAGCAGAAAGGGCTCCCTTCTCAAAAGACTTTTATCTTAAAATTAGGATTAATTCGTCTCGATGAAGAAAGGAGATCAGGGATTTCATACTCCAAAAACGTGTGCCATAAATTTAAATTTTTAAATGCAAGTTTAAACATCCTGTATGGAAGTAATTTCTCTCCCAAAAAAAAAATTATGATTAAGTTTTATGTTAAAATTGAGTAATGCTTTACTTTTATCGGGTAGATGGGCTAAAATTGCTCACATTAATTAGTATTTTATTTTCAAAACCCCTCAGTTGGAGCCAGAACGCTAGATGTCATCAGTTTTAAAAAAGCGTCGTAAGAAAATCTCTAAGCACAAGCGTAAAAAGCGTCGTCGTAGAGATCGTCATAAGAAAAAATAGATTTAATCTTTAAGTTATGTGGCAATACCCCAAACACTATGATGTGATAGTTATTGGAGGTGGTCATGCGGGTTGTGAGGCAGCTTATGCTTCTGCGTGTATGGGCGCATCTACTCTCCTCTTGACTATGAATTTGGATACTATTGCCAAAATGAGCTGTAATCCTGCTATTGGCGGGATAGGCAAGGGTCACATTGTCCGTGAGATCGACGCAATGGGCGGTCTTATGGGTAAAGTCACCGATCGCACGGGTATTCAGTTTCGCATGCTCAATGCGACTAAAGGGCCAGCTGTCTGGGCACCTCGCGCTCAATCTGACAAAGTCGCCTATCAATTCACCATGAAAAGTCTTTTAGAAGAGACGCCGAACTTAGATATCATTCAAGGAACTACTGAAGAGTTTGTTGTTGAGAATGATGAAATCCAAGGTGTTTTAACTAAAGAAGGCGTTCAGTATTTAGGACGTGCTGTTATTTTGTCTGCAGGGACTTTTATGAGAGGGTTACTTCATTTAGGTGAAGTGAACTTTTCTGGGGGTCGAGCAGGCGACAAAGCCGCGACAGGTTTATCTAAGAATCTTGCAGACTTAGGGTTCAACTTAGCGAGACTTAAAACCGGAACTCCTCCAAGACTTCATATGAACACCATTGATTTAGAAAAGTGTGAGGAGCAAAAGGGTGAGGAAGGAATTTCTTTTTCGTTTGATGAAGAAACAACTCCTCGAATGAAACAACTCAGTTGCTACATCACTTATACGTCGAAAGAAACTCAAGAGATCATTCGAAAACATCTACACAGATCCCCTCTTTATTCAGGTAAAATTGAAGGAATCGGTCCGAGATATTGTCCATCTATTGAAGATAAGGTCGTCCGTTTTGCAGATAAAGATAGACACCAGATATTTTTGGAGCCAGAAGGGCTACAAACCCGCGAAGTTTATGCAAATGGTATTTCGACTTCCTTACCAACAGATGTGCAGCTTGAGATGCTTCAAAGTATCCCTGGGCTTGAAAATGCACAGATGATGCGCCCTGCTTATGCTATTGAATATGACTACGTCAAAAGTGGACAGATCGA
>CAYGMF010000040.1:7457-13438 GCA_964351075.1 uncultured bacterium
TTATGAGCTTGGTCTTATTAACGAAGAGCAGTGGGCTCGCCTACAGAACAAAAAAGAGACGATAGATCGTGAGATTAAAAGGCTTTCTAAAGAGTTTAAAGTGATGAACAAAAAGGGTTACTCTCTTTTAAAGCTGCTTGCACGCCCAGAGATGAGCTATTCCAAATTGAAAAAAGAATACCCTGAAGATGTACACGCCTATGCACCTGAAATAGAGGAGCAAATAGAGCTCTTTATCAAGTATGAAGGGTATATTAAAAGGCAGGAGTCTGAGATAGCTAAATTTGATCATTTAGAGTCTATTTCTTTTCCTAAAGGCTTTGCATACGGATCCGTTACAGGACTTCGTAATGAAGCTAAAGACCAGCTGAAAAAATACACCCCTTATAACTTAGGGCAAGCATCTCGCATTGCAGGAGTGTCTCCAGCAGATATTTCAGTCTTATTAGTCGCCTTAAAGTCTTCTTGATCTAAGCTTAACATCCTTGTATGAATACACTATGAAAAAGATAAACCTTATACAGCTTAAAGGGTGTCCTATATTCAAACAGCTTGAGCTTGAAGAGGCTCTTTTGAGAGCAGATCAAGAGAACTACTGCTTAGTGAATGCTGGAAGTTCTCAAGAAGCTATTGTGATGGGCATCTCTTCAAAAGTAGAAGACCATCTAGATATAGAACGTATCAAAAAAGAAAAAGTTCCAGTCATTAAACGCTTTAGTGGAGGGGGAACAGTTTACGTAGATGCGGATACCCTCTTTGTGACTTTTATTCTCAATAAAGACGCTTTGGATATCTCCCCTTTTCCCGAGCCCATTTTAAAATGGGGCGAGCGATTTTATAAGGACATTTTTAAAGAAGACTCTTTTGCTCTCAAAGAAAATGACTATGTTTTAGGAAACAAAAAAATCGGAGGAAACGCTAAATACATACGAAAAGATCGTTGGCTTTTACATACCTCTTTTTTATGGGACTTCTCCCAAGAGAAAATGAACCTTTTACAGAATCCAGAAAAAGCACCTGACTACAGAAAAAAGCGTTCTCATGAGGACTTTTTAACCCCTCTTAAAAATCACTATCCAAACTTAGAGATGCTTTTAGAAAGAGTGCAGTCTTGTTTAGAAAAACATTTTGATCTTCAAAAAGTGTATCAAAAATACCCTAAAGAATTTTTAGAGTTAGAGCATAGAAAGTCGACTAAGTTGATTGATCTCTAAACTCTTGCATTCGTGACTTGTCCTAATTCAACGGCATCTATTAACCTTATCTCTCAAAAATGCAAAAAGAGTTCTAGATGTCTTCTACTATCCCTACTGCTGAGTCTTTGCCTACGTCTGCTTTTCATACTTTTTCTTTGGCAGCTATTCGAACTTTTAAAGCTCCGAGCACTTCACTTGCAGAGTTGACCCACGCAAACATCACTTTGACTACTTTAGGAGAGTTATTGGGAACCCCGCCTTATCCACCCTACAAAGTTTCTCTTCCAAGAGAGAGGCTTGATATGCTAAATCAGGCTCAACGAAAAACTGCCTCTTTTTCAACCATTACCTATGAGGAAGCAAGGAGGAAACAATTTCAAATGCTTCAAGTACAAGTGGATCTTTTTAAAGGTGATTCCCCTCTTCCTTGTCTGACAGAAGTTCACTCGTGTATTTTAACAGACAAAGAGTTTGGCTTAGAACGAATAACGAACGTCTTTATTGAATTAGTAACAGATCAGCCCCCATCAGACAGAAGCGCGCGTCCTATCTCAACCAAAGTTCGCTTATCAACAAGCATCCGCGAACCACAACGAGAACACTCAGTAAAAACTATTTACTGTACTGAAGGCTTTCGTATAATGATTAATGACTATAGACCTAGAACTCCTAGCACCTTGCTCATTGGACGTTAGCTTTTGAGGACTTCCATGAAAGCACTTTGAGGGATACTCACTTTTCCAAACTCTTTCATTTTCTTCTTACCCTTCTTCTGCTTTTCCCAAAGCTTTCTTTTACGGCTAATATCCCCGCCATAACACTTAGCAGTAACATTTTTAGACATCGCTGAAATGGTTTCACGAGCAATAATTTTTCCGCCTATAGCACCTTGAATTGGCACTTTGAACATCTGTTTTGGAATGACTTCTTTGAGTTTTGCGCAGATAGCACGTCCTTTAGCTTCTGCTTTTGTTCTATGAACAAGACATGAAAAAGCATCAACCGGTTCTTCATTGACCCTAATTTCAAGTTTGATGATGTCACTTTTTTGATAATCACTAAACTCGTAGTCAAAAGAAGCATAACCCTTTGTTGCCGATTTTAACTTGTCATTAAAATCAGTGATCACCTCATTGAGAGGAAACCGGTAAGTTAAAAAGAGTCTGAACTCATTGATGGACTCCGTTCTAATTAAGTCTCCCCTTTTTTCATTTGCAAGACCCATAATTGCTCCCATGTAATCGGAAGGGGTCATAATGCGACATTCTACCCAAGGCTCTTCAATTCGAGAAATTAAGGTAGGATCTGGATAGTGAACAGGATTATCTAACTCTTTAACTGTTCCATCTCCAAGAATGAGTCTGTAAACCACAGAGGGCGCCGTTATGATGATATCTATGTCGTATTCCCTATGAATGCGCTCTGATATAATTTCAAGGTGTAGAAGCCCTAAAAAGCCGCAGCGGAATCCAAAACCTAAAGCTTGGCTACTTTCTTGTTCCACATGCATAGCAGAGTCATTGAGTTGCAGCTTAGATAAGGCATCCCTTAACCCTTCAAAATCTGTAGAGTCAATAGGATAAAGACCTGCATAAACAACGGGTTTAATCTCTTTAAACCCTTTTAGAGGTTCTGTTGCAGGATTTTTAGGAGAGGTAATCGTATCTCCAATTTTTACATCTCGGCTATTTTTAATACTCGCTACAATGTAGCCCACCTCTCCAGCTTTGAGCTCATCGGTTGGTTTTTCTTGTGGAGAAAAGATTCCAACTTCTAGGAGTTCAAAACGCTTTTTAGTGACCATCATTAAAATCTGAGTCCCCTTTTTTAGAGAACCTGAAATGACCCTGACATAGACCATCACTCCTCTGTAGGGGTCAAAATGAGAGTCAAAGACAAGGGCCCTTAGGTGCCCATCTTCCTTAATCTTCGGAGGTGGAATAATTGTGAGGAGCTTCTCAAGAACATTTTCAACGCCAACCCCTGTCTTGGCAGAGCATCCAACAGCTTCACTTGTGTCTAAACCAATAACATCTTCAATTTGCCTTTTGGCTTCCTCAGGGTCAGCTTGAGGTAAATCCACCTTATTCAAGACAGGTAAGATCTCCAAATTATGATCGATTGCTAGAAAGACGTTAGCAAGCGTTTGCGCTTGCACCCCTTGCGCTGCATCTACAATGAGAAGGGCTCCTTCACAAGCAGCGAGTGACCTGGAGACTTCATAGGAGAAGTCGACGTGACCTGGTGTATCAATAAAATTGATCTGATAGGTGTGCCCATCTTTTGCTTTGTAATACATCGTAACTGGATGCGCTTTGATGGTGATGCCACGCTCCCGTTCCAGCTCCATATCATCTAAAAGCTGCGCTTGCATATCTCTTTGCTCAACTGTTTGAGTAATCTCTAAAAGACGATCAGCTAGAGTTGATTTTCCATGGTCAATGTGCGCAATAATAGAGAAGTTTCGAATAAATTTCGGGTTGTATTCAGGCATAAGTTAAGTGTGAAAATTTGTTTTCTATTTCAAGGTTCCAGCAGGCGATCCCACCAATGTAATCATCATGAGTTGCAATAGCAGGTCTCTTCATTTTATTCTCTAAGTAATTTCGTACAGCCATGTAGCGCTCTTTTGGGTTGGCATCGTGCCAACAAATAGTGCCCTTAGGAGGCATAATTTTCAGAGCAAATTCAGTATCTTGATGAACTCCTTTTGCTGAGTGATCTCCATCGATAAAGACAAGGTCCATCTCTCCATGCTCTTCTTTAAATTGTTTAGCTTTTAACTCATGTGAGTTCCCAAAAATCTGAGTATATCTGCTTCTGCGCTCTTTAGCAACGTAGCTTCCTATTTCATCTTCAGTAAGCTCAGAGTTATTGTATTTTTTCTTAAAGAAAGAATTTTCTGGGTTAATAAAAGCAATCGTCACCACTTTACATTCAGGTAACACTTGCAAGAAAAAGTCTGTGGTGATTCCGTTATAAGTTCCAATCTCAAAGATCGTTTTGGGCTGCGTTTTCTCTAAAATGGCAGCGAGCGCTAAATAATCTTTATGGTCGGTCATCCCTTTAGCTAAAAGGGCGGCTTCTTCTGCTAAAAGTTCAAGTTCGCTCCTTCTTTTAGGATCTATTGAAAACCAGTCAAAAAATGAATGAATACGTTCGACGATCATACAAACCTTCTTGTTTTAAACGTTATATTGAGTAGCGGAGACAGCACCACCTCGGCCTGTCCAATTCGTGTGGAAGAACTCCCCGCGAGGTTTGTCTTCTCTTTCATAAGTGTGAGCTCCAAAGTAATCTCTTTGCGCTTGCAAGAGATTCTGTGGCAGTCGAGCTAAACGCAGTCCATCGTAGAAAGCGAGCGCAGAGTTAAAGCAGGGGGTAGGAATTCCATGCACTGCAGCTTTAGCGATAACTTCTCTCCAAGAATTCTGAGCTTTTTGAATCGCTTCATTAAAGAAAGAATCCAAGAGCAAGTTAGAGAGTTTAGAATCTTTTTCATAAGCTTCAGTAATACGACTTAAAAAAGCACTTCGGATAATACACCCTCCTCTCCACAAGAAAGCAGTTTGTCCGTAATCTAAATTCCATTCAAATTGATCAGAAGCTGCTTTTAAAAGCATGAAACCTTGCGCATAGCTCATAATTTTTGAAGCATAAAGGGCTTGAAAGACTTGGTCAATAAAAGCGTCCTTATCACCAGTAAATTCTATAGAAGGACCTACTAAGTGCTTTGAAGCTTCAACACGCTCTTCTTTCATACTCGATAAGAACCTAGAAAAAACAGACTCAGCAATGAGAGTAAGTGGAACACCGAGCTCTAATGCGTTGATACCAGTCCATTTTCCTGTTCCTTTCTGTCCTGCAACGTCCAGGATCTTATCAACAAGAGGCTCTCCATCTTCATCTTTAAACCCAAAAATATCGCGGCTAATTTCAATGAGGTAGCTGTCGAGTTCTTTTTCATTCCAAGATTGGAATACTTTTTCAAGTTCATCTGCCTTAAGTCCTAGTACTGACTTTAGTAAGTGATAAGCTTCACAGATCAGCTGCATGTCTCCATATTCAATTCCATTGTGCACCATTTTTACAAAGTGGCCAGATCCATCGCTTCCCACCCAATGGCAGCAAGGCTTCCCTTCCACTTGAGCCGATATGGCTTGAAAGATAGGTCCTACCGATTCCCAAGCCTCTTCACTTCCTCCAGGCATAATAGATGGGCCGTATCTCGCTCCCTCTTCTCCCCCTGAAATTCCCGCTCCAATATAATGAAGGCCTTCTTTCTTTAAGCGCTCTATTCTCTTTTGTGTATCTTGATAGTTGCTGTTACCCCCATCAATGATAATATCCCCTTTTTCAAGTAGAGGAGCGATCTTATCAATAAATTGATCAACGACATCGCCTGCTTTCACCATAAGCATAACGCGCCGAGGTCTTTTAAGAGATTTGACAAAGTCTTCTAAAGAATAGGTTCCAATGATGTTGCTACCTTTTGCAGGTCCTTCTAAAAAACTTTTGACTTTTTCAGCAGTGCGATTGTAGACGGAGACGGTGTATCCTTTGTCGTTCATATTCAAAACTAAATTTTGACCCATGACCGCGAGGCCCACAAGCCCAATATCTGCCTTCGATTCCATCTTTTCTCTCCTTTTAATCCTAATTTGAAGAAACAAAAATACTTGAGAAAAAGGTGTTTGTCCAGTACTTTAATACCTTTTTTTAGTGTCCTCGTAGCTCAGCTGGATAGAGCGGTTGCCTCCTAAGCGACAGGCCGTGCGTTCGAAT
>CAYGMF010000041.1:0-13292 GCA_964351075.1 uncultured bacterium
AGTTGTTGATCCGCCATCTGAAAAAGAACGAGCGTGTCCAGGAGAAGCATCTCTACTTTGACCTGCTCCTGTTTGATCTGGAGATGCTCCACTTTCTAAACGTGTTGTCGGAGATCCTGGTGTTCCGGCACCAAACACTCCTCCTCCAAGATTCAGTGCATCTGCAAGACCTGCTGTAGATGCTGCTGCTGGAGGGGGTGACTTTCTTTCTGCCTGTGGTGATCGTGGTGGTGAAACTGCTGGTGAGCTTGATCCGCTTACTGGGGTTGATGGTCCTGACATTCTTAAATCTCCTTTTATCTTTTTAAAAAAATGTTTTTAAAATATTAATTTGTAACGCTTTATTGAAAAGCTTAGCGTTGTTCTGAAAAAAAACACAAACGAATTTTAATTTTTTTTTTATTTTTACTGTTAAGAGAAAGTTAAGATCCCATTAAAAAATGAAATGTTTTTAGAGACCTTGGCACTGCTTTTTGAGTTTGTCTAAATCTGTTTTAAGACGCTTTCTTAAGTTTTTTGAAATGCGATCTATAAAAACAACACCGTTTAAATGGTCATTCTCATGCATCACTTGACGCGCATAATAACCAGAAAGTCTTTCCTTAAAAACTTTGCCATTGATGTCTTGCGCTTCTACAGTGATCGAAACTGGACGAGTAATAGGAAGATAAAATTTGGGAAACGAAAGACAACCCTCATCCATCATCTCTAGTTCATCAGATGGATCTGAGAGTTTAGGATTGATAAAGACTTTAGGAGGACCCCATCGCTCTTTAGAATCATCCCCTAGATAAGGACAAACTACGAAAATACGATAGGTAGACTGGACTTGAGTCGCAGCTAAACCAATCGGAATAGAAGAGGGCGTTCTAAGGTCGCCCTCGGTCATTTTATGTAAGACAGCCTTTACAAAAGCGCGAACCTCGGGCGTTATCTCTGTGTGCTCCTCTGCTTTTTTTCTCAGCCATGGGTTATCCCAATAGACAAGCTTTAGAGAATCAGATTCCATGTGTCTCCTCAATAGTCGTAGCAGGGGCCTTTATCTTTTGGCGAGCAAGGCTTGATGTCCAAAGAGATAGAAAAACACAGACCACTAAGAAAAGGGTCGCTAAAATAGCGGTAAACTTTTTAAGGACAAGAGCTGTCGATGTTCCAAAAACATCAGAAGTCTCTCCGCCAAAAGAAGCGCCTAAACCCATACTCTTACTCTCCTGCATAAGGATCACAGAACAAAGTAGAAAGCATAAGAACATAAAAAGTGCAATGCTGAAATAATAGATAAAAGTCATGATTGGTCTCCTCTGACGAGTTCAATAATTTTTGAGTATGTGTTAAGGTTTAGTGAAGCGCCTCCAACTAAAACACCGTCGATATCAGGTTGCTTCATAAGCTCTTCGATAGAATCAGGGGATACAGACCCCCCATAAAGAATAAAAACTTCCTGCGCTTCATCTTCTCCCCAATGTTCTTGAATCAAATTTCTAAGCATGAAGTGCACTTCTTGTGCAGACTGCGCAGTAGATGGCTTGCCCGTTCCAATAGCCCAAACAGGCTCGTAAGCAATTCCTAAGTTTTTAAAGGTTTTAGGCTCGATTTCTTTTAAAGACTCTAAAAGCTGGGTCTTTAGTACCTCTTCTGTTTGTCCATTTTCTCTATCTAATGCAGATTCCCCTATACAAAGAATAGGAACCAAGTCATGCAAGATAGCCGCTTTCATCTTCTTATTGACAAACTCATTACTTTCAGAAAAAAGCTGCCTTCTCTCAGAGTGTCCAATGATTACAAACTCAGCTCCAGCTTCACGAACCATGGGCGCAGAGATCTCCCCTGTAAAAGCACCCTCAGGCTGAGAGAAGATATTTTGAGCTCCAATTTGTAGCATGGGAATATCCAAAGAGGCTACTGCATGTAAACAAGTGAAAGGGACCGCTATATAAGCAGGAGCTAAAAGAGGAGGGATCTCCTTGACGAAATCCACTGCTTCAGAAATAGTTTTGTTCATTTTCCAATTGCAGATCACTCTAAATTGCTTTGCCATTCAAAAAACCGTTTTAATAAAGATAGCTGTCATCATACCAAATGTAGGGAAGGAATTTCAAGGAGTTTCTAGAACTAAAAAAAGAAACTAGTTATGATCATGCCTTGCAAAAATCAAGAAAAAATATGACAAATTCAAATATTATCCTTACGGTTTCAGCGCTGACAAAAGCAATTAAATTTCAGCTTGAAAAGCAGTTCTCTTTTGTAGCGGTTCAAGGAGAGGTGAGCAACTTTAAAAGACAAGTCTCTAATCACCTTTACTTTACACTTAAAGATAGCCAGGCTCAAATTCAGTGTGTCATGTTTAGCTCTGATGCTAGGCTTTTGAAAACCCTTCCAAAGGTAGGGGATCAAGTTGAAATCAAGGGAGAGATAAGTGTCTATCCGCCTAGAGGGAACTACCAGATTATTGTTCGAACTCTTAAGCCAGCAGGTTTAGGGCAACTTCTTCTTATGCTTGAAGAGAGAAAAAAGAAGTACCTGGAGATGGGTTGGTTTGATGCAAGCTTGAAAAAGAGCCTTCCTAAAAACCCAAAAACTATTGGAGTAGTTTCAAGTCCAACAGGATCTGTGATCTCAGATATTCTACAAATTTTAAAAAGAAGAGCCCACTCGTTTCACCTAATCTTAAACCCTGTAAAAGTGCAGGGAGAGGGAGCCGCAAAAGAGGTGAGCGCTGCAATAAAAGCCTTCAACGACCACAAACTTGTAGATGTTATTATTGTAGCTAGGGGCGGGGGCAGTATGGAAGATCTCTGGTCCTTCAACGAGGTCTCGGTGATTGAAAGTATTCATGAAAGTAAAATCCCCGTTGTCTGTGCAATTGGTCATGAAACGGACACCACTTTAGCTGATCTAGTAGCTGACCTAAGAGCACCTACTCCATCTGCTGCTGCAGAACTCGTTGTGGAAGAAACGCAAAAGAAGTGGGACTTTTTAAACACTATTCAAGAAAGACTTGCTCGTACTCAATTGCAATTTTTAAATAGACAAAAAGAGAAGTTTTTGGCTCTTTTAAAACACCCCTTTTTAGAGTCTCCTGAGCGCTTATTTAGAGTCTTTGATCAAAGACTTGATGAGATGAAGCTTAAACTTGATCAAGCTTTTTTTGACACTCTTCACAGATATCAAAGTAAGCTTCACGAAAGAAAGTTAAAGCTACAAACTCTAAACCCTCAAATGCAAATACAGGAAGGATTAGGCCGTTTAACAACTCTACGCTCAAAAATCTCACTTTTAACCCTTATGCTCTTAAGGAAGCAGATGAATCGCCTCTCTCATATCCAAGAGAAAATGGACGCCTCTGAGCTCTCTTTATTGCAAAATAAAAAATCTAATTTTAACAACGTTTTGACCCACTTGAAAGCAATTAACCCTAAAAAACTTCTTGAAAAAGGCTATAGTATTCTCTTTGATGAAAAACAAAAGTCCGTTATAGTTTCAACACAAGATATTAGTTTAAAACAAAACGTTAAACTGTTATTGAAAGATGGATTCATCAAGGCGTGTGTTCATGAAATAGAGTCAGGAGAGTCATGCAAAACTTAAATTTTGAACAGTCGTTTGAAAAATTGGAAGAGATTCTAAAGAAGATGAACTCAGGGGAGCTCTCTTTAGACACCTCTCTTGCTTTTTATGAAGAGGCCGACACCCTAATCCAAAACTGTCAAACGCATTTAAAAAAGGCTGAAAAGAAAATTGAGATCTTAATGAAAAATAGAGATCAGGAACTCGAAGTAGATGAAAGAGGTGAGCCTCAAACAGCTCCATTTGATCCCACTTTTCCAAAGGCCGAAAACCCAAACTAATACATGCTATCAAAGATTCATAGCCCTCAAGATATACAATCCTATTCTATCGAACAATTAGAAGAACTTTCTAAAGAAATAAGACAGCGGATCATCAGCGTTTTATCGGTAAATGGGGGGCACTTAGCCTCCAACTTAGGGGTAGTTGAGCTGACCTTAGCGCTGCACTATGTCTTTAACGCTCCCATTGATAAATTCTTGTTTGATGTGAGTCATCAAACTTACAGCCACAAACTTTTAACAGGACGTAATGATCGTTTTGAAGGAATTCGAAAGTATCAGGGGTTATGTGGGTTTTCCCATCCAAAAGAATCTGAATACGATCATTTTTATGCAGGACATGCAGGCACTGCGCTTTCTTTAGCTTTAGGAATGGCTAAAAATAGAGATGTCTTTAAAAGAGATGAATTCGTCATTCCCATTATAGGGGATGCTACCCTTACCTGTGGAATGGTTTTAGAAGCGCTTAATAATTTGCCAAAAGATCTAAAACGTTTCATTGTTGTTTTGAACGACAATGCAATGTCTATCTCGAATAATGTGGGCGCTATTTCAACGATTTTAAGCCGTATTATTGCAAATCCTCTTATTCATAAGTTTTATACGGAACATGAAGGGGAGACTAAAAAAACATTTACGTGCCCTTCAGCTTTTTTTGAGCAGTATGGGTTGACCTATGTAGGTCCCATAGATGGCCATGATATTAAAAAACTAGTGACCAAGCTCTCCTCATTGAAAAAGATGACAGGTCCTTGTTTGATTCATGTGCTGACGACAAAAGGGAAAGGGATGCCAGAGGCGATGTTAAACCCTATCACCCATCATGGCGCTAAGCCTTTTAATCCTGACTCAGGAAAGTTCTTACCTAACCCTTCCTCAAAACCCACTTTTCCAAAAGTATTTGGAAAACACATTTTGAAAATGGCTCAAGAGAACTCTAATTTAGTAGCGGTCACTCCTGCAATGTCTTATGGATCGTGTTTAGACGGATTTAGAGAAGCATATCCGTCGCGCTGCATTGATGTCGGAATTGCTGAAGCGCATTCAGTCACGTTCTCAGGAGGGATGGCGCGTGAAGGTAACCTTAATGTCGTCTCCTCTATTTACGCGACCTTTTTGCAAAGAGCATTAGACAATCTCTTTCACGATGTTTGTCTGCAAGAGATAGCGATTGTCTTTGCAATTGATCGAGCAGGACTCTCTGGAGCTGATGGTCCTACTCACCATGGTATTTATGATATAGGGTTCTTAAAATCGATGCCCAACATGGTGATCTGCCAACCTCGAAATGGGCGTGTTTTAAAAGAACTTATGAATCAAATGTTCTCTTGGAAAAGACCGACAGCTATTCGCTACCCTAACATGAGTACTGATGAAGATTCAGACCCACAAGTTGTCAGACAATTAGGGAAAGGTGAAATTTTAGCTCAGGGGCAAACTATTTTAATCATTGCTTTAGGGCATATGAATCAAGAAGCTCTTGAAATTCACAATAAGCTTTTAGAAAAAGGGATTCAAAGTACTGTATTTGATCCTATCTTTGTTAAGCCTCTTGATGAAGAAGCTCTTAATGAACTTTTAAAAACTCATGACTATATCCTGACATTAGAAGAGCATTCTTTGCAAGGAGGACTTGGCAATACGATCAACCAGTACCTCATTCAAAACGGACACCATCCTGAGAAAGTACTTAATAAAGGTATTCCTGATCGCTACATGCAACAAGGAAGTCGAAATGAACTGTTAAAGGAAATAGGACTACTTCCAGATCAAATTTTAGAAGAGATCGAGACAGCCTTTTTGCTCAAGAATAAACAAATGGCTTCTGTATGATGAAAATAGCCCTTTTCCCAAAAGTCGACACGGAACATACAAAGCAGCTAGCCCAAGAGGTTGTGACTTTTTTGAGCGAGCGCAATGTGATGGTCATCATGGATGATGACGATGCCTCTTTGTTTGACGTGCCCCCTATATCCAGCGTTGACTTCAAAGAGATACAGTTCTTTATCTCGATGGGAGGCGATGGAACGATATTGAGGCTTATGCATCGCTATAAAAAGTTTGATATTCCAGTTATTGGAATCAACTCAGGGCATCTTGGTTTTATGGCCGATATTCCAGCAACTGATATCTATCCCTCGTTAACCGACCTTCTTGAAGGTTCTTATGAAATTGAAAACAGAATTGTTCTCAAAGGTGGTCTCAAAAACAAGACAAGTTTTGCTATCAATGATGTAGTGATACATCGTTCATCGAACCCTAACTTAGTAGAGCTTGCGATCAAAGTAAATGGAAGGCATATAAACACCTTTGAAGCAGATGGTGTGATTGTCGCGACTCCAAATGGATCAACAGCTTACTCTTTAGCAGCGGGTGGTCCTATTTTAACGCCACAGCTAGGAGCTGTTGTTTTAACGCCTATTTCTCCACATACCATTTCAAATAGACCTATTGTTTTATCAGCTGACTATGAAATTGAAATCCAGTACCTAAGCCCCTGCAACCCTGTTGAAGTTGTTTTAGATGGTATTAGCCATGGAAAAATGGCTACAGGAGATAGCTTGAAAATTAATAAACATGATGAAAACTTTAGAATGGTCAGTCTATCTAGACACGACTACTTTTCCACTTTGAGAACAAAGCTTGGGTGGGTTGGAAAACTAAGATAAATGAGGTGCCTATGACACGCGAAGCATTCCTAAAATCGATACACAACAAAACTAAAGATTTGGTGGAAGAAGGTCTTTTTAAAAAAGAGCGGATGATTGCCTCACCACAAACTTCAAAGATTACACTAGAAGATGGCTCTGAAGTGATTAACTTCTGCGCAAATAACTATTTAGGGCTTGCGCACCATCCAGAAGTTGAAAAAGCTGCTATAGAGGGAATTCAACAGTATGGATTTGGAGTCGCTTCTGTCCGCTTCATTTGTGGCACGCAAATTTTGCATAAGGAACTTGAAAAAAGACTCACTGCTTTTTTAGAAACTGAAGACACTATTTTATATTCCTCTTGTTTTGATGCCAATGGAGGCTGCTTTGAAACTCTTTTAGGTCCCGATGATGCAATCATTTCAGATGAGCTGAATCATGCAAGTATCATTGATGGAATTAGGCTCTGTAAAGCAAAACGTTTTCGCTATAAAAATAACGACATGCAAGACTTGGAAGCTAAACTCAAAGAAGCAGATGCGCAAAATGCGCAAGTAAAACTTATTGCAACGGATGGTGTTTTCTCCATGGATGGAGTCATAGCTAACTTAAAAGGAATTTGTGATTTAGCTGATCGATACAATGCACTTGTTTTTGTAGATGACTGTCATGCAACTGGATTTATGGGTAAAAAAGGGCGAGGGAGTCTTGAATACTGCGATGTGATGGGACGCATTGACATTTTAACTGGAACCTTTGGAAAAGCTCTTGGAGGAGCGTCTGGGGGATATACATCAGGTAGAAAAGAGATTATAGCTTGGCTGCGCCAGCGCTCTAGACCCTATCTCTTTTCAAATAGCTTAGCGCCCTCTATCGCTGCGGCTTCACTTAAAGTTTTAGATCTTTTAGAAAAAGGGTCTGATCTAAGAGAAAAACTTATTGAAAATAGCCAGTATTTTCGATCAAAGATGACTTCTCTTGGATTTAATCTCGTGCCAGGTGAACACCCGATTATCCCTGTAATGCTCGGAGATGCAAAACTAGCTAGTGACTTTGCAGACAAGCTTCTAAAAGAAGGGATTTATGTCATTGGTTTCTCCTTTCCTGTCGTTCCTAAAGGGAAAGCTCGAATAAGGACTCAAATGTCAGCTGCTCACTCAAAAGAAGATTTAGATCATGCTCTTTTAGCTTTTGAAAAAGTGGGCAAGGCCCTTGGTGTCATTAAGGAAGTTCAAGCCTGACGCGCCCAGAGCTTTTAATTTCAAAAATATTTTGAGTTTTTCTAAAAAAATGTTTGATTGGATTCTTTTCAGAATTGTGTTAGAATGCTACTTTGAAAAATCTAATGGATAAAATAATGAAAAAAGTCTTGGTGATAGGTGGCCTTGGTCAAATCGGTTCTGAATTAGTGGTCGCCCTTAAAGAGAAGTATGGAACAGAAAATGTCATCACTGCCGACCTTTTAAGTAGGCCCAAAGAGGGGTCTTCTTTTCTTCCCTACGAGCAACTTAATGTTCTTAATCAAGCTGAGCTTTCACAAGTTATTCAAAAACATAAGATTAATACCATTTACCATTTAGCAGCTATTTTATCAGCGGTAGGGGAAAAGAACCCTACAGGCTGCTGGGATGTAAATGTGAACGGACTCTATAACGTTCTAGAGGCTTCAAGAGAACATGAAGTTGAGCAAATCATTTGCCCGAGCTCTATTGCAGTGTTTGGACCTAAAACACCCAGAAAAAATACTCCTCAAGATACCATTCTCTTACCCACAACGATGTATGGAGTCACTAAAGTCTCAGGAGAGCTTCTCTGTGATTACTATGTGGCTAAGTTTGGCATGGATATCAGGGGATTGCGCTATCCAGGTCTTATTAGTCATAAGACTCTCCCAGGGGGAGGAACAACCGACTATGCTGTAGAGATTTTCTACAAAGCTATCTTAGAAGGGTCGTATACCTGTTTTCTTGGTGCTAAAACTCGTTTGCCTATGATGTATATGGACGATGCAATACGAGGCACGATTCAACTAGCTGAAGCTCCTTTTGATGATCTAAAACATCACTCTAACTTTAATTTTGCAGCGGAGAGTTTTTCTTGCGAAGAGCTTGCTCATGAAATAAAAAAACATCTTCCTCATTTCAAAATTCACTATGCCCCTGACTGTCGACAAAAAATAGCAGATAGTTGGCCTGAGTGTATTGATGATCATGCAGCTCGCAGTGAGTGGCATTGGAAACATGAATTTGGCCTAAAGGAAATTGTGGAGAGCATGCTTCAAAATCTTCAGAAAAAACTAAAGCATCGTTAAGTATCCGTATAGTCTCTCGGACTTTCGTGGACTCTAACCTTTAAAAATCCGATAGGATTAATCTGCTTAATTTGATATAAGATCACTTTCTATTTTAATAATCTTGGAATCTGCTTAGATAGCCTTTTTGCTGGTTTTCTGCTTAATCTGTAGTTTGGAGTGAGGATGAATATACTAATTGTTGGAACTGGATATGTCGGTCTTGTTACAGGGACCTGTTTTGCTGAAATGGGACATTCTGTCATCTGCCTCGATATCGATAAGGAAAAAATAGAGAGGCTCAAAAAAGGAGTTGTGCCCTTTTATGAACCGGGACTTGAAGAGATCGTCAAGCGTAATATGGCCAACAATAGGCTAAGCTTTACAAGCGATTACAAAAAAGGGGTCTCAAGATCTTTAATCTCCTTTATTGCAGTTGCAACTCCACAAGCCGAAGATGAATCTGCTGAACTTCGCTATGTAGATGAGGCGAGTAAATCTATTGCCGAGCATATGGATGAGTATCATATTGTAGTGAATAAATCGACTGTTCCAATAGGCACGGCTCACCGAGTGAAAGCACTTATAACAGAAGAGCTTCTAAAAAGAGGTAAAACGATAGAATTTGATGTAGCCTCTAACCCTGAATTCTTAAAAGAGGGGAATGCCGTCTACGATTTTATGAAGCCTGATCGAGTAGTTATTGGTGCAGACGATGTCCGTGTCGGGCAAATTCTAAAAGAACTCTACGCACCCTTCTCGGTAAATCATGACCGTATTTTGATCATGGATATTCTATCTGCTGAGCTCACTAAGTATGCAGCGAATGCAATGCTAGCCTCTCGTATTTCTTTTATGAATGAAGTAGCCAATGTATGTGAACAGGTAGGAGCTAATGTAGGCGCTGTGAGGAATGCTATAGGAGCTGATAAAAGGGTCGGTTATCACTTTTTATATCCAGGAGTGGGTTATGGTGGCTCCTGTTTTCCAAAAGACATCAAGGCTTTTAGAACGATCGCTAAGAAATTTAATTGTTCGACCTATATGTTAGACGCCATTGAAAAGGTCAACCAAAGGCAAAAGCAACTCATTGCACAAAAAGTAGACAACTACTTTAAAGGCGATTTAGAAAATAAAACAATCGCTATTTGGGGTTTAAGTTTTAAACCTGATACAGATGATATGAGACAAGCGCCCGCTTTGACTCTGATAAAAATTCTATTTGAACAAGGTGTTCATTTACGTTTATTTGATCCGATAGCTATGGAAAATGCAAAACTTTATTTAAGAGGACTTGAAGATCAAATCACTTGGTGCACTGATGAACTAGAGGCTTGTTTGGGAGCGGATGCTGTTGTCCTAATGACAGAGTGGAAGCAATTTAGATTTCTTGATTTTAATGAAGTATTAAGGAAAATGGAAGGAAACGCTTTCTTTGATGGACGTAACCAATATTTACCAGAAGATATGGCTTCCAAAGGTTTTGACTATATTAGTATAGGACGGAAAATAACACATGCAAATCAAACAAATCTGCAAACCCATTCTGGATAGACTCAATAGCGCCCTTTTAGATTCTATTCCAGACAAGAAGCACACGCTTTATCAAGCAGCACGCTATTGCTTCGAAACTGGAGGCAAAAGAATTAGGCCTCTTACGGTTCTTTTATCTTGCAACGATCTAGGTGGGGAGATAGATTTAGCTTACGATGCAGCCCTTGCAATAGAGATGATCCATACCTACTCTCTTGTTCATGATGACCTTCCCTGTATGGACGATGATGATCTAAGAAGAGGGCGCCCCACAGTTCACAAAGCTTTTGATGAAGCAACAGCAGTTTTATGCGGGGACTTTTTGCTCACAGAAGCGTTCTCTTTACTCACTAATAGTAAAATTTATTCAGCTGAAACAAAAGTAAAGCTCATTTCTACTCTTGCTCATTACGCTGGAGGGAAAGAGCTTCTTATGGGACAAATGCTAGATCTTAAGATGGTGGACCAAAAAGGATCCTTAGAGGATTTAAATGAGGTCTATTTAAAAAAGACAGCCTCTTTGTTTAGTTGCTCTTTAGAGTTTGGTGCAATTTTAGCAAATAGAGATGAAGAGACGCAAAGTCTCTTAAGAGAAGTAGGACGAAAAATAGGGATAGCTTTCCAAATTCAAAATGACTTTTTGGGACAAGAAAAAGATCTTGAGCAAAAACGATTTACTATTTTTTCTATGCTTAGTAAAAAACAAGCCCGCATTGCACAACGGAAATACTTTGAAGAGGCTCTTTCAATGCTTAATGAAAAAGATCTTCCCTTCACTTGCTTAAAAGGCCTATTTGAGGATATTTTAAATCATGAAATTTAGCCAATTAAGCGCCTTTGAAAAGCATCTTGAAAAAGCTGTTCCTAGTCACTTGTCAGACGTCTATTTGATTATTGATCCTGAGCTCTACATGCAACGCAAGCTCGCTTTAAAAGTGCTTCAAGATCAAGAAGCGCAAGAAGTTCTTTCGGCAGAAAACTTAACGGTTGGGCAACTTAAACAAGCGCTTGAGATGCGCTCTTTATTTGAAATGCACAAATGCTGCTTTATCTTCGGAATAGAAAAACTTCCCAAACACACAATGGACGCTCTTTTAAAAGCGATCCAAAATCCCCATCCTCAGATAAGACTTGTACTCACTGCGAGTCAGATGACAAGTGCTTGTCACAAGATGGTTAAAACAATCGTGACTTTAGATCTATCAGCCGAAAAGCCCTGGGATCGAGAGCGAAGACTTACAGATTATGTCTCAGCTAAATTGAATAAGGCCTCTCTTTTTATTGCGCCAGCACTTGCGGAGCAAGTGGTTAAAAGGGCAGGTTCTCAAATGGCAATGATTGACCAAGAACTCGAAAAGTTGATCTGTTTTTTAAAGGGTAGGCAAGAGGTTAAAAGAGAAGATCTCACAATTTTACAACCGAACTTTCAATACTCCATCTTTAAAATAGGGGAAGCTCTTTTAGAAAATAAATTACCAGAGGCGCTGAAGATAATCCATGCGCAGACCTTTCCAACTATTCTTTTGCTCTACTCCCTTAGAAACCTCTTTCAAAGAGGACTTAGACTGAAAGAACTTCCAAGAGAAGAACTCCCTAACTTCTTCCCAACGCTCAAAGGAAGGCTCTTAGAAAAGAATCTAAAGCTTGTTCAGCCCTTTTCGAGCAAACAATTGAAAAAGGCTCTTCTAACACTCTTTGAATTGGAAGTTAAAATGAAAAACCAAAAAATCTCAGAAGACTTTTTGCAAAGTCTTTTACTCCTTAAATTAGGTGCTCTTAATGAATCCCTTCAAGTTTAAAATCCCTGCCCGCAAAAGAAAATGCTTTATTTGTGAAACTCCCTTTGTTGATGACACCTCTATCTTTTCCGTAATTAAAGGAGATGAGGAAGATCCTCAAAGAGAGGACTATTGCTCTGAATGCTTTCAAAAAGAAGCAGGCATCACCGAAAACAGCTGGGGGTATTGGGAAACGCATCTTAAAAAACCAAAAGTAAAACTCACACTTGACCAAAGAGCAATGGAGCTCTTTATTCAAAAGCATGAGAGTGAAGAAAAAGAATGGGTCTACTTTATAGCCGACTACCTCAAAAGAAAAAAACAGCTCACTAAAAGAGCGGAAATCAAAAAAGAAGGAGTGATCTTCTTCGAAGATCCTATAACAAGTGAAGTCTATTCTATAGCAGATGTTTCGATTTCACCAGAATCTTTGAGCACGCTTAAAGCTTCATTTCTAAAGGCTCTAGAAGAACCAGGTGTTGAGAGTGAATAGTTTAACCAAAATCAAAGTATAGCTTGTTTCTTAATTATCAAAAATTCAAGAATTTTTTATACTCAGGGGTTCAAATAATTAGTTGATGATAGTTTGAGTTTAATTAATGAATTGTTTATATTTAATTAGTATCTGAAATTTTTAATTAAGAATGGGTGTTTTTATGATCAACAAAGTTAATTCATCTTCAGCTTTAAACAATGGCTCTCAAACTTCTCAAAAGCCAATTGAGGGTAGGTTTAAAGTTCTCAATTCTTACTATGAATGGGACTTTGGGGCAGGGGAGTATATTAAGAATAGATTCCATGTTTACTTAGAAAACAAGACGCGTTGGATTTTTAAAGATCGTAATGGGATCAATATTTATGCAGTAAGAGATCAGGATTACCTTTCTATCAAGCCCATACCTCTGAATCATCCAGCTCGCTCTTCAGGGGCATGTTACCTCGTAGAAGAGGCTGTTAAGGACAGGCTAGGGCGCTCACTTTCCGTTGCTTTCTATCCGACTGAGGAAGAAGGAACTTTTTTCTCTCGATTTATCCCAGAAGCCAACTAGAGATAGGTCTACTGTAAGGGGAATTTCAGATGTTTTTTTTGAAAAAAATTAGTTTTAGTTTCCTAAAAACAAACACTTATCAATAATTTGTCGTAAAGTGTCGTAAAGTGTCGTAAAGTGTCGTAAAGTGTCGTAAAGTGTCG
>CAYGMF010000042.1:0-5797 GCA_964351075.1 uncultured bacterium
GGTAATGCTCTTTCAAATCATAACTTTGCTGACTTCTGGCACCTTAAAGACAACTATCAGAAGTGTTTCTCTGAGGAGAGTACTTCTAAAACGATTCTTAAAATGTTTCTAAGGAGTGGGGAACTCGCAGCTGTATGGTATCCCCTTAATTATGTGACGATGGTTACCCAGCATGAAGTTTTTGGGCATGGTTACAGGCTACGGTCTATTGGGAGGGGGCTTGGACAGGTTGCTGGATATAAAATGCAATATACGGTGGATAAGAGGGGATTTCATGTGAAAGATGCTTATACTCAGTATAAGCTCAACAGAAGTCCATCTTTTTCAGAAGAAATAGCTCTTTCTATTGCGGGCTTAGAAGCCAATTCCATATTAGCGAATAATTTGATTTTTTCTTGGCTTGAAAGAGGAAGCATTGATGGAAGACAAGCGAGCCTATGGAGGGAGAATCAATTTGCTTGTGCAAACTACATTAGGACCTTAAAAAAAGTGGATGGACTTACGACTTGTTATCATGGGATTACATCAGGACACGATATTGCGAGCTACTACTCTAATCTTCACTTCTGTTATTCAAATGCAAATGGCCTTGACCACCATTTGCAAGAGTTGAGGATAAAAGCCAATCTAACTTTAATCCTTAATCCGTTCACTTATTTAAGTGTTTTGTCAGAGCTTTCCTATATCTTTTTTAACTCTTCTATCCCTCTATTTGGGATCCCTGGAGAGGGATGTCGGTTTCTACCTGCCTACAAGATGGGATTGAGTCCTTTTGGTGCAGAAGATATTTTTGAGCTCTTTATGTGGGGAGAGTCTATTTCTCCAACACTCATCTATTGCAAATTTGGGGATTTTTCCATGAATCGATACGGTGGATTTGGACTAGAAAATCGCAAGCTTCTCTCTTCTGCCTATGGCTCTTTTGGATTAAAGGCAGATTTTTGGATTCAGCCTCCTTTGCTCTTAGATAGTATTACTGAAGAAGATTTCGAAATCGAAAGTTTTTTAGAGAGGTTTGATGATACTAAAAATCGACAAGTCGGAGCTTCGATGTCGATCATTTATCAAAAAGCTTCGATTAAAAACCCAAACACTAACATTTGGGCTCAGTTGGGTGGAAAAACTAAGGGCTTTTTACCAGGAGAATCTCTTGTAGCTGCGCCCATTATAAAATTGGGAGCTTCTTACTACTTCTAACGATAGTTAACAAAATAGGGCGTATATTTAGGCATCTCCTATTGAAACAGTTAGATTGAAACCATCTCTTTTGAGTATATCTTGGAGACACAATCTGATAAATTGATTCTCAGAGTACTTAAGCTTTTTTGCGTACTTAGCTGCCATTTTTGGGCTCACTAGCCTTCTTCCTTTTTCAATGTCACACAAATATTGCTTAGAAAGGCCTAAAAGGTTCGAAAACTCTTCTTGGGTCATTTCTTATCCAAGAGGGTGCTAACTATCCATCACTAAATCTTAAAAGAGAGAAAAAGAAGCCCGAGAATCCTTGTAGATATTGACAAGAAGTTAAGGGATGGGGTTTCATGTTTGCTTCGAGTAATTCTGGAGACTTAACTTAATATGAAATGTAGAGTGTGCGATGCTGAAGACTTTTCTTTAATTCTGGACCTTGGGATGCAGCCTTGGGGGAATCATTTTTTAAATAAGGATGAGCTAGGAAAAGAGCCTCTTTATCCATTGAGAGTTGTTTACTGTAACGCGTGTCAAACAGCTCAACTTGACTATACGGTTAAAAAAGAAGTGATGTTCTCGGATCATACTTACCTGTCTGGGATCACTAAGACTTTAAACAAGCATTTTAAAGACTTGGTTGAGGAAGTCGACAATCGTTTTTTTAAAGACCAAAAAACGAAGAGCGCATTAGATATTGGATCGAATGATGGAACGCAGCTTAAGCATTACCAAAATCTAGGGTATGAGGTTTTGGGAGTAGAGTCTTCTAAAAAAACAGCTGCACTTGCTAATGAGGCAAATGTTCCAACCCTTCATGCTTTTTTCAACTTAGAGACTGCTAAAAAAATTAATCGTAAATTTGATGTGATTAATGCCGCAGGTGTTTTCTTTCATTTAGAAGAACTGCACTCTGTTACAGATGGTATTAAGTTCTCCTTAAAAGAAGATGGCGTTTTTGTCGTACAATTCATGTACATGAAGAGTATTGTGGAAAACTGCACCTTCGATCAAATCTACCATGAGCACTTACTCTATTATAATCTTAAGACGATTCAAGTGCTTTTAAATCGCCATGGGCTTGCTCTTACAGATGCTTATATTTCTCCAATCCATGGAGGCTCTATGATGGGTTTTGTGACGCATCAAGAGAGAAACCTTCCCAAATCCAAAAGGCTTGTTGATCTTGAAAAAGTGGAAGATGTGGCTAAAAGCAATGAGCTTGAGACCTACCAAACACTTGCTCAAAAAGTTCAAGACCTCAAAGAGAAAACGCTTGCGTATCTAAAAAAACAAAAGGATGCGGGTAAGTCTATTTATGGATTTGGAGCTTCTGTAAAAGGAAATACGCTTTTAAATTATTTTGGTATTGGTAAAGAGACGCTTGATATCATGGTTGAAAAGAACCCATTAAGAGATGGGCTCTACACGCCAGGGACTCACATTCGTATTGATATGGAAGATGAGATAAAGAAGCTTCCTGATGTCTATTTTGTTCTTGCCTGGAACTTTAAAGATGAAATTCTAAAGAATAACCAGGAACTCATTGAAAACGGCCTAGAATTTTATTTTCCCGTGCAAACAACTTAATTTAGGTAAGGACTATGAATGTAAAAATCATTACTTTTAATCCATGGTTATATAGTGAGTTAGGTCATAGTTTAATCTATACACAATATATAGAGAAAGCTGCGGATCTTAATAATTGGCAGTTTCAAGCTCTCCTCCCTAAAAAATCTCCCTTAAAAAACTTACCTGATCACTGGGAAAAAAAAATAGGTTGCCCTACTGTTCGACATTGGTTTGAAACTGTTGAGAAAAGGCCTTATAGGCGCCCTAGAAAGTATGTGCGAGCAAAACAGAGAGTTTATTATTATTACTCTACGTTGAAGCTTTTAATCGACATTTTTTCTAAAAGTAGAAATGAAAAAAAAATTCTGTTTTTGGAGGCCTTTGCGCAGACAGATTTGCGTTTGCTCGTGAATCTCTTAAGGTTCTTACCTAAAAAGAATTTGTCTTTGTGGGTTATTCATCGATATCAAGCAAGCGCTTTAAAATCTGATCTTAAGAGGTTTGATCAATATCATCAGAAATTAATCAAAATGGGGGTCTCGCTCAAGGTTCTGGTAGATAGCGATCTTCTACAAGAGGATTTGGAAGAGGCTTTTAAGCTTCCTATTTCTGTTTTGCCTATTCACTACATTAAGTTTGATCATATAAAGCCTTCCAAGGCATCAGATGCAGTGACGTGTTGGTGGCCAGGTTTAGTGAGAGAAGGGAAAGGATTGCCGATTATTCGAGACTGGGTGGAGAGCACACACTCTGATAACAAGAAAATTCGTCTTGTGATTAATGAAAAAGCCAATTTGAAGCTTCATGATAAAAGCCCTCAAGTAACTTTAGTTGAAAATTTCTTACCGAGAGAAGATTATTTGGACTGGATGCATAAGAGTGATGTCGTTCTACTCCCTTATCTTGACCTTTTTTATGAAAAAACCACTTCAAGTATCTTTTTAGAAGCTGTGATGTCAGGAACAATACCTTTAGTCTATCCAAAGACTTGGATGGCTTATGAGCTCAATAAACATGGTTTAGGCGATCTTGCTATAGATTGGGATGCGAGCACTCTATCTGAAAAAATCCTTCAAATTACCTCGGATGCAAAACTATTAGAAAAGCTGAGTGTGATGAGAAAAGAATACCACAAGTTTCATAGTTTAGAAAACTATGCTCAAGTTATGAAACAACTTGTAGCGTCAAATACTTAAACTTCTACGAGCTCTTTATGGGTTTCTAAAAACCATTGTATGGTTTGTTCGATCCCTTCTTTCAAAGGTGTATAGGATAAGTCTGGAAGGATTGTTCTCAATTTTGTAATGTTTAAACATTTTGAAGAAGCGCCGACAAACTTGCTGGTGTCGTATTGGATGAGATTGGAATCAAAATCTAGAGAGTCGCAAATAAATTGTGCAAACTGTCGAATAGAATGTTCTTCACCAGAACCCATGTTGATAATTTGGTTCTCTTGTGTATGGGCGAGCTTGAGCAGAGTAGATACAAAATCTTGTACCAATACAAGCTCTCTTTTTTGATGTCCATCACCCCATAAAGTGGCAACCTTTCCTTGGTATTTGGCGCAGATAATTTTACGAATGAGATCAAAGATGAAATGAAGTTGTCTGTCGTCATTATGGTATCCAGGCCCATAGAGGGTGCTTGGAATAACGCAGAGGTATTTCATGCCAAATTGTTTGTTAAGACCTTTTAAGCCGGCATAGAGCATTCTTTTGGTCATAGCATAAGAATAGACAGACTCATGTGGTTGACCTTTTAGATAATTGTCTTCGATAAGATCGCTACCTGCCTCGTATGCGCAGCTAGTTCCTGTAGCAATCATTTTGGCTTGGGGTTGCTTGTTTTTCCACCAGTCTAAAACGTGTGCATTAATCAGCTGATTCTTGACCCAAATTTCTCCAGGGTGGTGAACATTAAAATCACCTGCTTGTACCCAAACAGCTAAATGATAAATCTGATCAAAGGAAGTATGATTAAAAGTATTGAGAGAGTCACTTTTTGTAAGGTCGCAGTCATTTGAGCCAAAGGCGGTCACTTCATGGTTGAGATCTTCGAGTGCTTTGACTAAAAATCGGCCTAAGAATCCGGTTGCTCCTGTCACTAAAATTTTCATATTTCCCTCAAGAGTTTAGTGTTTGTCCAAGCCAAGGCATGACTAATTAAAGGGAACAGGCTACCTTAGTTTTGGCTTTTTAAGCAATCCGTAATTAAGGAAGCTATGACATAAACGTCATGAAAGGAAGGTGATTAAGATCTAGGGGGAATACAGGTTGTTCAGGTTGTGTATAGCCTATCCAATCACATGTAGGGTTATAGTCTTTATAAGACATACAGTCATTGATGAAAGAGAGCCCTAATTCAGCAGATTTTTTTATAGTCAGCCCTGTTGCTACAGCTGTTCCTAAAACAAATAGAGAACAGGCTACGGCTTTATAGGGGTTCTTTTGACTATACTGATAAGCTTGATTCGCAATACTGCGAGAGTAAGTTATTAGATTTTGCATAGTTTGCCTTGTGGCGAAGTATTAAACATTTTAATACTAACAGAAATACGCAAAATTGGCAATTATACTATCGGGGATTCGTAATCTCCTTAGTATGAGCTTTTAGTTATTCAAACAGGATCTGATTGAGGTAGATGAATATCCCCGGTTTCTCGAATTTGCTTCAAGCTGCGGGAACGAGAGGAACAAAATTTCGTCGAGCGTACCAAGCTAATACAGATAGAATTCCGACGAGTCCAAGCGCCTGGCTTACAAAGAGAGCAACGAATGCAGCGGTAATTTTTAAAGTGTCTATTAGACACAATTTTAACACCCATATAGAACATCTTGTTAAACCTGCTAAAAATGTGAGGTTATCGGAGGTGGAAGGAAGCTGAGATATAGTATAGTTTAGTAGATTACAGGTAGTTGGGTAATCTCCATAAGATGTACAGTTAACAAATGCGGATTGTGTAAATTCAATAGTTTTGCTCATCGTCAATGCTGTAGCCACGGCTGCTGTCGTAACCAAGGAAGTGGTGAGGGCTTTA
>CAYGMF010000042.1:5897-12995 GCA_964351075.1 uncultured bacterium
CTTCTAGTATAATAAAGGTAGAAATTAGCACTTTTTGGGAGAAACTGCGAAATTGAAAACTTTATCTAAGGCGAGACTCAGCAAGAAAGAGAGGGAAAAGAAGGTCCTTTTTGGCTTGATTGACGCCTATATTAAAACCCCTCAACCCATTGGATCTAAGACTCTTAAAGAGAGTTTCTTTCAAGATCTTAGCTCGGCTACAATTCGTAATTATTTTGCGGCTTTAGAAGAGGCAGGCTATCTCTCTCAACACCATGCATCTGGAGGACGTGTTCCAACAGAAAAGGCCTATAAGCTTTATGCTGAGGAGTTTTTAAGAGCAGGTACTTTAGATGAAGAAAAGGATAAAGAGCTCAAAACCCTCTCTTCTTTGAATGACAAAGAGGTGGGGAGTTATTTGCAGAGAGCTTCGGAGCTTTTAAGCAAGCTTTCAGGGTATCCCGCTTTTATCTCTTCTCCAAGGTTTGATCACGATTCCATTACCGATATTAAACTTGTGAGTGTAGACACTTCAAGGTGTTTGTGTGTGATTGTAACAGAGCTAGGGTTGATTCATACAGAGACTCTTTATTTAGATGAAAAATTGCACCACCACGCTTTGAAGAGGATTGAAGAGGCACTTTTAGCCCGTATTAAAGTGCAAGGGACGAAGACCACTTTAGATAAAACAGAAGATCAGCTTTTGCAGAAGATTTATAATGAAGTGATGGTGCGCTACATTATAGGCTATGCAAACTTTAGTATTGAAGATGTCTATAAAACAGGTTTATCGAGGCTCTTGGCTCACCCTGAATTTAATAACGCAGAAGCCTTTGCAAGTGGCCTATCTCTTTTTGAAAACGAAGCGAACTTAAGAAATATATTGAAAGAGAGCTGCAAAGACAAGACTTTGAAGTATTATATTGGAGAAGATCTTTTAGCTTACTGTCCTATTGCTGAAAACTGCACTGTTTTGGTTTTGCCTTACCATATTGGAGGGAAAATTGTAGGTGCTATCGGGATTTTAGGCCCGCTTCGTATGCCTTATCGTAGCCTCTTTGGGACTCTGCATGCTTTTACAGAATACGTAAGTGCTGCTCTATCTAAAAGCATGGTAAAGCACAAGCTCTCATATAGGATGCCCCAAGATGGAACTCTTTATTTAGAGGCTAAAAATTCAAGTAAACAAATAGAAAATTAGAGTGATTAAAAGGAGACCTTTCCACATGGATGAAGAAGATATTAAAGAAGAAACAACTCAAGAAGAGGTGCAAGAGGCTTCAAAAAGTGAAGAGCTTGAAAAAGAACCTGAGCTTGTTTCAATTGATAAAGAAGAGCTTGAGAAGTTGAAAGCTGAAGTTAAGGATCATCAAGATAAGTATCTAAGGCTACTTGCTGAATCTGAAAATGTTCGAAAGCGCCTGCAGAAAGAAAAATCAGATTTGCAGGCATATGCACGTGAAAATATCATCTGTGAATTTTTAAACCCTATCGATCATTTTGAAAATGCACTGAACTTTAGAGAGGGGATTTCTGAAGAGGTTAAAAATTGGATGGTGGGTTTTGAGATGATCCTCACTCAATTTAAAGATGTTCTTTCTCAAAACGGTATTAGACCTATTGAGTCTATGGGGAAAGTCTTTGATCCACATTATCATGAGGCATTAGAGACTGAAGAGAGCGAGGAACATCCAGTCAATACTATTATTAAAGAATATGTTCGAGGTTATCAGATGGGCGCACGTGTGATTCGTCCCTCGAAAGTAAGAGTTACAAAAAAGAAATCACTTGAGCCTAAAGAAGCTCAAAGTGAGACAGAATCTATAGAAACTATTAATCAAAAGGAAGGTTAACCATGGCAGAAAAAAAGAGAGGAAAAATTATAGGGATAGACCTTGGAACTACTAATTCGTGTGTAGCGGTTATGGAAGGTAGCGCAGCTAAGGTCATCGCTTCCGCTGAAGGGGGACGAACGACTCCTTCTGTGGTTTCATACAAGGGATCAGAGAGATTTGTTGGGGTTCCTGCTAAAAGACAGGCAGTGACTAATCCTGATAAGACGCTTGCATCCACTAAGCGGTTCATTGGACGTAAGTATACTGAAGTTCAAGAAGAGGCCAAGACAGTGCCTTATACGATTGCTAAAAATAGCAATGGGGATGCTGTTTTTGAAGTAGATGGGAAGCAACTTTCTCCTGAAGAAGTGGCAGCTCAGATTCTCATGAAGATGAAAGAGACTGCTGAAGCTTATTTAGGTGAGAAAGTTACAGAAGCTGTTGTAACTGTACCTGCTTACTTCAATGACTCTCAGCGTCAATCGACTAAAGATGCAGGTAAAATTGCTGGGCTTGATGTTAAGCGTATCATTCCAGAGCCTACTGCTGCTGCATTAGCTTATGGTCTTGATAAAGAGGGCGATAAGAAAATAGCGGTCTTTGACCTTGGTGGAGGAACCTTCGATATCTCTGTTATGGAGATTGGTGATGGTGTTTTCGAAGTGCTTGCAACAAATGGAGACACTCGCCTAGGGGGAGATGATTTCGATATTGTGATCATTAACTGGATGGCAGAAGAATTTAAAAAAGAAAACGGAGTAGATCTAAGACAAGATAAAATGGCTCTTCAAAGATTGCGTGATGCAGCTGAAAAAGCCAAGATTGAATTGTCTGGAGTTACTACAACAGAAATTAATCAGCCGTTTATTACAATGGATGCAAGTGGTCCAAAACACTTAGCGCTAACTCTTACTCGTGCAAAGCTTGAGAGCTTAACAAGTGATCTTGTTCAAAGAACGAAAGAGCCTTGTTTGAAAGCTATGAAAGATGCCGGTATTTCTGCAAGTGACATCCACGATGTGATTTTAGTGGGTGGAATGAGTCGTATGCCAGCTGTTCAAGAAATGGTTAAAGAGATCTTTGGTAAAGAGCCTCATAAAGGAGTTAACCCTGATGAAGTTGTAGCGCTTGGAGCTGCTATTCAAGGGGGAGTTTTAGGTGGAGATGTTAAAGATGTTCTCCTGCTAGACGTGATTCCTTTAACGCTCGGTATTGAAACTTTAGGTGGAGTCTTAACGCCACTAGTTGAGCGTAACACAACGATTCCAACTTCAAAGAAACAGGTGTTCTCAACAGCTGCTGATAATCAACCCGCTGTGACTATTCGTGTCCTTCAAGGGGAGAGAAAAATGGCTAATGATAACAAAGAAGTGGGTCGCTTTGACTTGACTGACATTCCACCTGCTCCAAGAGGAGTTCCTCAAATCGAAGTCTCTTTTGATGTCGATGCAGATGGAATTATGCATGTTTCTGCAAAAGATATGCAGTCAGGGAAAGAACAAAAGATTCGTATTGAAGCCAAGTCGGGCCTCTCTGATGATGAAATTGAAAAGATGGTTAAAGACGCTGAAATTCATGCTGAAGAAGATAAGCAGAAGAAAGAAGCGGTTGACCTTAGAAATGAAGCAGATGCTTTGGTCTTTAGAGCTGAAAAGTCTCTGACTGATTTTAAAGACAAGGTGCCTCAAGAAGTTGCATCTGAGATCCAATCTAAAGTGGACGCTTGTAAAGAAGCTCTTAAAACAGAAGATGCCGAAAAAATTAAAGCGGCAAAAAATGATTTAGAGCAAAGCATCCAAAAGATTGGAGAGGCTATGCAACAGCAAGCAGGTGCTCCAGGAGCTCCACCTCCAGGGGGAGAGAGTGCTTCTCAGTCTAAAGAAGATGAGGACATTGAAGATGCTGAAGTCGAAATCATGGATGACGGCAAGAAAGAATAAGCTTCTTTTTTTTAAGTAACTAAACGCTCCATCTTACTTGTAGGGTGGGGCGTTTTTTAGTTTAAGTTTTATTTGACAAATTAAGCTTTAAAAACATACCTTGCATGTCTCATAAAAGAAATGTTGAGATTTTAAAATGCAAAGGCAAAGCTGTATTGTATCTTGTTTGCTTGTTTTAATAGGGTTAAGTTTTTCATTAGCAGCGCTCGAGGATGTTGAGAGGGGAGATCTCCGAATAAATGAGATGCCTTTGATTCAAAATTTTGAAGCAAAGAGTAAAGCTGTTCAGTCTAGACCAGATCTTGTAAATTCCTGGGTTCCTTATTGGATGCTTCTTTGCCAACCTAAATCGGTTCCTTTTTTTCAGGCTAATATTGGAATAGGTTTTCTTTACTTTAATCAAGTCAGAGGAAACTTCTCGACAGTCCCTGGAAATATAGCAAACTTAAGTGGAGGAGATGAGCCTCTACAAGGTAGACTTCAGTACAATAGAACGCCTCTTTTTGAATATCTTTTAGGCTATCGATTAAACCATTGGTTTAAGTTTGCTCTTTCTTATCAGTTTCAAAGTGGTGTGGCGCTTCAGACTTCTCCTAGAGCAAACCCTTCTTACAATGCAAATGTAGCGGGACGTGTCATTGTCACTATTTTTAAGTCCAATTTAAATCTCAATTCATTGATGACAAAGTTCTACTTTGAGTATCCCGTGCCGTTAATTTGGAAAAATATTGGCTATAATCCTTATATCGCTCTTGGAGTGGGGCCAGGGTGGCAAAGTTGGACAGATCTTCAAATTACCCGTATTCAAACAGCTAGCTTTTCAACGACAGCTACGATTGTAGAGCAATCTCTAAAGCAAAAAATCTGTCCTAATGTGGCTTGGATGTTAGATCTTGGATTTCGCCTTAGAAGTACAAATGAAAACAACACCTTTTTTATGCTTGCTGGGGTTAAATATAATCAGTGGGGACAAGCTCGTAACTTAGGAGAGTTCTCTCAGCAAGGAAGCTCTAAGATAGGTTTTCTGCAACCTTTTAGTATTAAAACGGTTTATTCCTTTGCCCCTTATCTTGGAGCTCAGTGGAATTTTCCCGACATGACTCCTAACTCCAAATTTCCACACAGGCTCAATGGTCGCGCTGTTAATACTTGGAGACCTTTCTTTACTAAGACCTCTTGTTTAGGGGATATCAAGACGGTTTGGACAGAATTTAATGTGGGTGTGGGCTTTCTTTACTTTGATCAAGTATCTGGTTCTCTTTCATCAAGGCCAAGAGACCCGCTTAATAATTTAGCGAGTAACGTTCCTTATAAGGGAGGACCACTCTCTTACAATAGGACTCCTCTTCTTGAATTTCTTCTTGGGTTTAGACTTACAAGCTGGTTTAGAGTTGCACTCTCCTACCAGCATCAAAGTGACATTTCTATCTCAACAGCGATTCAAGATTATCAAAATTTAAATACCGGCACAAGTATTGCGAATTCTAAGACTTACGCGCAGCTAAAGTCTAATCTCATCTTAGACAGCGCGATGGGAAAAGCTTATTTAGAGCTACCTACTCCTTTGGTTTTTCGAAGTATAGCTACAGCTCCTTACCTTGCATTAGGGTTAGGGCCTGGGTGGCAGACATGGACGCAGCTTAATGTTTGGCGCTACACAAATTCACCTACAGCGACCACTACAAGTGCAGCACAGCCTCTGGGAAATAAAATCTGTGCAAATGCTGTCTGGATGGCAGATTTAGGACTGAGGCTTCAAAGTGTATACCCGCAGACTCGATTCTCAGTTTTAATGGGTTGTAAGTATACTCAATGGGGACAAGCGCGTAACTTGGGTAAAAGGTCTCAACAAGGCTATAAATCCTATGGTCTATTCCCTCCTTTTAAGATCAAAACGATTTATTCTTTTGCACCTTATTTAGGGGTCTCTTGGAACTATTCCATCTATAACGAACACAGTACTAAAGTGCTCATTAAGGGTCGTACAGCTCATACTTGGAAACCTTATCTAGCTTCGATTGATGAGGTTCAAGCTAAACAAGCTGTTTGGCTAGAGTATAGTTTAGGAGTTGGTTTTTTATACTTTCATCAAATTAAAGGGCACCTAGGGCAAATTCCTTCAGTACAGTCAGCGGGTTATACAGATATAGCTCCGATTGGAAGGGAGCTCTCTTATAATAGGACCCCTGTTTATGAATTTATGATGGGCTATCGCTATACTTCTTGGTTAAAGCTATGCCTCTCCTACCAAACACAACGCAATATCTCTATTGCTACAAAATATATGCGCCCTGGGCCTGCTTCTGAGATTGACAACGCCGTACAGTTTACCTCTAATTTGGAGCTTGATAGCTTCATGGCTAAGGTTTACTTTGAACTTCCTCAGGCTCTAATTGTGAGAAGTCTAGCAGCTACTTTATATCTAGGAGCTGGATTTGGACCGAGCTGGCAGACTTGGACACAGATGGAATACAGACTAGTTTCAGTAGGAGCTAGAAGAGCTCAGTATTACACTGAAAAAATATGTGCAAATGTTTCTTTTATGGCAGATGCGGGCTTTCGAGTTCAATCTGTCTCTTCTAATGGAGCCTTTTCTGTTACTAAGGGGATCAAATACATGCAATGGGGACAAGCCCGTAATCTAGGCGAACTCTCTGAGCAAGGAAGCCTTAAAACAGGCCTCTTTAAGCCCATTGGAATCAAAGTCCTTTATTCTTTTGTTCCTTATTTCGGTGTGCAGTGGAATTTTTAAAATTAAAATTTTAATTTACGATCCTTCCTTCCTGTTTTTATTAATATACTTTTACTTTTAATTCGGTTATAATTTTACTTTATTCCTTTTTAGTTATTAATTTTATGCAAGAGTACTGTTTTTTAGATAGCGGAGATGGACGTAAGTTGGAGCGATTTGGTCCCTTTACTTTAATTAGACCCTGTTCACAGGCTCTATGGGCTCCTGCACTGCCTAAAGGAGAGTGGGAGAAGGCCGATGCTGAGTTTAGTCGAACCCCTGCTTCTAATTGGTCTGAGCGTAAGAAGCTCTCTGATAGCTGGGAGACGAAGCTTAAAAACCTTAAGTTTAAAGTGGAAAAGACTTCTTTTGGGCACGTTGGGCTATTTCCTGAACATAGTGAACTTTGGCCTTGGATTCAAAGTGAAATAGAGAAAGGAAAAGAGGTTAAATCTGATTTTTCAGTTCTTAATTTATTTGCTTATTCAGGGGCGACGACGCTTTTTGCAGCAAAGTGCGGAGCGCATGTTTGTCATTTAGATGCATCTCACGGGATGGTTGAGCGGGCTCGAGAAAATGCAAAGCTCAATCAGTTAGAGAAGCATCCTATTCG
>CAYGMF010000043.1:0-6209 GCA_964351075.1 uncultured bacterium
GTGTTTTGATTGTGTTTAATCCAGCCTCTTTTTTTTAGGAGCTCTATTACAGCAGATAGCTCACCTGAAAAAACTCCGAACCTTTTTTGGAATAAAGAGAGGTCAAAGCCTTTTATAAGTCTTAGATGAAGTGCTAAACTCTCTCTTAAAAAAGCTTCTTGCTTAAGCTCTTCTTTAAAATCTATGGGGAGCTTTTTTTTGTTTAAAAGTTCTGAGTATTTTTTTAAATTTTTTACATTTTGAAAACGCTTGGGCTTTAGAAGGCTAAAAGCAGAAGGACCAAATCCAAGGTGCGGTCTTTGAAGCCAGTAGCCTACGTTGTGGCGAGAATAAGCGCCGTCTTTACAAAAAGCAGAGATTTCATAAGCCTCAAAACCTTTTTCTTTCAAACTTTTGCAAGCTTCATGAAAAAGAGATAAAGAGAGTTCTTCAGCAGGCATCTCTTTTCTAATTTGATTGCGGTATTTATAAAAAACGGTCTCTTTTTCAATGGAGAGGTTATAAAGTGAGAGGTGAGTGATTGGATAAGAAAGCGCCTTTTCAAGAGTCCTTTTCCATATTGGAAGCGACTGCTTTGGCAAGTCATACATCAGATCAATGGAGATGTTCGTGAAACCGGCTAGGCTTGCGTTTTGCAAGGCTTCGTGAACATCTTGGACACTATGAGATCTGCCAAGCTTTTTTAGCAAGGAGGGGTCAAAAGATTGAACGCCAATGCTAAGGCGATTAACTCCAACATCTCGGTATCCTTTTAACAGTTCTAAACTATGATTTTCTGGGTTAAGTTCAAGAGTAATTTCAATATCTTGTAGAGGGATATTCAACGCATTTAAAATCGTCTCAATATATTTGGGACCCACAAGCGCTGGAGTTCCCCCGCCAAAATAAATCGATTTGATTTGAGATTCTTTAAGGAGAGGACGTCTCAATTCTATTTCGATTAAAAGAGACTCTAGAAGTTCTTCTTTGAAAGAGTCTTTATTAGGTAGCACAAAAAAATGACAGTAGTCGCACTTTTTCTGACAGAAGGGGAGGTGAAAGTAAAGGCTTAAATCACCACTGATTGGAGTCTGGATCGGCATCCAAAATTCCTCTTCTCCAGCGATTTTTATCACTGAACGGATCTTCCTCTTCTGCTCGTGTATGCTCATCATATGAGTCATCGTCTTTAGCTTCGCTTGCAGTTGTTGAGTCTGCTGCCATCGTAACCGTCTCCATGGTCACTTCCATATTGTCCATGTCATCTTCTTGAATGTCCATATCTGGAATCGTCGGATGCTCAGCATAAGGGGTTCTTTGAGGGGTCTTTTTAGGGACAATATATTCCTCAATGTCTCCACTCTCTTTAAGGAACTTTAAGCGGTCACCCTCATCTTTGATTTTAGTTCGGATGATTTCAATTTCCTCTTGGTGCTTTACTAGATCCTTCTTGGGAACTAAGCCAAGTTTTTGCCATTGTTCTAAGTCTTTGAGCTCTGTTTCTAATTTTTTTAATCTTTCGCTTTTCATCTGCTTTTCCTGGAAAGGTTTGTGGGCTGTGGCCCGGTTCTCTAGTACTTTTTTTTGAGGAGCTTTTTACCTAACTTCCGTTTTATTTGGAATGGAAAAATTTATAAATTCGAAGATAGTCTTAAAAACATTTTTTTAATATAGAGAGATATGAGGGAGAATCAAGGGTTATGGAAGAGAAATTCAAGAAGTTGTCATTTGCTCAACTCAATAATGCTCAATACATTGAGAAAATATATTCCCATTATTTAGAGCACCCTGAAGAAGTCGATGTTTCTTGGAAACGCTTCTTTGAGGGAATGGAATTTGCTCATTTATTTCCAGTTCAAGCAGGTGGAAAACCCTCTTCAAAGGAAGCTAGGGAGTTGCAACTCATTGAAGCTTATAGGTCCTGGGGGTATTTAGAAGCCGATATTGATCCTATTAGGCTTGAAGAGAAGCCTTCTTATGAATTTTTAACTCCTAAGTTTTATGGATTTAATGATTCTTCACAAAAGGTGCCTACTCATGGGCTTATGGATCAAAAAGAAGTTTCTATAGGCGAGTTGCATCAGCACTTGAAAAAGCACTACTCCAACCAAATTGGCTTTGAGTTTAACCATATCAACAATTCAGCTCTCAAAGAGTTCATTCAAAATAGTGTGGAACATAAGCTCTCTAAGAGCTTATCTGTTGAAGAGAAAAAGCAAATTTTACATTTTTTAAATCGATCAGAGATTTTAGAGTCGTTTATCCATACAAAATATGTAGGGCAAAAACGATTCTCTATTGAAGGACTAGACACTTTTATCCCTATTGTCCGCGCTATCATTGACCAAGGTGGAGAAAAGGGTATTGATGAAATCGTAATTTGTATGGCGCATAGAGGACGGCTTAATCTTTTAGCGAATATCTTTGAGAAACCCTATGCTCTTCTTTTTCATGAATTTTCTGAAAACTATAAACCGTCTGAAGAAGAAGGATCAGGAGATGTGAAATACCACAAAAGCTATTCTGCAGATGTTGAGAGTCGCCAGGGTAAAAGGATGCACCTCTCTATTCCTCCAAATTCAAGTCATTTAGAATCGGTTAACGCCATTGCTCTTGGTCAAGTGAGAGCCAAACAAAAGCATAAAGAAGACTTAGAGCGCTCACGTATTTTAGCGGTGCAAGTGCATGGAGATGCATCCGTTGCAGGCCAAGGAGTCATTTATGAAGGGATGCAGCTTTATAAACTTGAGGGATTTGAAACAGGTGGATCGCTTCATATCGTAATGGACAACCAAATAGGCTTTACAACTTCTCCTAAAGAAGATCGTTCGACTCCCTATCCAACAGATATCGCAAAAGCTTTTGATGCTCCTATTTTTCATGTGAACGCTGAAGATCCAGAAGGGTGCGTACTCGCCACCTACCTCGCAATAGAAATAAGACAAAAGTTTAAATGTGATGTCTTTATTCACCTCAATGGTTACCGCAAGTATGGGCATAATGAGGGAGACGAGCCAGCTTACACGCAACCTCTGCTCTATCAGAAGATACGGGCAAAAAAATCTATTCGAGAGCTCTATAGGGATGAGTTAATTGCAAATGGTCATTTAGAAGAAAAAGTAGCACTAGAGCAGGAAAAAGATTTTAGAGCAAAACTGCAAGAGGCTTTAGATCAAAGTCAAAATCCAGATGAAAAAGTCTTGAATTCAGAAACGCTTTTTGGAAATCGTTGGGGGTATTGGAAAGAATCTAGACTAAAGAACGAAGAAGATCTATTCAAGAAGGTGGAAACCCACGTGGATCAAAAAGTACTGACTGAAGTTGCGACTAAAATGACTGAAATCCCCGAGCACTTTAATCCACACAAAAAGATTGCTCAATTACTTGGAATGCGAAGAGCTGCTGTCTTAGAGGATCAAAAAGATCCCATCATGGATTGGGGGCTAGTTGAAAATTTAGCTTACGGAAGTCTTTTAAGTGAGGGCTACTCCATTAGACTTGCCGGGCAAGACTCTGAGAGAGGCACGTTTAGTCATCGCCACGCAGTGCTTGTGGACCAAAAAACTTCAGCAAAATATATTCCTTTGAATCACCTTAAGGAACAGCAGAGCACTTTCTCCGTATATAATTCACCCCTCTCTGAATATGCCTGTTTAGGATTTGAATACGGCTATAGCATCTCCACTTCTAAAGGTCTTGTTTTATGGGAAGCGCAGTTTGGAGACTTTGCAAATGGAGCGCAAATTATTATCGATGCTTACATTGCAAATGGGGAAGAGAAGTGGAATCGCTTAACAAATCTTGTTTTGATGCTTCCTCACGGTTATGAAGGACAAGGCCCAGAACATTCCTCAGCTAGAATGGAGCGTTTCTTGCAGCTCTCTGGAAATAAAAATATGATCCTTGTAAGTCCAACGACTCCAGCGCAACTGTTCCACCTGCTTCGAAGGCAAGCGCTTAAATATTATCGAAAACCCCTTGTTGTTTTTACTCCAAAGAAACTCCTAAGGCATCCAGCTTGCGTCTCTTCACTAAGTGATCTAACGCAGGGTTCTTTTCAGGAGATAATCGATGACCCAATCGCCTCAAAGGAAGCCAAAACCCTTGTTTTTTGCTCGGGTAAGATTTATTACGACCTTGTTGAAGAAAGAGAGCAAAAAAAGAGAGAAGATATAGCAATCATTCGAATTGAGCAGCTCTATCCGATGCACACCGCCCTTTTAGAAGAGATTATAGGTGGCTACAGTGCATTTGAAAAGTGCATTTGGCTTCAAGAGGAGCCTAAGAATATGGGAGCGTGGTTGCATATGCAGCCGATCTTAAAAAAGGCGCTGCCTAAAGGGATCTCTTTGAAGTATTGTGGAAGAGGACGAAGCGCATCTACAGCAGAAGGGTTTGGAAAGGGGCACAAAAAGAATCATCAGAAACTCATAGCGACTTTATTTAAGGAGGAATCCAAATGAGTGTAGAGATTAAAATACCTTCTTTAGGTGAGTCTATTACAGAAGCGACAGTGGGAGCATTGCTTGTTCAAAGTGGTGCGCAAGTGAAAATGGATCAAGAAATCATTGAAATTGAAACAGAGAAGGTCAACCAAGTCCTTTTTGCTCCAGAAAATGGAGAGCTAACCCTTAGCGTAAAAGAAGGGGATATTGTTAAAATTGGACAGGTGATTGGTTCAGTGAATACCGATAAAGTTCAAGAGACTGCAGAGACTAAAAAAGAGCCACCTCAAGAAGATAAGCCAGAAGAAAAAGAGGTAGAGGAAAAACCTCCTTCAAAAGGAAGTGCTCCTGCACAAGAAAAAGAGAGTGCACCCCAAACACTTTTTGAAGAGGTGCGTAAAACGCCAGAAGCTTTTGTTGAAGAGTTAAGAGCGCCGATTCATAAAGCAGAAACAGCTTCGGAAAAAACTGAAAGTGCCCCAGTGGGAGAGCGTATTGAAGAGCGCAAACGGATGAGTAAAATTAGGCAGACGATTGCAAGAAGGCTTGTCGAGGCGAAACAGTCTATGGCGATGCTCACGACCTTTAATGAGGTTGATATGAGCGCAGTTATGGAGCTTCGTCAAAAACATAAAGAGGCTTTCTTAAAGCAACACGGTGTCAAGCTTGGCTTTATGTCTTTTTTTGTAAAGGCTGTTACGCGGGCTTTAAAAGAGTATCCAGCAGTCAACGCTTATATCGATGGAGAAGAGATTGTTTATCGCAGATACTTTGACGTGAACGTAGCAATAAGCTCGGATAGGGGACTTGTGGTTCCTGTTCTTCCTGATTGTGATCAAATGTCTTTTGCTCAAATTGAAAAAGAGATTGTCGATCTTTCTACTAAAGCCAAAGAGAACAAGCTCTCCATGGATGAGATGCGTTCAGGTGGATTTACCATTACAAATGGGGGCGTCTTTGGATCTAGCTTCTCAACTCCCATTGTCAACCCTCCTCAAAGCGCTATTTTAGGGATGCATAAAATAGCTCAAAGACCCGTAGCTGTTGATGGACAAGTGGTCATTCGACCTATTATGATTGTAGCGCTCTCTTATGATCATCGCATTGTCGATGGCAAAGAGGGGGTTTCCTTTTTAGCCCATGTTGTGCGATTAATTGAAGATCCTGCTTGCCTTTTGATCGATCTTTAGGCAAATTACTGCGAAAAAAGGATTGAATAATGGCACACGAATGTGATCTCTTAATTATTGGCGCAGGACCTGGCGGCTATGTGGCAGCCCTTCGGGCTGGAAAACTCGGGTTAAAAACGATAATTGTTGAAAAGGAGAACAATCTAGGTGGGACCTGCTTAAATGTTGGCTGTATCCCCTCTAAAACGCTTCTCTACTACTCTGAGCAACTCTTTGAAGATCTCAAGCACCGCTCTAAGTATGGGCTAGAGTTTCAAGAGCTCTCTTTTAATTTCTCAAAGCTTATGCAGACTAAACTTGGAGTTGTCAAAGGACTCAATATGGGAATAGGGGGCCTTTTAAAGAGAAATAAAGTCACTCACCTAGTGGGGACCGCTTCTTTTAAAGGACCTAATGAAGTGGAAGTGACTTCAGCAAATGGAGCCGAAACTGTTCAAGCGAAAAACATCGTGATTGCAACAGGTTCAGAACCTATTACTCTGCCAAGCCTCCCCCTAGATGAAAAGACAATACTCTCTTCATCAGGCGCCCTCTCTTTAGAAAAGGTGCCAGAGAGCCTCGTTGTTATTGGGGCAGGAGTCATTGGTTTAGAGCT
>CAYGMF010000043.1:6309-12533 GCA_964351075.1 uncultured bacterium
AAGGGGCTTGATTTAGATAAAGCAGGGATTCAACTCGATGATAAAGGACGCATTGCAATCAATCCTTCCTTTCAAACAAGTGTCTCTCACATCTATGCGATAGGAGACGTCGTAGAGGGGCCTATGCTTGCGCACAAAGCCTCTGAAGAGGGGGTAGCAGTCGTTGAGAAGATTGCAGGGCAACATCCTAAAGTAAATTACCTGACTATTCCAAATGTGATGTATACGCAGCCTGAAGTTGCAACTGTCGGTTTTACAGCTGAAGAGGCGAAAGCACATGGCCTTTCCATTAAAATGGGAAGCTTTCCTTTTCTAGCGAACTCAAGAGCGCACTGTGTGGATGCAAAAGAGGGGCTTGTACAGATCCTTGTAGATGAAAATACAGATGCCATAGTGGGCATGCATATTATGAGCGAACACGCAGGGGAGATGATTGCACTAGGCGCTTTAGCAATAGAGAAAAAAGTAACGGCTAAAGAACTTGGAGCTCTTTGTTTCCCGCACCCTACTTTTTCAGAAGCGATAAAAGAAGCTGCGCTTGATGTGCATAAAGAGGCGATTCACTTTTAGTAGTTGTGAGAAGTGCCGCAGCTGCAAGAGGATTTAACGTTTGGATTTGAAATCTTAAAGCCAGCTCCTTGAAGACCATCGATGTAATCGATTTCACTGCCAAGCAAACGCTCTTCAATAGCTTTAGGAACGTGAATTTCAAGACCCTGAGAAGAATAGGTCGTATCGTCTTCAAGAGCTTTTTCTGAATAGTCTAAAGTGTATTCAAAGCCAGAACAGCCTCCTGCTTTTTCCATGAAGCGTAGGCCGTAGTTCTCTTTGTTTTCAGATTTTAAAATAGAGCGGTACTTTTCAGCTGCACGCTCAGTAATGGTGATAGTGGTTGCATCTACTTTTTCATTTAAAATAGCGTTTAATAGTTCGACAAGTTCAACAATTTCTTTTTGAGTCTTTCCATGCCCAAGCATTCCCATTTCTAAAGTTTCCCAAGTAGAGGCGTGGCAGCCTACACAATTAAGGCCTGTATTTTGCAGTGCTTGAGCAATTTTTTGACTTTTTTGTGGGTAGGTGGAAAGGATCTCTTCAATTGTCATCTCTTGATTGATCATGGAAGCTGTTTCTTTTGAATTTGTCATTTAATACGATACCTTTACAGTTCCACTTTTAATTTTACATTGGCAAGCTAAACGCTCTGTATCTAGATCGCCCAAAAAATCTTCTTCTTCTTGAGTGAATTCAGAGAGGTTTTCCATCCCTTCTTTTACCTCAATTACGCATGTACCACAAACACCTTCCGTGCAAGCAAAGGGAATGCCTGCATTTTCACAAGCCTCTGCAATTGGGCTCTCATCAGGTAATTCAAATTCTTCCGAGCTATCTTCAATAATTAGTTTTGCCATTTGATCTCTTAATTTTAATAATTTCTTGCAAATAATAAAGTGATCCTCAATAAAACTCAAGAAAGTGATTACGAAAAAAATAGGGTAACTTTTTTTTAAATTCAAGTTTGAAGAAATGACTGTACTTGATTTTTAATCATTTTGTTGCTATACTGTTACACGGCGCCCATGTGGCGATAATGGATGGAGGTATCCTTATGAAATCATTTAGACTTCATGAAATTTCAGAATTTGAAAGAGAGCGTTTTCATCAAAAGATGAAAGATGAGCTGCAAGCACTAGGCGAAATTAAGCAGCTTTTAGAAGACTCTTTTCAAGACTCAAACGAGCCCAAGAGGCTTAACCAGCAAAGGGCAAAAGCAATCCGCCTAGAAGCCGATCTCAAAAGAAAAATAAAGCAACTGCAGGTTGCAAAGCAGCTTCAAGTGCTCACGGTCGACCTCCCTGAGATGAAAAAACTGCAGCAAAAGCTCAAAAAAAGAATTGTCAAAAAGGTCGATTCTAAGGCCCTTCAACAGAAACTTTCCTTCCTAGAAGGGAGACTGGAGGAGGAAATCTGCCAGGAAGAATGTGACTTAAAGCCTGGTTTTAAAAGCTTTCCTATTACATCTCAAGAGGTTAAGTTATTATTCGGAGCATAAGCCTCTAGTTAACTAAAACCGTTGTTTTAATTATCTGTTTATGGTATAATAGATACTGTAGTAATACTATTTTACTGGAGATAATAATAATGGATAATAAAAATGTTAATGCCAAAATAGCAGCTCTAGAGAGTCAAAATGATCACCTAGAGTCTGAACTAGCTTACGTGAATACTCTACTCGTAAGATTCGGATTCCCTGAAGGAGTCGAAAGCTTAAAGATGTCTTTAGAAGAGATCTTAGAGCATGATTTTTCTGTTTAATTAACTTTAAGCAGAACTGGCAAAATATAAAACGCTTCATTCGAAGCGTTTTTTTTATGCCTTGACCCGACAACTATTTTATTTAAAATTGATGTAAAGTATTTATTTTAAATCCCTGATCTTTAAATATTTATTGACAAACTAGTATTTTTAGTCTATAATACAACTAGAGTTAGTAATAAGTAATATATAATAGTTAACACTCGGAGTATTTAAATGTCATTATTGCCTCCAGAAAGAAGACCTTTAGAAGATTTTGTAGCAAAACATGTAGATGCAGTAAATCAGCAAAAAGCTGCTTTTAAAGCCGCCATTGTCACTCAGCAAGGAATAGATGGAACTGAACTAGATAATGCAAGAGTGGATTATGCAGAGCAGCGTCCTGGGTCTCTTGAATCAAGCCTTAAGTCAGCTTATCAAAAAGCCCAAGCTTTCAAAGCCGCAGTGGACATAGCCTCCGATGCAGTTCAAGAGGAAACAGGGTGTGATAAAGATTATTGTAAAGAAATTATTGTATCTCCAGAAGCTCTTGTAAGTCGATATAAGAGTCTTCTACAAGGTCAAATTTCAGAGCTCGAAGATTTGGTAGGAAAAGAAGAAAGAGGACTTGATACAACTAAAAATGAGCCCTGTGAAGCTACTGTGCAAGCGGAGTACACAAATGAATTGAATCAACAAGCACTTACTCAATTGCCTACCTTGAAATATTACGCTGAAGAGCCTGGTTCTAAGGTGGCTGAAAGAAATGCTCTTGTAGATACTTATGAAACCTTAAGAAAAGATTTGACAGCAGAGGATGATTTTGAGGCAACATCTTCAACAGCTGCAATGAGCATGAAAGTGAAGGGCGCAAGTGTTGCTGTAGAAGCCTCAAAAGCAGCTCTTTTTGAGAAGTTAAATACTGATTTTCAAGACCTAGGTCGTTATCATTCAGAGTTAACCGAAGGCCAGATAGAGCTTTTAGAGAACGCTTTTCAAAAAATAGAAAATGGAGATTCTCTAAATACTCTAGATTTAAATGAGCTTATTGGACTTCTTAATGCATCTCACATTCGATCTCAAAAAGCGGCCTCTTTAGAATATTATCTTCGCTTTCAAACCCTTTCAAATTATGTAGCTTCACAGAAACATAAATTTAAAAAGGGGAAGAATGGCGATACACAATTATTGAGGAAAGTTGTTCACTTTGCCAAAGCTCTTGGTTTTGATGAGGAATTACGCGTTTTTGGAACAGTACTTTCTGAAGATACTATTTTAGATGTCATAGCTTATGTTGAGAAAGCTTTGAATAACGATGTTTTTAGAATTAGTGATAAACTTGCACAAGAACTTGAGCAAACTGCAGAAGTTTTAAGCTCTAAGTTTGACAAAGGTGCAACTAAGAAACTTTCAAAAAGTCAAAGTCAGTTTGATGATCTAGTGCAAAATAAAGTGAAAGAGCTTCTTGAAAGTGATATGTCTATTGATGTTAAGCAACTAGCTGATGTTGAACATGACTGCGCAGAAGTTGGTGAGTACTATAAAATTAAAAATACAGCGCTCTTTACAGCATATAATGCGCAAAAAGACGTAGTAGAGGAAGTTCTCAAGAGCCTTCAAGGTGCAGAGCCTACATTTTTCCTAGATTTCAAAGGAGCCCTTGGTAAGAAAAATGAGGCAGTTCAAGCATTTGAAGTTCAATTAGCTCAAGTGAATGCCGATTTAGACACTGCTTTAGGAAATACTTCTGGTGAGCATACGTATGCAAGTGTTGATCAAAAGCTAGGTGCTCTTAGAAATCTAATTGATCAAAAACATGCTGAAATCACTCAAAAAAGAGATGAAAAAAGGGCTCTAACAGCTAAGCTAAGAGGCGCTCGAGACCTTACTGAAATCACCAGTAAAAGTGATATAGAAGCTCTTTTCAAAGCTAAGCTTGAATATGACTTTGCAGCCAAGAGGGAAGAACTTCAAAGCGCAGTTAATGCAGCTGAAAGTGAACTTAATGTTTTAAATCAAGCAGTGCTTGAGCAGGCAAAGGAAGTTATTAATGCAGGCCCTAAGAGAACAGCTGCAGAAAAAGAACATGTAGTAGGCAAGAACAAAATATATCGTGCCACTCTAGATGGACAAGATGACGCACAAGTTAAGCTTGCGCATGCTCAAGAGGCTTTAGCTTCTTTTGATCATAAAAATCAAAAACTAGCTGAAACTATCTCGATTGCATATACTTGTTATCAAGAGTTATCAAATGCGATTACCAAACTTCTTGCTCAATCACTTAAGAAAGACATCACTTTTGATGGTGATTTAGGTGAATTTACTCAGGCTTTAGAAGGACTCAGACTTGAGACCGAAGCTGTAGCTCCTGCTTTTGCAAAAGGTATTCAAAGAAAACTTGCTCAAGTTAAAGCTGAAACAGTTGGAGCTCAACTTCTTGTCTTAGCTCGAGAGCACAACCTCTTAGAAAGAGATAAAGGAAGAATGAGTTGGGTAGAAGGGCGTTTGTTCGAAAATTTGAAAGCATCATCGGATTTAAGGGGTGCACATGCTCTTCAAAAAAGTGAAACAGAGGTAAGTTTTGCAACAAGAATACACTATACAACAGAAGCTTTAGCTCAATCAAGAAGTGAACTTGGTGAGCGTGAAGAAGAGTTTGATAATCTTGCTAGAGCCCTTGATGAGCTAAATACTAACGGTAGTCTTGAGGCTATAGGGCCAAAAGCAGTTTTAACTCAAGATCTGGAAAATGCTAAAGGCGCTATTAAATTGAAACAAGCTGAGATCGCTGCATTAGAAGCAGCCATACAGAAAAGTAATGAGCGTGTTTCTGAGGCAGTTGATGAATTAGCTAATCGAGCTGGTCTATTTCAGGCTAGATTAGAGACTATTCGTGGGGATATTTTATCTGAAGGAGCCGTTTATCAAACTAGAATAGACCTTAGTAAAAGAGATGTACTTCAGCTTCAATCACAGTTAAATGTCGTAAAAGCTGATTTAAGAGAGGCTTCTTTAGAAACACAAGAGGAACTCTCAAAGCTTCCTCCATTAGAAACATTTGGTGTTGATAACCCATCTCTTAAGCTTTGGGCTACAGGGCAGCATCGTGTTGAGGGGATCATTGCAGCTATTCCAAGTGTAGTGCTTAAAGAAGAAGTGCCTCTAGCTGATTTAGAAGAAACTGTTTCTGTCTTACAAGAAAGAGAAGTTAGTCTTATTGTAACAGCTCAAGTTACAGGTAAAGCTTTAGATCAAGCAGTTGCTGAGCTTAATAAGGCTCCAACTGCTGAAAAAGCAGAACTTGAAAAAGCTATTTTAGTTCTTGAAGAAAGAGATAAAGCAGCTCTTACATCAGTTCAAGTTACGAGCGACGCCTTGAATAAAGCCAAAAGTGATGCATTAGCCGTAAAAAACGGAGTAGCTGCCAAATTTAAGGAAGTTTTAGCTCAAGCAGAAGCTAAAGGTCTTTTTTCTTTAGAAGAAGAAAATGCTCTAGTGCCTTATGAACTGGTTGTACCTGTTCTACTCCAAGAATTAGGAAAAGACTTCTTTGCAGACTATTCTGATCAAGAGATCGCAGCATTTGTTGTTAAAGCTGTAAAGTCTTTAAGTCAGAAGCTTGGATTTAATGAAGCTGAGTTTGAACAAATAAATTCAGAACATAAAGAGATTAAATCCAAAGTTACAGAATTAGAAGCGGAACTTGAAAAGTTAGCAGCTGAGCAAAAAGAAACTATTGAAGCTATACGACAAGCTAAAAGAGATTCAAAAATTAGTAAAACTGACATCAAGGAAACCGAGGAAAGTCTTGTCCAATTAAATGATTTAAAAGCGTTCCTTGATTTGAACCCCAATTGTTGTTCTACACTTGAAAGTAGACAAGTGGAATTAGAAGTCACCTTGTCTGCGCTTCATCTAGCAGAAGTAGAGCT
>CAYGMF010000044.1:0-12077 GCA_964351075.1 uncultured bacterium
TCCATGATAAAAAACCTTACGTAGTAGAATAAATTCGCAACTATTTTGGCTTAAGCTAAGGTTTTTTGTCTCCCTAAAAAATGAAGCTTTGTTTTTCATTTGCAACCTATAAAAATGCACATCTAATTAAAATAGTTCCTTTAAAAAAATAGCGCATACTGTTTAACTATTTCTTTAAAGCAACAAAAGGAAAATTTATGGCTACTCTTTCAATACAATCAAACCATATAGTCCACTCACCTTCAACAGATAATGTGGAAATGAGTCCTCAAGAATTTCTTAATCGTCGTAATCAGATTATTAAAAAGATTGCGCTAGGTGAGATCAACAATCCAAACCTCCCCTCTACAAAAGAGAGAATTTTTAACTTTCTGGGAAGAGTAAAGGAAGTGATTACCGGCGATATAGCTCCAGCCCTATTTGAAGCAGCGCTTGTTATCATTAACGATCGTAACGGAAACGGTGAAAATAATGAAGCCACTACTTTTATTTTAGAAGCTATTAAAACACACAAAAATATGGAAGAGAGTGACTATATTTGTGAAGAACCTGTTTCTCCTATTTGTTATGAACAACCAGCAGTTGAAGACTCAAAACCACTATCTGCAAGAGTACGTCTCTGTCCTGGCCACTGCCAGTTTTTTCATCACTACTCTATTTATTCTAAAGCCAAAAGAAAAGCAGAAGAAGAGGTTCAAAGGTATTTACAAAATAGTGAAATTAAAACGGCTGAATATACACTATTTGAAAAAAATACAGCTATTGGCCAGGAAAGTGGTTACTTCAATCTATTAAATGCCGTCTTCTACAAGTATGCTGTAGCTATAAACTACACCCATGTTGATGACTCAAAAGAATGTCTATACTGATAACTAGCGCCCACTTAAATGACATGCAATGACTGCTAAAAAAGTGGTTACGCTTAATAGGTAAGTTTCTACTAGTTGTATTGTAGAGCGTGAAAACTGTCTTTTCTGCATTGAGCTTATAAAACGTGTTGCCAAATAGCCTTTTGAATCTGTGCCTATAGCAACCTTATCACCTATTACATATAGGGCATAAAAAATTCTATCTCTTGGCGCCATTACTGACCAAGCCCTCTTACAAGCTTCTGGTGATTCATTTTGGCAAACATAAGAAGTAGCTCTGTGAAGCTGATCTTCTTGATGCAGTGGGTAAAAAGCAAGGTCCAATAAAGGACACCATTCTTTAAAGGCGTAAATAGATGGAGCACCTCCCTCAGAGTAAGCTGCAGCTTTGGCTCCTTCTAATAGAGCTAAATCAGGATCGTTGGAATAGAGATGAATTGTATTTGAAGTAAAGTCATAGTAATCTGGAAACAGTCCAAAATACTTATTCAGAAAAGCTGTATAAATAAGTGAAGAGGCAATCCCAAAGGTACACTTACTTATGAGGCCTGTTTTAGGATTAGAAAAAACTCTTTTAGCGTTCCCAATAGGATCATAGCTGTTTACGTTAACTTGAACATTGCTCAAATTATTTTGCTGCAAAAAAGCTGTCACACGCCTAACTGTTGAATTGGAAATACCTCCTGAACTCAAAAGACTATTCCAGAAGAGAGCTTTGTGTACACCCGTGAACATTTGTCTAGCTTGATTGACAAAAGTGTTTTCAAATCCATAGCTTACTTGAATTTTTGGAACGCTTTGTAAGGCATGATTCTGAAAAGGCATCGGCAATGTTGAATTAGGATAAATAGAACAAATCTCAGACATGGGAATCCCCTCTCTTTTTTTAGAGAGAGAGGATAATAACCAAATGATTTAATTTCAAAAATTAAACCCCGCTTGTAAAACCCCTATGAAACTTTTAGATTGGAGATCTTGCTCGTTTAGTTCCATGACATGCAAATATTGTTAAAATAGGAAGCATGACTAGAGCCCCTGCGAGCACGCCGGATCCTGTTTCAACGGCAATATCAGCTAATGGGTTAATTACTATAGTTCGACACATAACTGAGGACAGCACTGCAAAAGCAGCAGGAATCCTACTCAATGGCGCCATTACAGACCAAGCTCTCTTATAAACCCTTTCTGTATCATTTTTGTCGACATAAGAAGCTGCTATTTCTAATTGATCTTCGTTTTGACTCGCATAAATAAAAGGGCCAACAAGGGGTAGAGACTGCTTAATGCTATAAACGGATGGAGCGTCGTCTTCATTGAAAGCTAGAGCTTGTGCTCCCATCAATAGAGCTATATCAGGATCTTCAGAGTATAGGTGAATATCATTTGAGGTGTAGTCATAATAATCAGACCTTCCCCCTAGATACTTATTAAATTCAAAAATATAGCTAACAGAAGAGAACAACCCAAAAGTATACTTACTTAAGCCACTTGTGTGAGGATTAGAAAAAACTCTTCCAATATGCTTAATAGGATCATACTCATTGACGTTGACTCCAACATCACTCAACCTGTTTTCTTCCAAAAAAGTGGTAACGCGTTGAATGGTTTTATCAGATATATTTCCTGAATTCATATTACTATTCCAATAGATAATTTTCTGTGGAATGCTGAAGAAATTTCTTAGTCCATTTGCTAAGAAGTTTTCATTCCCACGACTCACTTCAACTTTTGATGTTTGTTGGAATCTTGGATCTTGAGATCCGAAACTGATTGTAGACATAGAAAATACCCCTGTTCTTGTTTTAGTCTAACGCATAAGTATAACTTGTTTTTATTAAGAAATAATAAAGAATTCCTGCCTTAAAAACAAAAAAAATACTTAAATTATTATTTATTAACTACTTATAGAATATTTCTAAAAAAAGATTCGATAAATTTGAAGGATTTTGAGCCTTTTTTAATACCTTTTGCTCTTAGGCCTTAAGGATTTCTGAATCCAAAGACCTTTTACTTTACGAAAAAACGACATAGCGATATACTTAGTAATATACAATGTATAATACATTGGATACAAAATCACAAACTCTCTAACCCAGGAGTATAAAATGTTAAAAAAACTTGTTAAATACGGAAATAGCAGTGCTCTACTACTTGATAAAACCATCCTATCCTTAATCGATTGTAAAAGTGACTCGGTCTTAAAACTGAGAGTTGAGGGGGATTCCTTAATTATCAAAGTTCAAGAAGAAACGAAGCCTACGGATACAGTTCTTCTTGATTTGGAGAATCGGACAGACAAATTTCTATTAAAAAATGGTAAACCTTCCACTTTTATGGAAGCCACCATGGCTAATATGAGAGAGCAGTGCGAAAAGCTCGAAAAAGACCCTAAAACTCTTGAAGCTATGAAAAATTGGTTACCTGGGACAAAAAATGCAAAAAAACTTCAAGAAGCTTATGCTGAGATAATGGCTAAATATTCAGAAGAAATAAAACCTCTCTCTAGCAAGGAATTTGTTGATGAGGCGCAGGCACTGAATGATAAATATGAAGGGAACAGCAGTAATCCAGAGTATATGCATGAGTTTTTAAAGCTTAGGTTAAAACACGCGCCAGGATTAGATAAGATGGACCAAGAGATGAAAGATATAACCAAATCTCTAGGTTGCCCTGCAGAGTTTTAGTGGTCCCTTTTAGTAAAAGCTAAAGCCCTGAGAATGGGTTGGACGAATTTGAAAAATCCTGAGATTTTTGGCGCCTTTTAATTTCAGACCTTAGAGAATAGAGAAGGTCTTGATCAAAGTCCATGTGAGCTGCCCACTTGAGGTACTGCAGAGGAATTTCTTTTAAAGGGCGCCCTTTATGCTTGCCAAGGGGCATTGCTTTGAGTCGTATAGGCTTCTCTAAAACCTTCTTGAGCTCTTCTGCGCTCTTGTATTTAGCCGCGAGCTTCTTAAAGACTTCTATATTGACGATAACATCATTGAGGGCTCTATGAGCCCCCTCTTCATTGATATTGAAGTGCATCCTTAAATATTCCAAGGAGTTTTTAGGGCTCTGGCCATAGAGCCTTGCCATTCTTAGCGTATCAAAGAATACGTTACTTTTGATGTTGCAAGGGATATTATATCTTTTTGCATCTCTATTGATGAGATGGATATCAAAGCTCACACCATGTCCTATAATAATATGATCGGAGATCATACTAATGACTTTAGGGAGGACTTCTTGAATCTTAGGCTGCCCTTTTACCATGTCTTGTGTGATGTTGTGGATCTTTATAGAGTCCTCTGGAATTTGTCTTCCAGGGTTGATAAGAGAGTCGTAGACTTCTATATCTTTTTCCATAGTAAAAGTCATAGCGGCAACTTCTATGATTTCATCACCGTCCTTATCGAGTCCAGTAGCTTCGCAGTCGATGCAGACAAATTTTGTTTTATTCATCGGTAGCATTTAGTAGGGCCTTAAGTTCAAATATGAGTTCTTTTCGCCCTTGCTTTTTTGGGACGGAGTAAAAGACTTTGGGTAGATCATCTCTTCCTAGTTTGGCAAGATTTTTTTTGGCGCTTGCTTGAACAGCCCTGCTTGAGAGCTTATCTGCTTTTGTAAAGACCAGAATTAGGGGAATTTTATGATGCTCCACCCAATTAAAAAATAGAAGATCTTGTTCGCTGGGTGTTCTTCGAATATCTAAGAGCATTAAAATAACTTTTAAAGAACTTCTCTTTTCGATGTAATCCTCAATCATTTTTCCCCAGCTGCTACGCATCTCCAATTTAACATTGGCAAACCCGTACCCAGGAAGGTCACAAAAAATAGCTTCATCGTCAACTTGAAAGAAATTTAAAAGCCTTGTTTTTCCAGGCTTCTGGGAAGTTTTAACGAGGTTTTTCACTCCAAACAAGTGGTTCAAGAGGCTTGATTTTCCTACATTGGAGCGCCCTGCCACTGCAATTTCAGGCAGTGGGGTACCCGAGGGCCCTATCCCTTTGGGACAGCCTTTTTGATCTTGAGCGCTCGTTAGAAACCGAACTTCTTTAAAAACAAATTTCTTCATAATAAGATTCTATCGTAATACTTCTAGAGTCATTTTGATGTTCCATCAAAATGTCTATCCTCTCATTGGGGAGGTAGGCTTTTATCCGCTCAGACCACTCAATACAACAGATGCCTCCTGCTGTTAAATACTCATCGAAACCCATTTGTAAAAATTGAGCGGGTTCTTTCAATCGATAGAGGTCAAAGTGATAGAGAAGATAGGAGCTACTTTGATAAATATTCAAATAAGTAAATGTCGGACTTGAAACATCTTCGGATTGAATGCCTCCTAATGCGCTTGCAATCCCCTTAATCAAAGTGGTCTTACCTGCTGCTAGATCTCCGTAGAAAGCAAGAACACTATTTGGATGAAGCTGCTTGCCGAGTTTAACTCCCAAATCAAATGTTTTGGTTGCAGAGTCAGTAAGGAGTTTCAGTTTCATTAATCTTCAAGCCACTTCTGAACATAAGGGAGGAATTCTTCATATTCAGAGAGTGTTTCAATAAATTTAGTGACTTTAGCTTCGGCGAGTTCGCTCTGAATAAACTGAAGGAATTCGCTTTCAAGTTCGTATCTGTTTTGATTTTGAATTTCTTCTAAAGAAATAGACTTCACATAGTTTTTCTTGAAGTCTTCAATGATGACTTCTTTTGAATTATAAAGTGCTCCTGTCAGGACTGAAGAGAAGACTACTTTTGTAATAGGCTCATCACATTTTTCAATGTAATTTTTAATCATTTCAGGATCTTCTGAAACAAAAAAGCGTTTTACAACCAGTCCATCTTTTCGCTCTGTATTTTGGGGACAGTTTGCAACCCAATCATAAATAGCATCTTGAGGATTTGGATGGGTATTATCAGCAAAGACTTTTCCTGAAAAAGGGCAGATATAGATTTTCTTCGTTTGGTCGTTGACGAGGGCTTGCTCTTGACCAATACGCACTTGAGTTTCTCTCCAGATACGCCCTTCCCTCTCTAAAACTTCCATTGCTTCATCGAGATTTCTAAAAATCATCTTATGCTTAGGCGAGACGATTGGTTCGATCTTATATTTTTTAGACACAAAGTAGAGATAATTGGTCAGTAGATCCAGTTTTCTTTTGTGTTTCAAATAGCCGAGAAAATCTTTTCTTAGGTCTTCTGAAATGACCTCTTTAGTCATGGTTACCCCTGTCATGTCTTAAAATACACATTAAAATTAAAAAAATATGATTAACAATAACGTATTTTGACATTTAACCTCAAGAGTAATTTCAGTTCTCTCTTTACTATTAATGGCTAAAAATAATACTATATAGGAACGTTTAAACTGATTGTAAATTAATTTATACTAGTTGCGCCTAGAATTAACTATCTGATAAAATTTTCTATTAATACACTATTAAAGGAATGGAGCATTCATATGGGACTACACATAAAAGAGCTTAAAATTAAAGATTACGAGCAAGTCATTGAGATCAAAGAACCTTCTGCTAATTTCCATGCCTTTATTGCTATCCACAATACGACTATGGGACCAGGCCTTGGGGGAACACGTATTTTACCTTATAGCTCATCTGACGATGCTTTAACGGATGTTTTAAGGCTCGCTAAGGGAATGACCTATAAGGCAGTTCTTGGGAACACCCACACTGGCGGAAGTAAAAGTGTTTTAATTTTACCTCCTGAGGGGAAAACACCTGCCTTTTTGAAGGCTTTTGCAGAAGCGGTTAATTATTTAGATGGCAAACATATTTGCGCAGAGGATATGAACTGCACTGAAGATGACCTACGCATAGTCAAAAAGAGTACCAAATTTTGCTTAGGGCTACCTGAAGATGGAACAGGAGACCCTGCTCGTTTTACAGCCTGGGGTGTTTTTAAAGGGATCCAAGCGACTGCTAAGCAATTGTTTGGTTCTGATTCATTGGTCGGTAAGAAAATTGCTCTTCAAGGGATTGGAGGGGTAGGAGGCAAGCTTTTAGCCCATCTATTTTGGGCCGGGGCAGATCTTTATGTGGCCGATTATCAAGAGGACCTCCTTAAACAAGCCGAGTTTGAATTTGCAACGACTACGATTTCTCCAGATGAAATATTAAGTTTAGAGTGTGATATTTTAGCACCTTGCGCGAGAGGCGGTATTTTAAATAGGGAAGTGATTGAGAATTTAAATTGTAAAGCGGTAGTAGGCGCTGCTAATAATCAGCTTTTAGAAAATGAAGATGCTGAGCGTCTTCATGAAAAAGGAATTCTTTATGCTCCTGATTATCTAGTTAATGCAGGTGGCCTTATTGGCATAGCATCAGGACTTGACCCAAAAGCCCCTCAATCTCAAAAAGTTTTATTTAAAACAGATCAAATTTACAATAGACTTTTAGAAATCTATGACTTGGCTAAAAAGAAAGATATTTCACCTAGTTTAGCTGCTGATCATTTAGTTGAGACCTTATTAGAAGAAGAGCAGAGTGAAAAAAATGCATTGGTCTAATCCCCCCTTTGTTCTATCAAAGCTTGAGAAAGTATTTTCTGATCTGATTTGTAAAGCCTATCCAGACTTATCAAAGGACCAGGTAGAGAACTCATTAGAGATCACTCCCTCCAAACCAGGCCGCGGTGCTCATTATCAATGTAATAGTGCTCTTAAGCTCTGTAAACTTGTGGGTGACAATCCAAGATCTATTGCAAGTAAGTTGACCCCAAAAGAAAATTCACTCATAGCATCAACTGAAATAGCAGGTCCTGGCTTCATCAACATTACCCTTAAGACTTCTTTTTTAGAAAAGAGACTTACAAGTTTGATCGAAGATGCAAGACTTGGTATTTCTAAAATAAAAGCTCCAAAACGAATCATCGTAGAATTCTCCCAACCTAACACAGCAAAGGAATTACATGCTGGGCATTTGAGATCCACAATTATTGGCGACTCTCTTGCTAATCTCTTTGAATTTTTAGGTCACGATGTTTTACGTCTCAATCATATAGGAGATTGGGGCACCCCATTTGGCATGTTGATTTGCTACCTCAAAAAGTTTCATGCAGATGTTTTAGCAGGTAAAGAGAAAACAGACTTATCCCATTTAGCTAAGTGGTATAAAGAGAGTAGAAAGCATTTTGATTCTGATGAAGCATTCAAAAAGCAATCTCAACTGGAGGTTGTTGCTCTTCAGGCACGCAAAAAAGAAGCAATGCACGCTTGGAATATTATTTGTGAAATTTCAAGACAGGGCTACTCAGAAATCTATGACCTTCTGAATATTAGAATTACTGAGCGAGGAGAATCTTATTACCATGATTCTCTAGCGAAGACCGTCAAGTATTTTGAAGATAAGGGACTGGTCTCTGATTCCAAAGGAGCTAAGTGCATTTTCCTTCCTGAGTTTGTGACTAAAGAGGGCTCCCCTCTTCCTATAATTATCCAGAAGTCGGATGGCGGCTATAATTATTCTACAACAGATTTAGCAGCTCTTTATCAAAGGATTAATGAAGAGAAGGCTGATCGTATTTTATATGTTGTTGATAATGGTCAAAGCTTGCACTTTCAGATGTTCTTCAAAGCAGCAGAACTTGGGGGCTATTTTGAAAATCATCCAACAAAAGCTGAGCATATCCCTTTTGGACTTGTTCTAGGAGCTGATGGTACAAAATTTAAGACACGAGCAGGAGATTCAGAAAAATTAATAGATCTTCTAAATCTAGCGATTACAAAATCGTATGATATTCTCAAAGAGAGGTCTACCGATCTAACAGATGATCAAAAAAAGAAAACAGCTAAAGTACTTGGGATCAATGCTGTTAAATATGCAGACTTATCTAGTTTAAGAACTAAGGACTATCAGTTTAGTTATGAGAAGATGCTTCAGTTTGAAGGCAATACAGCTGCCTTTTTAATGTATGCTTATGTCCGTATCAACAGTATTCAAAGTAAAAGTTCTTTTGGCCTAAACAAGCTTAAAAAAGAGTCTATTATTTTAAAGGAGCCGACTGAGCTTCATTTGGCTCTCCACTTAGTGCAGCTTGAAGATATTTTAAGTTCTATGGCAGAGACACTATTTCCTAATAGACTCTCTGACTACCTCTACCAACTCTCTAATCACTTTCACGCCTTTTTTAGAGACTGTCCTGTTGTGGGCTCAGAATATGAATCTTCAAGGCTCCTTCTTATTCATTTGGTTAAACAAGCCTTTGAGATTGGGTTTTCCATTTTAGGTCTAAAAACAGTTCCTAGAATGTAGGTTCTAATTAGATGACTTTGAGAAACCTCTATAAAGCCCAAGAGCTGTTAAGAGACCTAGGGGAATAAAAGAGACAAAGACATACCAGGGCAATGGAACCTTCACTACAATAAGCACAAGAACAACAAGCTGAGCTGCAGTTGTAACTTTACCCCAAATAATGGATCTAAATTCATATTTATCCCAGTTTTTTGTCACGGTGAGATAAACACCAAACAAGAATAGAAAAAAGTCTCTAGAGATTATAGCTAGCATGGCCCAGATAGAAAGTTGATAAGTTGCGACTAAAATACCTAATGCAAAAAAAGCAAAGAACTTGTCCATAATCGGATCTAAAGCAGCTCCTAGCTGGCTAACCGTCTTATTTTTTCTGGCAAAGTAGCCATCTAGTCCATCGCTTAGCATCGCAAGTAAAATGGCTCCTAAGCGCACATAGACATTATCAACAATGAAGAGAAACGCTGCGGGTAGTCGCAGTAATGTGAGAGCGTTAGATAATGTTAACATACAACTAGGGGTTATCTACTTTCTTCTTTTTTGACTTATATAGCCTATAACAAAGTATAACAATGCCGAAAAGAAGAAAACACACAAAAAATGTAATATTAATTTTGTGTAGGAGTGTCATGAGAGCTGGGTAGTGCTCTGCAAGAGAAAACGCAATCAAAAAGAGAGTGGTATTTGAGAGAAAACAGGCGACACCATCTACTAACATAAACTTTCTAAAACTCATTCGTCCCATGCCCGCCGACATAAAGAGAAAATTACGAACACCAAAAGGGATAAAGCGTCCTATTATGAGTGTTAAAACTCCATATTTTGCATAGAACTGATTCACTTTATCGATTCGTTTATTATCTACTAACTTAGCTAAAAATCTATTTTTCAAAAGCCAAGGAGTCATTTTCCTCCCCATCCAATAAGAGAGCCAATCAGAGAGATAACACCCTAAGAAGACAAAGATGAAGAGCTTAATAATATTTTCAGGGATGACGGTTGCTGCCATTACAGCACTTGTTATTATGAGTAAATCTTCGCTGATAGGAAAGTTTAGCCCAGCTAAGACGAGCAAGAAAAAGAACCACCAATGGGCATGAACTGCATGTAGTGTAATAAAACTTAAAAGAGTGTCCATCAGTATTTTTTTTAATTTTGACTAGATTAGTATAGTTAATTGTTCCTTATACACTCAAGGTGATTTTGCTATCCCTTTGAGGGCTTGGAAGGGGGAACCATTTGATTAATGACTTGACTTGGAAGATCTATTGTTGTTGTAGGATAAGCAATTTCAGCTCCGTGTTTACTGATAATTTTCCCAATGTTTATTAAGACCTCCTGCTGGATTGCAAGCCAGTCCTTCCAAACTTTTGTTTTGGTAAAGGTATAAATAAGGATATTGAGCGAAGAAGGTCCAAATTCATTAAAGTCCACAAGAAGAGTTTGTTTAGTATCGATATCTTCGTGGTTTACGAGCATCTCTCTAATTTCTGAAACAATACTTTCGATTACATCAAAGTCTTGGTAGCGCACTCCAACGGTGTGCTTTATACGTCTATTAGTCATCCTAGAAGCATTGATAATCATTTTAGATGAGAAAAGGGCGTTGGGGACATAATAAGGTCGTTTATCTAGACCCTTAACTACAGTTAAGTAATAGCCAATATGCTCTACTGTTCCATCTAAAGATTGATCAGGTGTATAGATCCAGTCCCCTATCTTAAAAGGTCTTGTAACGTGGATCATAAACCCACTAAAGTAATTAGCTACAATATCTTTGGAAGCAAAACCAAGAGCCAAACCTCCCACTCCACCAAAAGCAATTAGGGTTGCTATATTTACCCCTATTGTCTCAAGAGCAACTAAGGCTGTGATGAGAATAATAGCAATAGAAGAGAGCTTTGAAAGAAGCTCAATTCTTCCTTTTTCAGCTATTTTATCCTTATTTTTTTTATTCTTTTCCCATGAGAGTTGAGTTTGCTTTTTTATTTCAAAGCAGAGCCATGACACACAAAAGATAATTATAAGGTTACGCAGCTGTATAAAGCTTGTATCGAAGTTAGTCTCTACCTCTAGTCGTAAGATAAACAGGTAGAGCATGTAAGAGATACCTACGAACCAAATCATAGTTCTTAGAGGTTTCGCAATCCTTGAGATAAAAGATTCATGAAGGAAGTCCCCTCTTGCAACCTTGACCTGAGAGTAGGTTTTTCTAATAAAAAACTTTACAAGGAAATTTGAAACTAGAATAGCAGAAAAGATAAGTCCTTCTTCTATAATAATTCCAAGACTTTGATATAATACGTTTCTTAGTGGTTCCATAAAAACAGTGTTTTAATTAATTAAATCCAAAATTATAGTATAAAACATCATAAATTAAAACGTCTATAATTTTTTCTCTAATAATTTTAACCTAACTCCTAGATTAAGAGCTCTTACTTTTTAGCCTTAATATTTGGTTCATGCTGGATTCTGTTATTTGTTGCAAGGGTGTTCTGTTATAGAATTATTTGGTTAATTACAAGTTGGGAGAGGTTGACTCTTTTAATCCTTCCAACTTTAAAGCATTTTCCCCTTCCATGAGCTCTTTTCATTCTGACAAGAGCCCGCTTTCGGCAACTCTAAAAATTTATGGTGAGTTCAAATTTCCTTCTACTGTAGCAATTCCGGCGGGGTCAACGCGTCTATAAACAACTGAGTAGCGCCGCTCTGTTCAATTAATGACTGAGGGCCATCAGCACGAATGGTAAAGATCGTTTGATCACCAACTACGTTCATGTTTAAGAGCACGATGGTTTGGAGCTGTTGATTGATGATCACCGTGGCATTGGGAGGATCTTCAGCAAAGGAATTCGACCCTTCTGACCACATGGTTTTCAAGCTCTCTCCTGTAAGATGCTGCTCTAGCCGATAGGGGCGGTTAGAAAAGGCGAGGACCTTTTCAACATCCCCATGGTCTAAA
>CAYGMF010000045.1:0-2875 GCA_964351075.1 uncultured bacterium
TAGCAGCAGATACACTTGTTTATTTTGAAGGCAAAGTTTTAGGGAAGCCTAAAGACTTAGATGAAGCTTTTGAAATGCTGAATACACTGCAAGGCAAGTGGCATGAAGTTTATACAGGGATTACAGTTATGAACCCCAACCATCAAATTACTGATGTTGAGGTGAGTCGTATTCTTTTTAAAGATTGTTCTGAGAGTGAAATTAGAAAGTACATTGAAAGCATTTTTTGTTTAGATAAAGCGGGTTCTTATGCAATACAAGCAGCAGGAAACATCATGATCGAAAAAATGGAAGGATGTTTTTATAATACTTGCGGATTACCCATAAATGCGTTAGAACGATCTTTAAAAGTGTTAGGACTCAGTTTATGGAATTATCTAAAATCTCCCTCGTAGCCGTTTTAAGTTTAAGTTTATTTTCAAGTTGCGCGCCTCGCAACCCTGAAATGAGTCAAGCAGATCAAATACTCTTTGAAAATACCCTTAAGACCTCTAATTCAGAAAACACGGATAAAGGAGACCTCTCCTTTTACACCGTTTTACCAAGAGACCTTAAAGAAGCTCTCACCTCATACAACGAAATGTATCGCTTTGGAGGGATGCATGATTATGACTACTTGCAAGAGCTAGGCGTACGCTTTTTAGAAGAGTCTAGAGGCGACTACGACCCTGAAGCTCAACTTCTAAGTGTTTATGGCGCCTCCATTGCTAAGAACCATAAACTTCTTCCTGTTTTGGAAAGAGGCGTGCATAGCGAACACCCTCAAGTGCAACTTGCATCCATACGTGCACTTGCTGAATACCATGATGACGATGCTGATCGTATTTTAGTAAAAGGTTTGCGCTCTAATTACCTAGAAGTTTGTTTTGAAACCGTCTTTGTTTTAGCTGTAAACAAACACCCCGATGCACTGGGCTATATAGAAGCGCTTATGAATAAAGTGCCTGCACAGTTTCATTTTTTATTCCCTTCTCTTTATGCTATCTTGGACACTCCTCAATCATCAAAAGCCTTGAAAAAGTTTTTCCAAAATCCTGACTCTAATGTACGAGTAGAAGCAATTTTGTCAGCTGCTAGACTTAATCGTCATGATTTATTGCCTGAGATCCGCTCGCTCTCTTCTCACCATGAGATTACTGAGCAAGAAGCGTGCGCTTTTACACTTGGCCAGCTGCAAGATGAGCATTCTAGCGCAACATTAGAAGAGCTTTCTAATAGCCCATCTGCCCATGTAGCCCTCTCTGCGCTAAGTGCACTTTATCGCTTAGGAAGACATGATGTCGTTCCACAAATCGAAAGCTATGCAGCTGATGGCAACATCTTTGCAATTCATATGCTACGTGATTGTCAAGGGGATGAAAAAATCTTAGAAGCTTTAAGCTATCACCCACAAGAACAAATAAGGCTCAATGCCTCTTTAGCTCTTTTAAAAAAGAAAAACCCTCTTTGTTTAAGTGAAGTTAGAAATGTGTTGATTCCAAACGACCCGCAACTTCTGTTACTGCCTGCTCAATCTCCTGGTAAAGCGCTTACTGCAAAAAAATGGGTTTTAAATTCCCAAAATGCAATGAGAGCTAATCCCTACTTAAAAGAGTTTTCTGTGCAAGCTAGAAAAGAAGTTTTAATGGAGTGTTTAGAGCTCCCTGAGAGCCTCTTTTTAACAATCGCATCTGAGATTGTAGATAGCCATCAAAATGACTTAATCCCCCATGTCATTACGCTTGTACAATCTCTCAAAACCTCAAACTCCATAGCTCTTTTAAAAGAGTGGCAATCCAAAGTCGGCTACCCATACGTTCGAGCTTGGAGCAACTTAGCCCTCTTTAATCTCGACCAAGAAGGTCCTTGGAGAGAAAATATTATCTCATGGATCAAAAAACAAAAGTACCATCCGATGATCCGCCTAAGACCTATTGTCCCTTGGAATAGAAAGACACAAAACACCCACTTTGACCTTACCCCAGAGGAGAAGTCTCAACTCCTCATAGAGTCGTATTTAGCAGTTGCTCTAAGGCAAGAAGAGAGTGGACTCGATGTCATTCTCTCTCATTTAAATGCTCAGAATTCAAAAAACAAGTACGCGCTTGCAGGAATTTTGATTAAAGCTACTGAGTAATCTTTGCTATCTTTTTAAGCTTTTTCTCTGTTACATTGGCCCAGAATAATTTTCTAATTTAAAGATTCACGTGCGTATTTTTGGTTACCTCTTTTTCCTATGCATTTGTAGTTGTTCTCTTTTTTGCAGTGAAGAGGTCAAAGTAGACCTTCACTCCCCTGTCTATGAGGATGGCGTTTTAACGACCGATCAAGGGGGCGTTATAGAAGGACCAGAGATCCGCATTCAAGCTCGAAAAATCACCTACACAAAGAAAAAGGACCGTTGGTTTGTAGAAGCATCTGGAGATCTGCTTGTGCACTACAAAGGGCGGCACTTTGTAGGAGACTCCTTGGAATATGACTTTGAAAAACAAAAAGGGGTTATTGACAAGGGACGCACACAAATAGGATCTTGGTTTTTAGGGGGCGAGACTATACGACTTAAGTCTAAAGGAACCTACGAAGTTAAAGAAATGTCCATGACCACTTGTGAAAAGGAGAATAGCCTTTGGCAGCTTCGACTTGGGCGCGCCTCCATTCAAGATGATAATTTATTGACAGCTCATAACATGCAGGTGCGCCTTTTTAAACTCCCTATTTTCTGGTTTCCATATTTTAGAGCGAAGCTCTCTTTGATCCAAAACGCTGTTGCGAAATATGAGTTTATTACAGGAGGGACAGTTGGAGAACGCGCAAGCATGCGCTATCAAATTTATTCATGGCGCCACACGAATGTCTTTTTACAAGGAGACTATTGGTTTACAAGAGGGCCTTCTGC
>CAYGMF010000045.1:2975-7645 GCA_964351075.1 uncultured bacterium
AATGCAGGCTATCTCGACTTTGTCTATGGGAACGTTTTCATTAACTCACCAAATAACTTTAGATCTCCTAGAGTAGAACTCTACCCTAAAGTTTATATGCCTGTTCATCTAGGACCTCTATGCGTGACCCCAAGCGCTGAATATATTGGAATTGGGTATGGGCAAAGCCCCCTTGGACATGCAGTATGGAACTCTTTAGGACAATTAGGCGCTGAAGCTACAGTAAAGGCTTCAAGACGCTTTGGCAGGTCCCTAAAACATGTCGTAGAGCCCTACACAGCATACACTTATTATACTAGACCCACACTCTCTTTTAACGACCACTACTTCTTTAACATTCATGACTCCTACGTGAAGTTGAATCAACTCAAGTGGGGCCTTAGAAACTTCCTCTACTATAAGCCTTGTGAGAAGATGTACTTGCCTTTGTTTTTGGATGTTTACATGTACGGCTTTTTCAATAATACAACGATCGGCAGCTTTCTCCCTAAAATGTATATAGAACTCTCCTCAAGATGGCCCAGTCTCTATGTGCAGCTTTGGGGAGGGTATAACTTTCAGCACAGACTTCTAGATTCTGCAAATGCAAGTGTTGCTTACACCTTTAATGAACGGTTGGCTCTGAGTATCGGTTTTAGACACCGTAGCCGTTATGATTATAGAAAAGCGAATCATGATAACTTCTTCTTAGATGTTTTTAGATCGCAAGCAGACCTTTTAGCTTCCCCATTATCGGATAGACGAGATGTATTACTCACATCTCTCTATGTAAGGCCACACAAACGTGTTATTTTAGGGTTTAAATCTAGAACGGGCTGGGATAGAGTAAGTCTTCCTTATTACAATGAAGTCTTTTTTACACTTACTGTCCTTTTGCCCTGCAACTGGAAGTTTCACTTTACCCCAAGAAATACAGTAGCTGAGGGGTGGCGATGGGACTTTAGATTTGAACTAGGGGAGGCTCCCCCTAGCGAAGCTGCAGAGCCTTTTATCTTTTGGTAAGACTACTTTCTTTTCTTCTTATTGTTTGAGCAGCTTTCCATAAAGCATCTTTTGATAATCGCATCGATTGAAAACATCCCTGCTCCAAAAAAGAGGACGATTAAAGAAGCGAATAAGAAAGGAAATGCTGGCGCTGAGAAGAAATAAGAAGGATCTCTAAAGAAACTTAGTAGTTGCGCTGGGTGAGCTGTAATATAAGCTCCGATCATAACAAGAGTTGTCAGAGCAGCCGCAATACGAGCTATAAACCCAAAGAAAATTAAAACTCCACAAACAAGCTCCACAACTGCTACAATGTAGGCCCAGGTGGTTGACATGCCAAATTGAGACATAAAATCAATAAAAGGAGCCATATTTGTTACTTTATCATAGCCACCAATGAAGAAAAGAAAACCCCAATATAGACGAATGATTAAAAGAAGTACTGATTGAAATACGTTTGTGGTATAATACCAACACTTGAAAAAATTACTACCCATAAAAACCTTAAAATTTTTATATTGCCTGATCTCTATCTTTATATGAATAGAACCCATTTAATGCACTCTTTTTAAAAATATTTTTTATATATGACATTAACCCCTTAAAGACAAAAGCCCTATGCCACCCTCTTCATTCGAAAATCCACTATCTGAGGGATCTAGAAGCTCCAAGCCTATGGATCCTTGCGTTCTTGTTATCTTTGGCGTTACTGGGGACTTAACCTCCAGAAAACTTATGCCAGCCCTTTATAACCTTGCAAAAGAAGGACAACTGCCGATGCATTTCAGCTGCGTTGGCTTTGCAAGGCGAGATAAAGACGATGCTCTTTTTAGAAAAGAGATGAGAAACGCTGTAGAAAAGCACTCTAGGTCTCAACCCATAGATGAAGCAGTTTGGAGGAATTTTGAGTCAAAACTTTTCTATCATAGATCTGAGTTTGATCAAGATGAGGGGTATCAAAAGCTTGATAAGTCCCTAAAAGAGCTCGATGAAAAGTTCAATACTTTAGGAAACCGCATCTTTTATTTAGCAACTCAACCCAGCTTCTTTACCTCCATTATTGAAAAGCTATCTAAGTACAAGCTTATCTACCCCCATAAAGAAGAGTCTCCTTGGTCTAGAGTCATTATTGAAAAACCCTTTGGGCATGACCACAAATCTGCTCTAGCCCTGCAGTCTCATATTTCCAAATATTTAGATGAAAAGCAGATCTATAGAATTGACCACTATTTAGGAAAAGAGACGGTCCAAAATATTTTAACCTTTAGATTTTCTAATCTAATTTTTGAAGCAGTTCTAAACAACCGCTTTGTGGACCACGTGCAAATTACGGTTTCGGAAGAAATAGGAATCGGGACGAGGGGAAGGTTTTGGGAAGAGACAGGTCTTTTAAGAGATATGATCCAAAGTCATTTAATACAGCTAATGTCTTTGATCGCAATGGAACCACCTGCTAATGCTGAAGCCGATTCAATTCGCAGTGAAAAAGTTAAAGTTTTAGAAGCTATTCGCGCTATCCCCCTTGATGAAATTGATCAACATGTTATTCGAGGGCAGTACGAAAAAGGGTTTGTACGGGCTTCTGAGGTAAAAGGATATAGAGAAGAGGAAAATGTTGAGAAAGACTCTTCAAGAGAAACCTTTGTGGCTATGCAGCTTTTCGTAGACAATGAAAGATGGAAAGATGTTCCCTTTTATCTGCGCAGCGGAAAACGACTCCCTAAAAGGTGCACGGAGATTGCAATTATATTTCATCATGTCCCAGACATTCTGCATGCTCAAAAACAGATGAAATACGACCAAAATATTTTATCGATTCGCATACAACCTAATGAAGGGATCGCTATCAATATGAACTGCAAAGTTCCTGGTATTTCAACACCTGTTCAACCTGTTAAGATGGACTTTAAGTATGGGACCCATTTTGGACTTACTCCTCCTGAAGCTTACGAGCGTCTCATCTGCGATGCCATTTTAGGAGATTCCACCCTCTTTGCCAGGGACGACGAAGTGCTGACTTCCTGGAAGCTTATCTCCCCTATTTTAGAACATTGGGCGAGAGAAAAGCCCAAGAACTTCCCTAATTACCAAGCGGGTAATTGGGGGCCAAAAGAAGCGGATGAGCTGCTTTCTAAAACAAATCGAACATGGAGACTAATCTAACTATGTCGACATTTATAAAAGTCAATCCAACTGAAATTCAACAGCAGTTAGACCGCCTTGAGAAGGCGCATAAAGACAGCAAGCAACAAAGAGCTTGCCTTTTTAACTTAATCCTCTACTCACTAGATGCGACTAGGCTTCCTTATTTTCAAGAGCTTGTCGATCAAATTTCAAAACAATTTCCATGCCGTATTATTGTAATTCAGGAAGATCCGCATACTGACTCAAACTCTATTAGCACAAGTTTAGCAGTTAGACTGTTAAATGCAGGTTCTGAAAAGCAAATTATATGCGAGGAGATTCATGTTGAAATTCCCTCTTCCATACAAGAGCAAGCCTACCCGTTAATTTTACCTCATTTAATTCCCGATCTTCCTATTTACCTTATTTGGGCAGGTGACCCAACTTTTAACCACCCACTCTTCACACCTTTTCAAGAGTTAGCCCACAGACTTATTTTTGAGTCAGAGTGCACAGATAACCTATCTAACTTTTGTCAGAAGATTCAAATGAATATCTTAAATCAACATTGGGAAGTGGCCGATTTAAATTGGGTGCGATCTGAGGGTTGGAGAAAGGCTTTAAAAAACATTTTCAACACTGAAGAGAGGCTGGAGGAGCTTGGACAAGCAGAAAAGATAGTTCTTAGATTTTCTGAAGCTAGCAGCGCATCTGAGTGCCAGAACCACTTTCAAGTACACTACCTTCACGGCTGGCTTGCAGCGCAGCTTAAGTGGCGACCTATTTCCTTTGAAGACAAAGTTTCACACCAAACAATTCTTTACAAAACAGGTTCAAACTCAATAGAAGTCCAGATTGAAAAGGATCCCCTTTCTACAGAGGCTAACACGACAAGCTACGTGCAAATAAAAACTCGAAATAAAAAAATATTTACATGTTATTTAGAGCCCAAAGAGGCTATGATCAAGATAGAGATTTTGGATGAAGAAAATCCAGAAGAGACCTATAATACATGCCTTATGCAGGCTAAATGGGAACATTCTCTTTCTAAAGAGATTTGTTACCAAGAAACGAGCACGCACTATTGCAACATGCTCTCTATTTTATCCCAAATTAAAGGACTTGTATGACAGCATACGATTTAGAAAAAAGTATTCGAAGTTTCGATTCAAGACGCAACTTAGCGCTCGCTGGAGACTATGAAGAAACTTTAACTTTCTGTGTGGAGTATTGGATTCAGCTAGCAACAAAGGCTATCGAAAAGAAGGGTTTTTTTACTGTAGCATTATCGGGAGGAAGCACTCCTAAGGCTATTTTTAAAAAACTGATTCAACCCGAATATGTCTCTCGCCTAGACTGGAATAAAATTTATTTTTTCTTTGGAGATGAGCGAAGCGTTCCACCTGACAACAATGACAGCAATTACAAAATGGTGATGGACACTGCGCTAAGTTCTTTAAAAGTTCCGCAAGAAAACATTTTTAGAATGGTTGCTGAAGTAGATGGCGAAAAAAACGCAGAACACTACGCCATTTTAATCAGCGAGAAAGTGCCAGAGGGTT
>CAYGMF010000045.1:7745-12024 GCA_964351075.1 uncultured bacterium
TAAACTACCCTTCTCAAAAAATTGGGACAGAAAAAACAAAAGCTCTTTGGATTTTAGATAAAGACGCTGCAGCGGGACTCAAATTATAGTGTTAGTTCTAGGTATTGAATCTACTTGCGATGAGACGGCTGTTTCACTTGTTGAATCAGGCACGCGTATCCTATCAAACGTCATCTATTCACAAAGTGAGGACCACCAAAACTTTGGCGGCGTCATTCCAGAGCTAGCATGCCGAAAGCACTTAGACGTCATAATTCCTGTTTTAAAAGAGGCTTTAGAAAAAGCCGATCGAACACTTGAAGATATTGATTTAATTGCTGCAGCAAGAGGTCCAGGGCTTATGGGAGCTCTACTCATCGGCTTAAATCTTGCAAAAGCTTTAAGCCTCGCCCTTAATAAACCTTTTATTGGAGTCAATCATTCTGAAGCTCATCTTTATGGAGCTATGATTCCTAATACACCAAAAGAGTTTCCAGCTCTTGGAGTTTTAATTTCCGGAGGACACACAGCTTTAGTTCATATTGAAGCTCTTAGAGAGTACCGCGTCCTTGGAACGACTGTTGATGACGCTATAGGGGAGGCTTTCGATAAAGTTGCCTCGCTACTTGGCTACCCCTATCCAGGAGGCCCTTTTATTGAAAACTTAGCGGTCGATGGAGACCCCTATAAATATTCTTTTAGTGCAGGACGCGTTAAAAAGAATCCTTTAGACTTCTCTTTTAGCGGCCTTAAAACAAATGTTTTGTATACTGTAAAAGGACAAAATCAAAAACAAAAGACAACTCCTCTTACCGATCAGCAAAAAAAAGATATTGCAGCTTCCTTTCAAAGAGCAGCTTTTTCTGATATCGTCAATAAAACTTTATTAGCTTTAGATAAAGGCTCTTATAAAGCTCTTATCTTAGGCGGAGGAGTCTCCGCTAGTAAGACGCTTAAAAAAATGTTTTCAGAGGCCCTTCCCTCTCTCCCTCAATTTTGGCCAACTAAGTCACTTGCGACAGATAATGCCGCGATGATTGCAGGGCTTGCCTACCACCAATATAAGAACCAACCCGACTCCCTACATTTGCAGGCGACTCCAAGAATTCCAAATTTAATTTAATTGTCTTGTATGAAAATAGTTAAATTTCATATACTTTCGCTTTAAATTATTTTTGAGAAATAGCATGGCAAGAGAAAATATTAAATTGAAGAGCGAAGAAAGCTCTGAGTATTACTACACAACGAAAAATAAGAAAACGAAGCCTGAGCGCATGACGATCAAGAAATTTGATAAGAAACTGCGTAAGCACGTGCTATTTAAAGAAACAAAGTAATTTTAAAGAACTGCCTCCTTTCAGCGCGCACTGCGCGCGCATCAAACGCCTTTTCTTATGAAAGGGCGTTTGTTTTCAATAGAGAGAAATATGTTTGAGTTTTCATTAATACGAAAGTACTTGCACCCTAGATGGAAACAACTCTCTGTCTCTATAGTCTCCTTAGTCTCCATTCTTGTGATCAGCTTAGTAGTTTGGTTAATTTTGGTTTTCCTCTCTGTCACAAATGGGATGGAAAAAAAGTGGACTGAGAAGTTAATTGCTCTAAGTGCGCCTCTTCAAATTCTTCCCACAGAAGCTTATTACCAGTCTGACTATTATCAACTAGATAGCATCTCTTACCTCTCAGATTATTCTTATAAGACCATTGAAGAGAAACAAGTTTCAGATTTAAGTTATGACCCTCTTTCTGATGAAGAGCCCAGAGGGATGTGGGTTTCATCAGATGGAAAAGATCTGGTTAAAGAGGTCTTTGACTCTATAGGGCAATCTAAAGGGGTTAATTTGACCGCTAGTGATTTTGAAGTATCGGTCTCTAACGCTCGTTTTCGTCTCTTACGATCAACAGATACTTGTGATTTAGGGCAGGGAGCGAATACGCAAAGCTTTTTAAATCAAATAGCGTATCTCTCCTCTTTTGATTCTCAAAATGCAAGGCTACAAAAAATCATTTTAGAGCCTTCCATGCAAGACCTCTCTAATATTTTTTCACTTCTAGGTTCTTCAGGAAATAATATCCAAGAGGATCAACCTGAAAAAGATCAACTTCTCGCTCATAGTTTATTTCATAAACGGCTTAAAACCTTTTTAGAACACGTAGAAATCACTCACTTAAAAGTAGGTGAAAAAGGCTACTTATTTCACAGAGATTTTTTTCCAAAACATGGAAAACTAAAAGCTCTTTTAGTAAAAGACTCAACCCTTATAGTTCCTGAGCACGCGCAAAAACTTACTGAGCTTAAAAAAAGCTATGAAGCAGGTGGAATACCTTCACAGATTGTACAAATAGATCTCTCTAAAAATCTCATCTATAAAAAAGAGGGGCAATCTCCTTTATCCAGTTATTACCTCTCTTTGGACCAGAATATTTTACTGCCCGCTAAGCTCATTACCTCTTCGATTCGAAATGCTATCTACCCTGGACACATCAAGTTTTGTTTGGACGCTAAAATACAAAACCTTTCGTTTACAGGGGAAATACCTTTTCACAATTTAGAAATAGGAAAGGCAGATTGCAGAGCTTCTTTTAATGAATTTCCAAAAGAGTCTCCTTTTTGGGCGTATCATTTAGAGTCCAAGAACCACAGCGAGCTCATTGTTCCAGAAGACTCAGAAGCAGGTGAAGGAGTTTTACTCCCTAAATCTTTTAGAGAACAAGGAGTCTATGCAGGAGATAGAGGCTACCTCTCCTACCACACACAAACCACCTCCTCGCTTCAAGAGATGCGTATCCCTATTTTTGTAGCAGGCTTCTACGACCCTGGCCTTATCCCAAATGGAGGCAAGATTATTTTAGCACCTAAAAAAATAATCTCTTCTATCAACGCAGCTATTAACGTAAAAGACTCTCTTATTGGAAATGGAATAAATGTTTGGTTTGATAATATCAATCAAGCTGACCTTGTAAAAAAACAGCTTAAGCAAGAGTTTAAAGAACGAGGTATAGACAGCTTCTGGGAAGTTAAAACATTTAGGGAATACGAATTCTCAAAAGATTTCATCGAACAGATATCGTCTGATAAAACTATTTTCTCTTTAATAGCCGTTTTAATTATTGTGGTCGCTTGCACAAACATTATTTCGATGCTTGTTCTTCTTGTGAATCATAAGAAAAGAGAAATTGGAATTTTAGAAGCGATGGGCGCTTCTAAAAAAAGCATTGCTATGATCTTTGGTGGATGTGGTTTAACAATTGGGATGCTCAGCAGTGTTTTAGGAACGCTTGCTGCATACTTCACTTTAAAAAACATTCAGTTCTTAATGAATCTAATTAGCAAATTTCAAGGGCATGAAGCGTTCAACCCCGCATTCTTTGGAGACGCTCTTCCAACAGAGCTAAACTTTGAAGCGTTTAAATTTGTGATGATCGCAACGATAACAATGTCTCTTCTAGCAGGGCTCATCCCCGCTTTAAAAGCGATGCGTTTAAACACAACAGAAATTTTGAAGAGTGAAACCTAATGTTAAAAGCTAAACACCTAAAAAAGACATTTCGTCATCCAAATACTTGTGAGATCCTCAAAGACATCAACCTTGAAGTTTATCCAGGCGAGACAGTCGCCATTATGGGAACTTCAGGAGTCGGGAAAAGCACCCTTCTTCACATTTTAGGAACACTTGAAAAAGCAGACCAGGGTGACCTTCTAATAGCAGGACATCCAATAGAGAAAAAGATCACCAAATTGCGCAATCAACACATAGGATTCATCTTTCAGTCCTTTTTTCTCCTCGACAATTTAACTGTTTTAGACAACGTACTTATGCCTGCTAAAATAGCGAGGCAATCAATCCGCAAAAACACTCCAGCTTACATAAGAGCTCTTTATCTTCTTAAAAGACTCCGTCTTTTAGATAGAAAAGACCATCTAGCTAAAAACCTCTCTGGCGGAGAAAAACAGCGTGTGTGTATTGCAAGAGCGCTTTGCAATAGCCCCTCCCTAATCTTTGCAGATGAGCCTACAGGAAACCTCGATCAAAAAACTTCAAGATCCATCCAAAAACTGCTTTTAGAAGCTGTCAAAGAAGAAGGAAAAGCCCTAATTACAGCTACGCACGATCCAGACTTTGCCAAAAGGTGTGATAGAGTCTACCAACTCAAAGAGGGCAAGCTCTTTGAGTTAGATCTATCGTTTAAATAGAGAAAGCTCTACATAACATATTGACTACAAAATATTTACACCTCTACTTTTTATACCCGAATTTAAACTATTTTCTTGACATTTTAAGACAAATCGTGTATAATA
>CAYGMF010000046.1:0-12005 GCA_964351075.1 uncultured bacterium
AAAACTATTAATAATTTGTTTACTTGTTTTATTTTATTTATATTCTCTATTGTTTCTGGAAACCAACTTAAGGAGACCGCTATGAGAATAGTATTTAATTCCAATGCAGTAACAGCGAACAGACCTTTTAAACAACTTGGAAGGGCCATTGAAAACAATCAAAGGGCAACCTTTGAAGTTGCATCAGGCGTAACTGCTAACGTAGCAGAGGCCATCTCAGATGTTGCAACAGCCACAACAGTTGTAGGTCTTGGCGTGATAGCCCTTGCAAATCCTTTTAATTGGAGGGTGCGTTCTTAAGTTCAGATTTTTTAGAATGAACGCGCGCATTGAGAGCATCTTTAAAAGCATTAAGATGCTCTTCTACTTTTAGGGCTTTTTCTGAGAGCTCTGTTTTTTCCTTACTGTGAACAAAAAAGGGCTCTCCAAATCCAATGACAATACGTCCAAAAGGCTTGGGGATTTTAAATCGATCCCAAGATTTAAGTTCCCAGGTTTTACTTGCACTCCAGCTCAGGGGAAAAATTTGAGCCTTAGCTGCAGCTGCTGCGAAAACAACTCCTGGTTTTACCTTGTACTTCGGTCCCCTTGGGCCATCTGGAGTAACGATTAAAACTTTTTTCTTTAAAGTTTTAATAAGAGTTTTCAAAGAGGCATGCTTAGCTCTTTTAGGAACGCGTATTACAGAGCCTTGCTTGAAGGTTGTTGCCACGAGAGATAACAAATCCCCATCTCGGCTTTTACTGACGTAGATAGTATAGTCGGTACTTGGATCTAAACAATCTCCAAAGATGTGGGGCCCTAAAATAACTCGGTTATGCCAAAGAACGACAATCGAGGGGTGTTTTTTAATTGCTTCATAATATTGCTCAAGCCCTACAAATTCTACTTTGTTTGTCCAAATAATAAGGCGTGTAAACGCTTTAAAAAAAATAGGATAGAGTTTAACTTGTAGCATGCGAACTAAATAATCTAGGAAAGTTGTGATCTTATCCATCATAGATGAGCGATCCTATTTCTTCAGCTGCAAGCTCAGAAGGTGGTTTTTTAGAATCCATAATAGAGAGCATTTCTTTGCATCCCTTTAAGCTATTTTCACGTAAATACGTATTTTTCGAGAGACTCTCAAGCGTGTTGGCCACTTTTTGAGGAATAAAGTCTAGATAGTAAAGCTCAGGGAAAATATGCTTGTTTGTGATAATATTGACAATGCAATAGTAGGGGAGGTTAAGGCGTATCCAGTGCTTTACAACCCACGCGTTCATTTTAGTGAGATGATAGACTACAACTGTCGGGACATGCATTACACCGAGTTCAAAAGTAATTGTCCCTGAAGTTGCAAGTGCTGATTGCACATGGCTCATAATTTGAAGGTTCTCTTTTGAAGAAAGCAAGAAGAGATCTACTCCAACCTTGAGAGAGGATCCTTTTAAAAACTCTTCCATTAAAGCTCTTAATTTAGCATTGACGATGGAAAGTACGAACCCATACTCAGGGTTTCTTTCTTTAAAAAGTTCACAAGAGGCTAAAATTTTAGGGAAATTCTGTTTAATTTCTTGAGATCTACTACCTGGAAAAACTCCGATCAAAGGCATTTCTTGGGGAATGGAAAACTCGGCTCTCCAGTCATCCCTCTTTTTATGACCGAGCGTCTGTTCAATTAGGGGATGTCCAATATAGGTGGGTTTGAGTTTAGTTTTTGAAAAATATTGTTTTTCAAAAGGGAAAATGGAGAGGAGCAGGTCTAAGGTTTGTGAAAGAGTGAAGACTCTTTTTTTGCCGTGAGCCCAGACGGTTGGACAGATGTAGTGGATGAGTTTATTAGGAAATTTTCGACGCCTTAAAGCTTTAGCCATCCTTAAATTGAATCCAGGATAGTCAATAAATAAAACCGCTTTGGGTTTCTCTTTTAGAATATAGCTTCGTATTTTCTTAAAGTAATGGATTAATCGGAAGATGTTCTTAAAGACATCTGAATAGCCCATGATCTGGAAGTTCTCCATTGGCATAAAAAGAGAGAGACCGACTTCTCTCATACGAGGGCCTGCAACGCCTGTAATTTGAATGTCGGGATAAGCATCTTTTAACCTTTTTAAAATGGTAGCTCCATGGACATCTCCACTTGTTTCTCCTGCAAATACGAATAAGTCAAAAGACATAGGAGTTAAGCCTCCACTTTTAATTTAGTTCTTCTAATCAGCATTAAGTTCCGAACATAGGGAATAAGCCCCGCTATATAACCACAGGCGGTCACATAATCGCTAATAAAAAGCGCATAAATTAGAGTAAGGGTACCACCACTAATACTGAGCCACCAAAAGGAGGGGCTTAAAATGCTTTTTTGGCTGCGCTCAGACTGCCACCACTGTACCCAAAGGCGACTTATAAAAAGTGTTGCTCCAAAAAAACCTAGTAGGTGCCACATAAGGTGGACCTGTTTGGCGCTCTTTTCCCAAGGCATTTGTAAGTTATCGATCCAGAAAATGCGGTCATATTGAAGCCAAACTCTCAGCATAAAGAGGAGAGATAAGGGAATGCTGATCCAAGCGAGTATTTTGAAAAGTCTTGCCCATGAAAAAGGTTTTGCATAGCCTCGCATGAGAGCTACTTGTCTAAAAGAGAAATAAAGTGGAAAGAAACGGATGACGTAGAGGTGAAACTGGACTTGAGCCAAGTAATGACCAGTCATTAAAACATTGCCTATGATGGAAAGCGTCCAAAAAATAGAAGTGACATAACTCTCACCTTTTCGCTCACTTAAAATCCATTGAATAAAAAAACGAAGTCCAAAAGGGACTAGGGAGGCAAATCCTAAGCCAAAGTAAAGGATTGTTTTGAGGTTCACTTCGATTCCTCTTTAACTTGATAACGAAGTTTCTTTTTACGCATCCAATAGACTACAAACATATCTAAAATAGGGCCAATTGAGCGATTAAAAAAGTGATACTTGCTTTTGCCTCCGACTCTTGGGCGATGGTTGACTTTGACCTCTAAGATAGTAAACCCTTCCATTTTGAAAAGAGCTGGCAAAAAGCGGTGCATACCATGAAAGAGCCTAATCTGATTTAAAGACTCTTTTTTGAAAATTTTAAGTGAGCACCCTGTATCGTGCATCTGATCTTTACAGAGCCTTGAGCGTATATAATTGGAAATTTTGGAGGTCATTCTCTTCGAGAGACGATCACGCCTTGTGTGACGCCATCCACAGACCATATCGTAGGAAGAGACTTGCTTAAGAAGCTTGGGGATATCTCTTGGATCATTTTGTAGATCACCGTCAAGAGTGATGATGTAATCTCCTTGAGCTCTCTTAAATCCCGCATCGAAGGCACTGGATTGCCCATAATTACGAGTAAAGGAGATTAGTTTTAAAAAGGGCTTCTGACTTCTCAGTTTATTGAGAATTTCAAAGCTCTTGTCTTTAGAGCCGTCATCAATACAAATAAGTTCCCAAGGCTTATTTAGAGCTGTCATAACAGGCTCTATCTCATTTACCAAGGATAGTATATTATGCTCTTCGTCTTTTATAGGAATAATAATGGAATATGTAACTAACAATTTTAATAACCTATCGCTGAAACCAAAAGAGTATTCTATCTTATGAAGCTTTATTCAACAATTTTTTTCTTAACCCAAAGAGCTGCTTCTTCAAAAATATGCGGAGGTGTCCCGTGTCCAAGCATGCCTATTGAAGGTGAAATTATTAGCTCAACTGTCGGAGAGCGTATCCGTTTTTCGTAAGCTAAATCTGCGAGCTTTTCTACAAATTTAAAAGCATTGGCCGTTCCTACCTTTTCATCACGGTTTCCAATATAGTATCTTAAAGATTTACCGATTAATTTCTCAAGAAGGTGCTCTAAAGAGAGTTCTTTTAAAAGAGGAGGGTTCCCTTTAAATTCAGATAAAAAATCCAAGCGGGTGACGGGCGCTAAGCCAAGAGCTACTTTAACTTGAGGGTGGCTTAATAGGTGAGTGGCGATCCACCCTCCTCTTGATAATCCGGCTACTGCAAAGTAGTTGGGATCAATCCAACCCTTTTCAAAAAGGTGATCTAAAAGCGCATGCGTATTCTTTAGAAATGTTTTAAGCTCTTCTAAATGGTGAGCCCAATATTCCATAGCTTTATACTTATCTTGCCCTTCGTGGTGCCCTGGGAGGGTTAGAGAGAGAACACGCACCCCTTCTTGGATAAGCTTGCTTGCAATTTGATTGTAGGGAGAAAGCGTTAAACTTTCTGGGCCAGATAGAGAGAAGTAAAGAAGAGTAGGAATTCCTTTTTCTTCAAGAGGAGGCCCTAAATAAAAAAGAGGGAGCTTTTCAAATCCCTTGTATGTTTGAACATCCATCTATCTCTCTTTACTTTTGATCCGTTTGATTTTTGCATATTCTTTTGCGCATCGTTCATCTAGGTGAGCCCTTAGCCCTAAAAAACGGAGCGCTAAAGAAAACTTTTTGTGTCCTAAAAGCTTAAATTTCCGTGTTCTTTTTTTGGGGTCTAATGGGGTGAGTCTAAATTGAGAGTTCAAAATAAAAGCAATGGTTTCACGCATCCAACGAGGGAACCTTGGAAACGGAACGACTAAAGTGTCGTGTATAAGGTCTTGAGTGAGGCTAAAGATGTCTCCTAAATGAGGTGTTCTGTCTTGATCTAAATAATGAGTTTGAATTTTTTGCTCTAAGATAGGGTATAAAAAACAGGCAAGTAAAATGTTTTTTTCTGGAGAGTAAATTTCTTGTTTGTCAGCCACACTTAAAAAATGAAAGGCGGTTTTCTTTAAATCAGTCCCTAAAAATCGAGTTAAATGGGGGAATAGAAGATCTGTAAAGCCATACTCCATTAAAAGCTGGAAGAAGGGAGCTGTCATTTTGGTTTCAAGCATTTTGAAGATTTCACCTAAAACACGGTCAGGCGAGCTCTTAGTGATCTCATGGATGTTATCTTTCAAAGCTTTTTCAGTCTCTTCTTCAATTTCAAAGTTTAATCGCGCTTTAAACTTTAAAAGACGGATCATGCGCACAGGGTCTTGTTTGAATCGGGTAGCAGGATCTCCTATTGTTCTCAGGAGCCTATTGTCTATGTCTTTTAAACCGTCTACATAATCAATAATGGCATGTGCTTCAGGGTCGTAAAAAAGTCCATTGATTGTAAAATCACGGCGCTTAGCATCTTGCTCTTCAGTGCCAAAGACATTGTCATGGGTAATAAAGTTGTCATTTTCGGTATTTCCAGAGCGAAAGGTAGAAACTTCAAAAACTTTAGGGCCAAAGCGTATATGAGCTAATCTAAAACGTCTTCCAATGAGTAAGCAATTTCTAAAAAGAGATTTGATTTCATCAGGTTTCGCGCTCGTTGATATGTCAAAGTCTTTTGGCGTTATCTTAAGTAGGAGATCACGTACGCTTCCTCCAACTAAATAAGTGGGAAAGTCATACTTTTTCAATCTGTTAATGGTCTTCAGAGCATCGGGGTCGATCCGCTCTTCTGAAATAGGGTGGTTTTCGTCTAAGTATATAATTGGGTGCACAAAAATTAGATGCCGCAATGGGAGGTTAAGTTTAATTTTCTCATTTTAAGAAATTGTCTATATTCGTCAAGGCATTATACGTTTTCTTGAATGCATTTTCGAGTGAAAAAGCATTTAAATTTTTTTATATTCAAAAAGTATTTTGAGTCTTTGAAAAAGGAGAGCTTTCTTGCAGGAAAATAGCCTCATAGCTATCCTCCTGAATAGTTTTTTTAAGGTTTTTTCTATGAAACGTCTATTTGGTACAGATGGAATAAGAGGCAAGGCCAACTCTTTTCCTATGAATGTTGAAACAACACTCGCTCTAGGGAGAGCTTTTGGAGTGTGGCTAAGGCAAAATAATTCAGAGCGGATCCGTGTGGTTCTTGGAAAAGATACACGTCTTTCTTGTTATATCTTTGAAAATGCCCTGATAGCAGGTTTGTGTTCCATGGGTATCGACACTTTAATGGTCGGCCCCCTTCCTACTCCAGGGGTGGCTTTTATTACTCGCGCTTATAGAGCAGATGCAGGGGTTGTGATTTCAGCTTCTCATAATCCTTATACAGATAATGGGATCAAATTCTTTTCAGCAGAAGGGTATAAATTTCCAGATTCCTTTGAGCAAAAAATCGAAGCTCTTGTGAAGGAACAAAATTTTGAAAAGCACCTGCCTTCAGACTCTCAGATAGGAAAAAATAGCAAAATTGATGATGCTAATGGCCGTTATATAGAGTTTGTCAAAGCAACGCTGCCAAGAAGATTTTCATTAAAAGGGATTCGAGTTGTTGTAGATTGCGCTAATGGAGCAGCATTTAGAGTAGCTCCTTTAACTTTAAGGGAACTCGATGCTGAAGTCTTTGCAGAGAGCAATACTCCAGATGGACTGAATATCAATGAGCACTGTGGAACCCTTCACCTGGAGAGTTTACAAAAGTCTGTGATGGCAAGACGAGCAGATGTAGGGATTGCTTTTGATGGGGATGCCGACCGTTTAATTATGTTGGATGAGAAAGCCAACATTGTAGATGGAGATATGATCTTAGCCATCTGCGCTTATGACATGCAGCAAAGAGGAGAGCTCCTAAATAATACAGTTGTCGGTACCATCATGAGTAATTTTGGTTTTATTAAGTCCATGGAAGATTTAGGGATTCAAGTCGTCCAGTCCAAAGTGGGAGATCGCTACGTAATTCAAGAGATGCTTGATCATAAAAGTAACCTTGGTGGGGAACAAAGTGGGCATCTGATTTTTTTAGATCATAATACTACGGGAGATGGTTTGGTTTCAGCTCTCCAAGTTCTTAGAATTATGAAAGAGCGGGGGAAAAAACTTTCAGAGCTCACCCAAATAATGAACCGTTATCCACAGGTACTTTTGAATATCAAAGTGGCAACTAAGCCTGAAATACAAGAAATTCCAGGACTCAGCGCAGCGATAAAGGGCGTTGAAAAAAAATTAGTCGATAAAGGGCGCGTACTTATCAGATATTCAGGAACAGAAAATGTCTGTCGAGTGATGCTAGAGGGACCTAACCATGCTTTTTGTCAAAAACATGCTGCAACTCTAGCCGATCTTATTAAAACTCAAATAGGAATATAGCGATGTGTGGAATCTTTGGATATGTAGGTGAAAAAAAAGCTGTTCCTATTCTTTTAGAAGGGCTCAAAATTTTAGAATATAGAGGTTATGATTCGGCGGGAATTGCTGGAATTAGTAATGGAAAAACCCTTTATTACAAAGACAAGGGAAAGGTTAGCCATTTAGCAAAACTCTTAGAGGAAAAACAATTGGGTGTGAAAACTGCTATTGCGCATACACGCTGGGCAACTCATGGAAAAGTCAATGCAGTTAATGCTCACCCTCACTTTGATCACAAAGAGACCCTAGCTATTGTTCATAATGGGATTATCGAAAACTTTCAGAGCTTAAGATCTTTTTTAATAGACAAAGGGGTTCAGTTCATTAGTGAAACCGATACAGAAGTTATAGCGCAGCTCTTTGCCTTTCATTTTAAAGGAGACATAAAAGAAACCCTTTTGAAAATTTTACCCATGCTAGAAGGGTCATTTGCTATAGCAGGAGTTCATCAAGATTTTCCAGATGATATCTTTGTAGCTTCCAAAAATAGCCCTTTAGCTATTGGAGTTGGGAATAATGAATATTTTATTTCTTCAGATGTCAATGGGTTCTTAAAGCATACAAACAAAGTACTCTTTTTAGATAACCATGAAATAGGAATTATTAGGCCTTGTAGTTTTGAAATCTTTGATGAAAAAGGAAAGCGGGTCATTAAAGAAATTCAGCAAGTAACAGCCAAAGCAGACGAAATTACAAAACTTCACTACCCTCACTTCACTCTCAAAGAAATTCATGATCAACCTGAGTCTATTAGTAGACTTTTCACATCTAGGTTTGAAGAAGAATTTGGAGCAATTTGTCTTAAAGATATGGGCATTGATGAAGAAACACTCATGGAAACCTCGAGAATCTTAATTTTGGCCTGTGGAACCTCCTGGCATGCTGGATCTATTGGGGCTTATCTGTTTGAGTCTCTAGCAAGAACACCTACTCAGGTTGAAATTTCTTCAGAATTTAGGTATAAAAATCCTATCGTGATGAAAGATACTCTTGTCATTGCAATTAGTCAATCTGGAGAAACAGCAGACACTATTGCGGCTGTTCATGAGCTCAAAGCTAAGGGAGCTAAAGTTGTAGCTATTTGTAATAGAGAAGGATCAGCGCTTGAGCGTCTTTCCGATCACACGCTCTACATCAAAGCAGGTCCAGAAATTGGGGTTTGTTCAACAAAAGCATTTTCAAATCAAGTTGTTCTTCTCTCTTTATTAGCTCTTCATTTAGGACGTATGCATCACTTGAGTAAAGAAGAAGGAATCGCCTTTATTCAGGAAATAAAAAAATTACCGGATATTGTACGAGCTGTTTTAAAAAATGCTTCTAAAATACAAGCTCTCGCGAAGAAATATAGCCACCATACTCACTTTTTCTATGTGGGGCGCAGCTATATGTACCCAACAAGCTTAGAGGCTGCATTAAAACTTAAAGAGATCTCTTATATCCATGCGCAAGCTTATCCAGCAGGGGAGCTCAAGCATGGACCTATTGCTTTAATAGATCCTAATTGTCCGACGATTGCTTTATTCGCAAACCACCATACTTATTCCAAGTTATTGAGTAATATGATGGAAATAAAAGCAAGACAAGGACCTATCTTGGCTTTCGCTCCAGAAAGCATGACAGAGGTGACCTCCATTGTAGATGATGTCTTTTGGTTGCCTGATGTCTGTGATGAATTTGCCACTATCCCAACAAGTGTCGCTTTGCAATTGTTTTCTTATTATGTTGCCCTCGAAAGAGGGTGTGATATTGATCAGCCTCGCAACCTCGCTAAATCTGTGACCGTTGAATAATGCTTAGATATCGACATATTATTGGAAGCATCTTATTAGTTGCAGGAACATCCATTGGTGGGGGCATGTTGGCTCTTCCCATACTCACAAGTTTGGGTGGTTTTTTCCCCTCAATCATCATTTATTTACTAACTTGGGTATTTATGGCTGCAACAGGTCTGCTCTATTTAGAAATGTGTATCTGGATGGACAAAGAGACCAATCTTGTTACCTTAGCTCAAAAGACTCTCGGGCAATTTGGATACATTTTCACCTGGCTTATTTACCTCTTCTTTTTTTACTGTTTAACAGTAGCCTATGTGGTGGGGACTCAGAATTTTCTTAATTTCTTTTTAGATCAATCGTTGAATAAGTGGGTATCTTCTGCTATTTTTGCCTTTCTTTTTGTTCCTATTATTTATCTGGGTGCCAGGGCTGTTGAGAATATCAACAACTTATTCATGTTTGGTCTTATTTTAACATATGTTTTATTTGTTGCTTTAGGGATTCCCCATATTCAGTTTGATAGACTTTTAGAATCTAATTTTAAATATTCTCTCGTTGCTTTTCCTGTGATTTTTACAGCTTTTGGTTATCAAGGGATTGTCCCTAGTTTAACTTTTTATCTCAAAAAAAATGTGAACGTCATTAGATGGACCATTTTAATTGGTAGCTTCATTCCATTTATTATGTACATTTTTTGGGAGGGACTTGTTTTGGGAATGATTCCAAAACCTTACCTAGAAGATGCTCTAGCTCTTGGAGAGAATGCTATTTATCCCTTCCAAGTACTTCTTGGAAAACAAAAGATCACAATCATGGGACAGTTCTTTGCCTTTTTTGCTTTAGCCTCTTCCTTATTGGGGGTGACTTTAGGGCTTAGAGATTTTTTAGCAGATGGCTTAAAAATAAAAAAGGATCAAAGAGGAAGAGCTTTTTTATGCGCTTTAATTTTTGTGCCTCCCATTATTATTTCAATCTATTTCCCAAATATTTTTTTAACAGCCCTTGGGCTTGCTGGTGGAATAGGCTCTGCTTTGATACTTGGCCTTCTCCCTATTTTAATGGTGTGGTCCAAAAGATACGTCAAAAAATTTAAACATGAGGGTTACCAAATGAAAGGGGGAAAGGTCTACCTCCTTCTTTTAGGTCTTTTTGCTATTTTTGAAATTACTTTCGTTGCTTTCTACTCCTTCGGATGGCTTAAGTTCTAAATCATTTGACAAAAGAAGAAGTGCTTCAAGTTTCATTTGTTGCTAAAATCTAGTTGACTTCCATAGGCATATTTGTAAGGTGTTGACTCTTCTCATCAAAAATATTGACATTATTTAGCTCCGTTATATATGCGTGAAAATAAACTCATGAGGCGTCCAACATGCTTAAAAAATGTTCCCTAATAGTTGCCCTTTTCATAGCCTTGACGAGTTGTACTCAATCGAGTTCTTCGTCAGATAAGCCTGAATACTTATTTGTAATCCTCTCCAACTATGGACAGGTCCAACAAGCATCTGATGGAAGTTGGCAACTGATTTTATCTTTTAAAGATATGGCGAATGTACTTTCTTTTGCAAACCGTCCCTTTCGAATAGCTACAGATACGACGGCTATGACGCTACAAGATGAGTGGGCAAATGGGTCTAATTCGTTTGCTACAGATCCTCCAAATGCTGCAATCATTGTTAACCAGCGGATACAGACTGTGGTTATTAAGTCGCTGGAGGCTGTTCAAGGCCAGGCAACTTTCACGATAGAAGCCGATGGTCATCAGTCGCTTTATCCGGTAGCAGGAAAAACTCAGTTGTTCCTGGATGGTAGTATGGCCTGTGTAATACCTTGTGCATGTGGTTGTTAGTAATAATAACTTTATAAATGTTTAGGAAGTATCACTTAGATTGGAGAGTTGAATTCATCCCAACCAATAATTTTGACATTATTTAGCTACATTCAGTATAGGTAGCAAGAAACACTTGAGGCTCTCAATATGCTTAAAAAATGTTCCCTAATAGTTGTCCTTTTCATAGCCCTAACGAGTTGTACTCAATTTACTTCTAATTCTTCATCTAAGAAACCCAGTGATTTATTTGTGTTACTCTCTGATTACGGTCAGATCCAACAAGCATCTGATGGAAGTTGGCAACTGATTTTAAATTTCCAAGATATGGAGAACGTGCTTGTTTTTTCAAACCGTCCCTATCGATTAGTTGATACTAGAATGGTTTCGGATTTACAAGCCGCGTGGTCAAAGGGGCCGAGTTCCTTTGCTAAAGATCCACCAAATGCTGCGGTCATTATCAACCAGCAGGCACAAACTGTGGTCCTTAAGTCGCTTGAAGTCGTTCAAGGTCAGGCGATTTTCACTATACAAGCTGATGGCTCCCAGTCACTCAATTCAGTAGTAGGAGAGACTCAATTGTTTATTGATGATTTAAGTTGTCTAGTACCTTGTTTATGCCCCTGTTAGCACTTATTTGGTATTAAATTAGCAGGTAAGTATTTCCCGTTCCCCAGAGTGAATTCAATTTGGGGTGTAAAAAGCTGATGGCTTAAAAATAAAAAAGGATCAAAGAGGAAGAGCTTTTTTATGCGTTTTAATTTTTGTGCCTCCCATTATTATTTCAATCTATTTCCCAAATATTTTTTTAACAGCCCTTGGGCTTGCTGGTGGAATAGGCTCTGCTTTGATACTTGGCCTTCTCCCTATTTTAATGGTGTGGTCCAAAAGATACGTCAAAAAATTTAAACATGAGGGTTACCAAATGAAAGGGGGAAAGGTCTACCTCCTTCTTTTAGGTCTTTTTGCTATTTTTGAAATTACTTTCGTTGCTTTCTACTCCTTTGGATGGCTTAAATTTTAAATCATTTTTTGACAAAAGAGGAATAATTTGAAAAATTTCTGATTTTGTGGTATGCTTAAATCCGATACGTAATTAACCCTAGGTTTTGAAGTATGGCATATCAATATAATGATCGAAGAACTTTTAGATCTCCATCAAATGTGGGTCAAGTCAATACATTTGCAACACAAGTCTATGGTTGGATGACAATAGGTCTTGCCCTGACGGCTTTTGTCGCTTGGTTTATTTTTAAGTC
>CAYGMF010000047.1:0-3900 GCA_964351075.1 uncultured bacterium
ATTGACTTTCAGGGGTGATTTCGCTATCCTGTTTCTTTTTCCATTTGAAGGTATTTTGTGAACGAAGAGACTCAATTACGTCTAGAATCGATTGAAAATAGACTCCTTCATATGTGGAGGTATCTTTGACCTTCCTTCCAAAGAAAAGGAAGTTTTAGCTTTAGATAAGCAGATGGCAGCTAATGACTTTTGGAATGATAATAAAAATGCTCAAAAAGTTATTTCACAGTGTAATCAGCTAAAAGCTTGGACCGTTCCCTATCAAAGCTTAAAAAATCGTTTTGACACTACAAAAGAGATGCTTCCTGAGGCAGATGAAATGGAAGATGAGGATCTTTTAAGTGATCTTCTAATAGAACTTTCTGATATTGAAGCAGAGCTTTCTGAACTTGAAACCCGTAAAATGCTCTCAGGTGAACTGGATAATAAAAATTGTTTTATCAGCATCAATTCAGGAGCTGGGGGCACAGAATCTTGTGACTGGGCAGAAATGCTTCATAGAATGTATATGAAATGGGCTCAAAGGAAAGGATGGAGGGTTGAGCAAGTTGACTATTTAGATGGTGATGTAGCAGGTATCAAAAATGCCACCTTGAAGCTCTCAGGTCCCTTCGCTTATGGCTACGCTAAAGCAGAAAAAGGGGTGCACCGCTTAGTTCGCATCTCCCCTTTTGATAGCAACGCAAAAAGGCATACGAGTTTTGCATCTGTTGAGATTACTCCAGAAATTGAAGATGACATTGAGATTGAGATTAAACCTGAAGAGATTCGAATTGACACCTATAGAGCTTCGGGAGCAGGCGGACAACATGTTAACAAAACAGACTCGGCGGTTCGTATTACACACATCCCAACCAACTTAGTTGTGACGTGTCAAAATCAACGAAGTCAATTGCAAAACAAAGAGACTTGCTTTAAAATTTTGCGTTCGAAATTGTATGAGCTCGAAGTTGAAGAGCGCGAAAAAAAACTTAGAAATGAAAGTGGTGAAAAAAAAGATATTGGTTGGGGTAATCAAATCCGCAACTATGTTTTTCATCCTTACTCGCTTGTTAAAGATACCCGAACTGGCCACCAGGAAGGGGATGTGCAAGGCGTTATGGATGGAAATATCGACCCTTTCATCATAACCTACTTAAAAGAATTTGGATAAACATGAAGAATTTAAAAAAACTCAACGTCCGCTTTGCAACGGAAGAAGATGGAGAATACTTAACTAAATGGTTTGAAGAACCCGGTGTTTTAAGATGGTTCCCATGCCAGGAGCAAAAAGAAGTCGAGGATACGGTTAAAATGCTGGTAGGCTTTAGTCGCTGGAAGTGTGCTCTTGTTGCAGAATACGATGGAGTTCCTGTTGGTTTTGCCGTTCTTTTTTTACATGCATATAAGAAGATTGCTCATCAGTGCCTTTTTGGCATGATTGTCGACCAGGAGTATCGCAATATGGGAATAGGCACACAACTCGTCCTCCATATTTTTGAACTAGCTAAAAAGAATTTCAACCTTGAAACTCTCTACCTTGAAGTTTTTGAAGGGAACCCTGCCATTTCTCTTTATCGACGTATGGGCTTTAGAGAAGTGGGTTATCATAAGCACTGGCTGAAAGAAGATGACGGTCAATTTAGAAGTAAAATTTCAATGGAGAAAGTGTTAACATAATGACAAACTGCCATTTAGAACAGACTTTAAGGTCTCTATGCAACATCCAAGTCGATTTAGTTTTAAATAACAATCGTACTACGATGATTAGCATTTTAGAGCGTAAGAGAAAGTATATTCGTCTCTCTATCCACCGTATGTTTTTAAAGCCATCTGACGCAATTGTGAATGCAATTGTCGATTTCATCCATAATCAAAAGAGTCGACACTCCTCTTTACTCCTGCAGAATTTCATTAACGCTCAGCTTCCTAGATTTGGATATGAAAAGAAATTAAATCCAGAGAAGCTCTCTACTTTAGGACAAGTCTACGATCTCAAGAAAATCTACAACGATTTAAATAAGACTTACTTTAATAATCAGCTCAACTTAAATATCACCTGGTACGGCATGCCCCATAAAAGAAAGGGCAGTACAATGACTTATGGACTCTATAGTGAGTCTTTAAAGCTTATCAAAGTCCACCGCCTTCTAGACCGTGCAGTGTGTCCAAAGTTTTATGTCGCTTTCGTTATTTACCATGAGATGCTCCATGAAGTTCATAAGCCTTATATGGGGGCTTCATGTACACATATTCATACACCTGAATTCAAAGCCCAAGAAAAGCAGTTTAAATACTTTAAAGAAGCTGTAGCTTGGGAAAAAAAATCACGACGTTTATTTTTCAGATAGGATTATATTATGGCAGGCCATAGTAAATGGGCTAATATTAAGCATAAGAAGGGAAGAGCAGACGCGGCTAAAGGAAAAATTTTCTCACGGCTTGCAAAAGAGATTATTAGCGCTGTTAAGGAAGGGGGAATAGACCCTAAGGGTAACACCCGCCTGAGGCTCGCTCTTCAAAAGGCTAAAGATGCTAATATGCCCAATGAAAACATTGAGCGGAATATCAAAAAGGCATCATCTAATGACCAATCTAATTATGATGAGGTCACCTATGAGCTTTATGGCCATGGGGGCGTAGGCATCATAGTTGAAGGAATGACAGACAACCGCAATCGTTTTGCTTCAGAAATTCGTATTGCAACGAATAAGCGTGGAGGAACAGTTGCAACTCCAGGAGCTGTCCAATTCAACTTTGATCGTAAAGGAGTAATCCAAATAGAGAAAGGAGAGCTCGATGAAGACAAAGTTTTTGCAGAAGCTATTGAATGTGGAGCAGAGGACTTTGATCAAGATGGAGAGCTTTTCATGGTGATTACAGCCCCTGATGAGCTTTACAAAGTTAAAGAAGCGCTTCTTGCCAAATCAATTCCTTCTATAGAGGCTGCTATTACGATGATCCCAAAAGTTTTTGTAGATTGTGATGCTGAAGCTTCAAAGTCCAACCAAGCCTTAATTGAATGGCTTGAAGGCATTGAAGATGTCGATTTAGTCTATCACAATATGAATCCCTCTGAATAACTTTCATGGGGGCTTTTGAATTTAAGAGTTCACTTGAGGCCCATTCTCTTTTACTCGCTGTAGCTCATTTTTTTTCAGATAACTTAGGAACAACGCTTCTTTTTTCAAGTGATCACCATGAAAATGCTACTTCTTATTTATTTCTTTTTCCTTATGAAACAGTTTCCATTCAAAATGAACTCGATCCATGGAACACTTTAAAAAAGAAAATGGGAGATTTCAAATCTTCTAACTCCCCTCTCCCTGAATGGGTAGGTTTTTTAAGTTATGAGATGGGCGCTTACAGTGATGAACACTTAGTGCTCCCCCACTCTAAATCTTCTTATCCTCTTGCATACTTTCAAAAATTCGCGATCACACTTGTTCAAAAAGGCGCTGAGATCACAGTTGTTTTACGCCCTGAATTTCAAGATGTTGTTTTGGAAAAAAGAACTGGAATTGCAGACTTTTTTAAACAGAGTTTTTGGGAGGATTTTTTCAAAAACCCTCTAAAGCTACCCGCGGAGCAAAAAGAGGCCTACTTTGAAGAACAAGAGCAGGAAAGTAGAGTGAGTTATATCAAAAAGATGGAGAGGGCTCAAGAGTACATCCGGGCAGGAGATATCTACCAAGTTAACTTATCAAGGTCTCTTATTCAAAAGACAAACCTCTCCCCTTTTGAGCTTTTTACTTCTTTAACTGAAATCAATCCAGTTCCTTTTTCAGCTTATTTAAATTGTGGTCCTTTTCAAATACTGTCCGCCTCACCTGAGAGGTTCTTATCCTCTTTTCAAGGGCGTTTAGAAGCGCGCCCTATCAAAGGAACTATTTCTAGAGATGAGCAACCAGAATATGACCT
>CAYGMF010000047.1:4000-11835 GCA_964351075.1 uncultured bacterium
ATCACATATGACTCTCAGCTTGAAGAAGAGTATGAGGAGACCTGCCATAAAGGCTCTCCTTTTAAGAAAGCTGTCAATCTTCTTAAAAGATAAGTTTTGGAAATATATTTAGCATATGCTAAATGTATTTTTTTAAACTTATTTCTTTTTTTGTATGAAAAAGTGCATTCAAATTGTCATTGGAGCTTGCTTAAGTTCGGCGTTTGTCTTCCCCCTTGTTTTAGCTGGAACGACTTCTCCTTTGGAAGCTGGATTTGTAACACTCATTACACTCGCCGTTTATATCCATCAGATTTGCTTTAAGGCCGGATCTTTTATAGCATTTCAAATAGCACTTATTTTTGGAATGTTTTTTTCGGTCGGATTCATTCTCCTAGATCTGCTCGACGATATTTATAATATTCGAGATGATTTCTTATTCTTGGGAACCTTTGTAGTTGCTTTTGCGGTTTTAACTTGGCTGACATTTGTTATCAAAAAGCATGATTGGAAAACGATCTTTTTCTCAATTATTAATGCTTTTTCAGTTTGCTCTATTGTCTTACTCATCATTTTTGTAAAAAATCTCAGTGAGCACTTGGCTTGGGTATTAACAATGGGTTTCTTGATGGGAATCGTATTCGGCTCTGTTGGAGGAATTCTCTTTCAATTTTATCTCGATGTCATCTCTAAAATATTCACAAAAGTGATCGATTATATAGAGGTCCTATTTAAGCCTTTTCTCGTCTACTTTATAGGCTATACAATTCTTGCGTTGATTTTCACAGGTATTTATTACTTACTTCACCTTCATGATCCTTCCAGCTTGAGCATACCTGAAGATCAGCCCTTGTTTCTAAACTTACTTGTCTATTCTTTTGACACGATGTCAACAGGAGGAGATTCTAGAGTTTCAACAGTATCGATCGGTGCACAAACAGTCAATGCCTGTAATGTCTACACATCTATCATATGGATGACAATTATGCTAGCTGCAACAATTAGCTACAGCTCCGAGAAGTTTGATGAAATTAAAAAGCATCATAGCAAGCAAAAGAAAGTCTCCTAGCTCAAAAAGTATTCTCTATTAAAACTTATAGGTAACCGCTACTGATCCAGGATTTAAAACATTCCAGGTCCACATGGTTGAATTTGTCTTGTAAACAGAATTTGGGGTATTTGAATATTTTGTTCTTGAATACCATAAAACAGGCGCTACAACTGTTAAATAAAAATTTCCATTTATTCGATATTGTAATCCTAAATCATATTCCAAAGACCAAGACGATTGAATGTTAGCATTATTGGCAGCACTTTTTCCAAATTTTTGTCCCCAACCCGCTCCCTGAGCGATAAAAAGCTTATTGCTCATTTTTTTTCTAAAAATTGGAATAAAATTTGCTAAACCTGCTCCCATATAGGTGCTCCAGCTATCATCTTTTTCTATTCCACTTGCATTATTTACAGATGAATAAGGAGAAATTCCATAGAGTACTTCCCAAGTATTATTGTTTCCAAAGTAGTATCCGACTGCAAAATAGCTGCCTCCAGTACCCAGAGATAAAGCAAATCCATTCGTATAGGTTTGTTCTTTTCTTGAGTTGTTTGTATTTTTTGAAGGAGAGTCCGAAAAAGCAAGAGAATTACTAAATACCAAAGAAGTATTCAAGGCCAAAACAAATAAGAGAGCCACTTTTTTAAATTGATTCACAATATATCCTCACCGATTTTAATAACAAAGAGGAGATACTAGGCAATCATTTTTTTTTAGCAATCGATTAATGTAATGGTAGAATTTGAAAGTGCATTTATCTGTTCTTTTTAAAAGATGCGAAACAGAGCATTTAGATTGGCTCACCTTGCTTTGGGATTAAACCTTTAAGCCCGTTGTCACTTCTTGCGGCTTGAGGTAATCTTCAAAGAACTGTTTGAGGTCAACGACCTCTCCCTCACCATTCATTATTTCCCAATCCCCTTCCTCTAAATCTTTGAATATCTTCAAGACCATAGGCTTCACTTCATCAGCCCGCATCTCAAGAAAAAGATTAAGTATCTCAAAATGATTAAATAGGAGTGCAGTGATGAATGGAGATTCTTCTGGGAAGGTATCTTCAGTTTCACCTGCGCTGTAACAGGTTGTTGTTTCCAATACTAACTTAACAACTTTTGGAAGGTTCATCAAGGTTGCAAGTTGAAGGATATTTTGTGAAAAATCAAATTCTAGATCTGCACCACTTTCAAGCAGCAGAAGTACAAGCTCTTCTTCTTTTAGCAGCAAAGAGAGAAGTAAGGCTGGCGGAAACAAGTCCCCTTCAAAAATCTCACAAATAGTATCTTGAGTATTTTCGTCACCTAATAGAAGCTCCTCTACGCTTTTACCATCGAGAGGGTCATATAGAGTTTGAGGAAAATAAAAGAATCTATTCTCTGTCACAAACTTATTAACTAAAGGCCTTGATAAGAGTATTCTTTGATTGGGATTAGCACCTAGTTTTAGAAGCTCTGTTGCCCTTTCAATGTCTAAAGCTTCAAAAGCATCTGCAAACTCTTTGTCTAGTTCAAATGCTGTTAGCTTTGGACTCTCAAGAGCTTCTACTCTTAAAAAGTTAGGACTTTGAGTAATTGGTGAAATAGTCATTATATACCTTTATTTGAATTAAACTTTTAAGGCAGGGCTCATCTCTTTTCTTTTAAGGTGATCTTCAAGTAGCTCTTTGATTTCAATAAGTCGAGAGTTTCCATCTTCAACTTCATCTTGAATGTCTGTGCTTTTGAGGAGATCTATAATCATAGAGTCCAGTTGATCAGGACAGATCTCAAGATAGGCTTGGACCGTCTCTAAATTTCCGTACTGAACAGCAATGATAAATGGAGGCGGCACCTCTACATGGTCTGTGTGATCTGCTCTGTAAGAGGTTGTCTGAAGTATAAATTTAACAATTTTTGAGTGGCTCATCATTGTAGAATACTGAAGAATGTTGAAGCCATCCTCTTCCCCTGGGATACTAATCTCAGCACCACTTTCAAGTAAAAGAAGTGCAAAATCCTCTTTATTTAGTATCAAGGAGAGAAGTAAGGCAGGAAGTGAAGTCCCTCCTGAAAAGAACTCATCAATTGCCAATCGAAAGTTTTCATCGTCAGCCAAAAATTCCTCAACTGAACAGTAGTCATTACTAAGCGAGTGAAGCTTTAAGAACTCAGCCACTATAGGCCTTGATAAAATGATCTCTTGATTAGGGTTAGCTCCTAATTTTAGAAACTCTGTAGCCCTTTTGAGATCTAAATTTTCAAAAGCTTGGACAAACTCTTTATCGAGTTCAATAGCTGAAAGTTTTGGACTCTCAAGAGTTTTTACTCCTGAAAACTTAGGACTTAATGTAGATGGTGAAATAGTCATTACAAAACCTATATTGTTAATAAAATTATTCGAAATAATATCACAAAAATAAATTAGTTAATAGATTATTTATTATTTTTATAATTAAAAATTTATATTATAATTAGAAAATTGAATTAAGAGTGTGAAGCACCTTTTGCTTGCTGGCACTCTTTGGGAGAGACTCGAATAAAGTAGAGAGGGATGAGCATAATTAAGAGGGAAATAGCACTTAAGAGCATCACATCGTTAGTCGCAAGCATGTAGGCTTGATTATCCAACATGTTATTTAAAGAGGTGTAGTACTGAGAGAGATTTAGTCCAACTCCATGAATCATTTGTTTTTTATATTGAATGAGGTTCTCATTAAAGTGGGTAAAGTTGCCTCCTAAAGCTTGGTGGTGAAACGTCGCTCTATTGTTCCAAATAGCTGTATAAATCGCGGTTCCAGCTCCACTCATGAAGATTCTAAAGAATTGCATAATCCCCGAAGCATTTGAAATCTTATCTTTGGGGATTTGAGTTAATGGCAATGCTGTAGCTGGTGCTATATAACAAACTATTCCCAATCCAAAAATGAAACGCGATAGAGCAACTTGAAACATCGTAACATTGGTGTTAAATTTGGTGTAAGAGTAGGTCACTATTGCCATGATTACTAGACTGCTTCCAACAAGTAATTTTAAGCGTCCACTTCCCATAGCCTTTCCTACAAGGGGAGCAAGTATAAAAGGTAAAATCCCCATAGTTGAAAGACAAATTCCCGCCTTTAAAGAAGTATATCCCATTACTTCTTCTAACCAAAGAGGAGTAATGACGATGGGCGCAAATAATGCCATATAGGAAAGTCCTAAGACGAGTGTTCCCAAAGAAAAAGAGCGAATTTTTAATAATCGAATCTCGATGAGTGGGTTTTCACAGTTCCATTCATAAACAACCAGAAGAGTTAGAGAAATGACCGCGGTATAAAATAGGGCTTTAATTGTGTCTGAGTGAAACCAGTCCAGCTCTCTACCTTGGTCCAAGAAAATTTGTAGGCTCGTAATTCCTATGACGAGAAAGATAAGTCCCCACCAATCAAACTCCATTTGAGTAATAGCAGTTATATAATTTTTCATGTGTCCAATGAGCACAATAAAAGAAAAGAGAGCTACTGGAACATTAATCAGAAAAATCCACCTCCAGGAATAGGTTTCAGTAATCCATCCTCCCACAATAGGTCCACTAATGGGTCCTACTAGAAGGACCATAGCCCATAGAGCCAAAGCCATATTCTCTTTTCCTTTTGGAAAGACTCTTGTTAAGAGTACTTGGCTAGTTGGAATTAAAGGGCCGGCAACAGCTCCTTGAAAAAACCGGCTTACGACAAGCATAGGGAAGCTTACCGAAATCCCACATAGAAATGAGGCGATTCCAAATAAAATAGCAGAAGCAATAATCAGCCGAATAGAGCCTACTTTTTCAGCCAACCAACCTGATATGGGAAGAACGATGGCATTACCCACCATAAAAAAGGTTATGACCCAAGTTCCTGTGCTGACGCTTACCCCTAAATCGCCTGCAATATAGGGAAGAGCGACATTTGCAATGGATAAGTCCAAAGCTTGCATGAAAGTACAAAGAGCTATTCCCAAAGCAACTAGGACAAAACCAACTCCCGTTATCTCATATTTTTCATCCATAGATTACTCATCGTAGTTGGAGTTGATATTCTCTTCTAGAACTCGCTTGATGATCCCTTCTACTCCGTAAATCTGATCCTGAAAAATAAATGTTTGATAAATGGGAAGAGTGGGTTCAAGAGGAGTTAAGACTTCCCCTTCCTCATCACGTAAATCAACTGTTGCCTTTAGGGAAAGCCCCAATCTTAAAGGATGCTTTTCTAATTGCTTAGGATCTAATGAAACACGTACAGGCACTCTTTGCACTATTTTAATCCAGTTCCCCGTTGCGTTTTGCGGAGGTATAACCGAAAAAACACTACCTGTCCCTGGTGAAATCCCCATTACAGTCCCCTTGTATTTCACGTGGCTTCCATATAGAGAACTAGTCACTTTGACAGGCTGCCCTATCCGTATTTTTTTGAGTTGAATTTCTTTAAAGTTTGCATTCACCCAAACATCATTCAAGGGAACGATGGACAAAAGAGGGTTCGATGGAGAAACTGTTTCCCCTACCTGCGCAGATTTAAGAGCGACATAACCATCAACAGGAGCTTTTATGACACAGCGTTGCAGATCGATCCAAGACGACCTTACAGTGTCCATGGCTTCTTGGACAAGGGGGTGTGTTGCTACAGTTGTGTTATAGATTTGTGCTTCTGAACCTCTTAAATCTTCTAGAGATTGGTTTAAAGAGGCTTGAGCCACATGCATATCTGTTTCAGATTTTTGAAAGTCTTCTAAAGTCACCCCTCCAATTTGAACGAGGGCTTCTCTATGTTGGTAATTTAAAACTGCTTGATCCAATTGACTTTGCTGCATTTGAACACTTGCTTGCAGCTGATAGACTCTATCAAACTTCTGTACAACACCTCTTATTGTGTTTGCTAAAACTGATTTGCTATTTTCAAATGCAATGACATAATCGGTAGGGTCAAGTTCGACTAAAACATCTCCCTGTTTAACATGGAAGGTCTCTTGAACATTAACTGTTGTAATGCTTCCACTAACTTGAGGGTAGACTTCAACAGTGTTTCCATTGACATAGGCGCTATTAGTTGAAACAGAGAATCTAGCCCAAATAAACCAATAAAAAAAGATTAAGAGCGCACATATAATTATAACTCCAAGTGTGACAAAAAGAGCTGTTTTCTTTTTCTTCACAGGTCCTTTATTTTCAATTAGTTTTTGATCTGCATGTTCATTCATAAATAAAATCTTGCTCCATATCTATTTGGGCATTTGGATTATTGTATCCTCCCCCTATTGATTTAATAAGGCTCAAAATACTTAAAAGCCTCATTTCAATGAGTTGCACATAGGTCATCTCATCATTTAAAGAGATGAGTTGACTCTCTAGCACTTGCAAATAGGTGTTTAACCCATATTCAAAGCGCATCCCTGAAAGTTCTAAAAGAGATGCGTTGGCACTTAAAATTCCTTTTTGTTCCTCTATCCTTTGGCCAGCTATTTGAAAAGAAGTCATACTGTCTACGACTTCTTGAGTGGCGTTCAAGAGAAGCTGGTTGTAATCATAGACGGCCAAATTATATTGCCTTAAGCTATACTTCAGTTTACTTCTTAGGTTTAGTCCATGAAACAAGGGAAGAGTGACCCCTGGAATCACACTTGTAAACCAACTTTTAGGTTCTAAAACCTCTTTGTATTTGAAATCAAAAAAGCCCGATAAGCTTGCTAAGTCAACAGAAGGAAAAAAAGCCACTTTAGCTGAGTTCACCCGTTTTGTAGCAGCTTGTATGGCCCAGATTTTAGTGACGACATCAGGTCTTCTTGCTAAGAGATCTATAGAGACTTGATCGGGCCATGGGAAAGGAGCATCAAAGCATGCGGTTGGCATTTGCACAGGATCTGTTTGATCAGGGCTCATTCCCATATAGACTTTAAGCTCATATTGCTTTTTAGTAATACTTTCTGCAGTCTCTAATAGTTGAAGACGTAGCTTAGCTACCCTTTTTTTAGTATTTTGTATGTCCATTTCATCTGCTAAGGCATAGATCTGCATTTGCTCATAAATTAAGAGCATGTCATTTTGGACCTGCAATGCCTCTTCTTGTAGCGTTTGCATTCTTAGGTAATATTGCAAATTCATATAGCTGTTAGCGACTTGAACGCTTAAAAGAAGCTTTGTGTAAGCTGCGTTAGCCAGCTGAGCTTTCATGTCATCTTGAGCAGCCTTGTAGAGTTTTGTCTGTTTTCCCCAAATATCTAAGCTCCACTTAAAGCTAAGAAAGTAACCTAAGAAGTTGATCCAATTAGGGAGTATATTATCTGGTAAAAGGGCATCAAGGGAAGCAGGTACTTTCACTCCATCGCCTCTCCAGTTAAAGGCAAAGAGAGCCTCTTTAAATTCGGCATCAACTGATGGTAGTAGAGGTGAAAACGCTTGCTTAGCAGACTCGTGCGCTAAAATAATCGTTTCAACAGCTGCTTGAATAGTTGGGTTATTTGCAAGGGTGGTTTCAATGAATTGATTGAGCTGGCAGTCATTGAACATCTCCCACCAATTTTCTGAAGCCCAATCTGAGGGGATAAAGTCTTTGGAGAGAAAAGCCTCTTTAGTAGAAAGGTCAATATCAAGGGGTTTAGAAATTTCTGCTCTTTGACTTTGAATCGAGCAGGAGCCCAAAGAAAGCCCTCCTAAAAACATGAAGAGCGTCCTTACAATCCACTTTTTAAAAAGCGGATATTTTTGCATGCGATTACCTCCTTCCAATCTTTTTGCTATACTTCCTTAAATTATTAAAAAAAAGTTTTTATTTAATTCAAATTCTAACTACCCTTTTTAGAGACTAATCCCT
>CAYGMF010000048.1:0-11732 GCA_964351075.1 uncultured bacterium
AGCAGAACCTACTCCACCTCGTCACAAGAGAAAGGTTCACTTTGAAAAAAAGTCCCATATGGTGCACACAGTACCTCAAAAAAAGAGAAGAGCTGCAGATGCTTCAAATAGAAGAGACGCTGAGTGGTTAATGGATCAGTTGGGTCTAGTGAGCTCTCCTCGAAGAGAGAGTTAAAAAAAGAATTCTAACTCAAAAAGACAAAAAGCCCAGCAATGTTGGGCTTTTTTCTTTTGAATAATTCTTCGCTTTGATATAACTATGCAGAATTTTTTCGGAGTATAGCGCAGCTTGGCTAGCGCGGCTGCTTTGGGAGCAGTAGGTCGGGGGTTCGAATCCCTCTACTCCGATTTTTTAAGTCAGAATGTCAGACAACTCCACCAAAACATCTCTTAAAACCTCTAAAGGCTTCTGATCCGCGTTGAAAACAGCAATCTTTTCTTTAGGATAACCCTTCAAAATCTCAGTCGTCTCTTTTTTATAGATCTCCATTCTAGTCTTGAAAATTTTAGGATCTTGATCGTCCTGCCGCTTTTCAATAACCGCCCTTTTTTGAAGCCTTTTAAAAAGATTTTCCTCTTTTTTAACGTCTAATCGAATAATTTTTTTAACGTTAATATATTTTTTTAAAATCTCTACCTGGGCTGGAGTTCTAGGGATCCCGTCCAAAAGAAGGAGTTGCTCACTTGGGTAGTAGTGGTTCGTTGCAATTAGTCCAGAAACGTAGTAATACCACACCTGAATCGTCACCTCATCAGGAACTAGATGCCCTTTAGAGATGTACTGGTGGACGATCTTACCTGCAGGTGAATCAATAGGGAGGCCTCTAAAGATATCCCCTGAGGAGAGGTGGAAATGGCTCCCAACGCTACTTAAAAACTTCCCTAATGTTCCCTTGCCCGCTCCAGGAGGCCCATAAAGTAAAATGGAGTTAAATTTTCCTTCAAAAGGGGGGATGATTGATGGGTTCATAAAGACCTTTAATTAAATTAATTTTTACTACTTTTCTTAATCAAATCTTAATAATTATTTATTATAATAAAGATTAGGAATCTTAGGATTCCTAAAATAAATGTTTTTACATGAACATTATTTTTTTTAAAAGTTATTTAACAGGAAGGCCTCAAAATGCCTACTATTCGAGTTGCAGCTAGACCCTTGAATCTAGCCCACTATGTGGGACGGATTCGTGCTACTCGTAAGCAGGGAGAAAAAGAGAGTCGTATCTTTGGAATCCGTAAAAGAAAGTTAGATACAATTGCAAACATGACTTCTTTAGTAACAGTTGCTGAAGGGATTGTTGAAAGTGTTGTTCAAGTTATACAAGGAATTAGCAAGTGGTTTTCAGAGAAAAGAGTTTTGTTAAAAGGACATAGATTTACAAAGTCTTTTAACTATTTCAGACTTCCCTTTACTTTTTTATCAGGCGGGGTATCCCTCTACTTAGGAGCTCAAGACGCAGCTGCTTTAAGAGTTGCATACAGAGAAGGGGATGGAGAGGCTTTAAGAGATCGCACTCTTAACTTAACTTCTAATACCACTAACCTCTCTGCGTCCACTATCGGCTCTACTATTGGTATTTTGCAAATCAAGGGGGTGAAGGCAGGAGTAGCGTCTTTAGGAGTAGCATCAGCTGCGCTTATGCTCGTAGCTTTTACAATTTATACTTTAATTGAAGGGATTGGTCTTGCAAGATGTGCGCGAGCTGTAGGAAGGATGAAAGAGACATTTGCTTCTAAAGAAGAAAACGGTTTATCACAATATCAACGAGCGATGAAAGATCTTGCCGAGCGTGTAGGGATCAGTAGAGCAGAAGAAGTGATGCTGCAAGAAAAAAGTAAGGATTGGAGTTATGGCGACGCCTTTTTTAAAGAAGCGGATAAACTGTTAATTAAGAAAGAAAAGATCTTAGAGCGTCGAGTTGGAAAAGAGATGACAGAGATGATTAAGCAAGATGCTTTCAATATTTTGCAGGGATTAAATTCTTCTGATTTTAAAGAGAGAACTTTAGCATTATTCAATGCGGATCGACTTCTTAAAAAATACAAAGCCTCCCTTTACAAATCTCTCACTTCTCGTGTAATTAATTGTACAGCTGGTGTAATAGGCTGTGTCGGTGGAATTGTTGCACTTGCAAATCCAGTAGGCGCTTCTGCGACTGCAGCAGCCCTTGTGGCAGCAGCTTCTGGCTTGATACTCTATGCCTACTATGGAGAATGCTATTGGAAAGAGAGCCAATTCAGAAATGGCTTAAAGGTCTTTAACCGCACCGTTTCGAATTTCAAATTGCCAGATATTCGATCAATTATGGATCGAGAAATAATGAATGTAAATCAAAGCAAAGACAGAAATCCTCGAGAGATGTTAGCTATCTTACGTAAAAGAAGAGAGTTTAAGGCATGCGCTTAAACAGAAGATAGATTTGCTTTCTTTTGAGAAGAGAGTCTAACTTCTCCATTTTGAATCTCAAAAACCTGAACAGGTCCCTTAAAAGAATAATCAGGCATTTTAGGCGTCGTAATAAAAACTTGTCCCATCTGATCTAAAAGATGGTACAGCTTGTGCAATCTCTCGCCATCTAAATTTTGTCCAATATCATCCACACAAAATAGGGGAGTCTCATTCGACTTATTTAAAAGTCTTTGGTATTCAGATAAGTAAAGAGATGTAATTAAAGACTGTATTTGCCCCTCGGAAGCATACTTTTTAGCTTCATAATCCTTCAGGTAAAAATGAAGGTCATCTTTATGAGGACCAAGCGATGTAACGCCCATCCTTAAATCTTTTTGACGCTGTCTCTTTAAAGCAATTAAGAATTCCTCGCTTGAGGGAGCTTTAGAAAAAATAGGATGCATCTGATAGACGATTTTAAAGCTCTCCTTTTTTCCTGTGAGCTCCTCATGTTTGACTTGAGCTAGACGCTCAAGCTCTTCAAGAGCACTCATGCGTTGCTCTATAAGATAGGGAGCACTCAAAGACATAAGCTCTTCATAGAGCTCAAGCCCTCTCTCTTTGCGCGCTCTAAGAAGGACATTTCTCTCTTTAAGAGCTTGTTGATAGCGCCTTAAATGATGCAGGTATAAGGGATCAATTTGAGCGCTTTGTAAGTCTAAAAAACGGCGCCTTAAATTTGGAGCTCCCTTGATCAATTGATTTTGAAATCCAGAAAAAAAGACCCCTTGCATCAACCCAATTAAAGGGGCAAAACTTGAATGCACCGTTTCATTGTGCTGCATCTGTTTTTTTTGAGGGGAGTAATTTAACCGAAGGGATTGTTCTATTCCATGTCGAATAAAATGCGCTTGAATAGAAAAAAAAGACTCCCCATGTAAAACAAGCTCATTTAAAAAAGAGGTGCGAAAAGACTTTCCTGAAATCAAAAGCGTAATCGCTTCCAAACAGTTTGTTTTTCCTTGTCCATTTTGACCAATAAATAGATTTATTTTAGGGCTTAAAGGAAGTGTCGCTTTGGAATAATTTCTGAAATTCCAAAGCGATAAATAATTTAAGTGCGCCATTTAAGATTCATTTAAACGCATCGGCATAATTACAAAACGTGCAGTGGATTCATCCGTAATGATCCCTGGATTGTATGGGTCATTAAGACCTAACTGAATCGTTTCATTACGACTATGTCTTAAAATATCTAAGAAAATATGAGGATTGAATGCTATTGCTAAAGGCTCTTTATGGTAGTTGACAGGCATAGAAACTTCACCCTCACCAATGGATGCATGGTTTGCTTTCAAACTTAACATGCCCTCAGAAAATAAAAAGCGCACAGATTGATTGTCTTCATCTGTAAATAAAGAGACTTGCCTTAAAAGTGAAATCAACTCTTCTCGATGAAGAGTCACTTTGGTTTCAAGCTTGTCAGGAATAATGCGCTTGAAGTCAGGATAAGTGCCTGACAAGAGCTTTGTCACAATAGTAGTCTTATCAATTTCAAGAGCAATTTTATCCGGCATTAAAAATACCTTCACGAGCCCTTTATCCGATAAGCATTTGTAAATTTCTTCAACTGCTTTTAAGGGTAGAATAGATTCATTGTCAACTGAGTCATCCACAAGTAGATCTGTTGAAACTTCAGCTAATCTCTTGCCATCAGCTCCAACAAATAGTGCTTTTTTATTTTGTATTTTAAATAGAATTCCAGTCAGAACATAACGACTGTCTTCTCTAGAAGCTGCAAATGAAGTTCTAAAAAGCATTTCTTTTAATACTTTTTGCTCCATTTCAAAGGAATTAGCCGCGTTTAAATCAGGAAGAGAGGGAAAGTCCTTTTGGTGCATTCCATGAAACTTAAATTTTGAAGTACCTGCTTTTAACTCAGAGGTCTCTCCATCTGCAGAACTCATCTCAAGAGAAGGTGCTGTAAGCTCCTTGGTGAGTTGAAAAAATCTTTTGGCTGGAAGGGTAATAGCTCCCTCTTCAACAACCTTTGCGTCTCCGTGGCACCTCATTCCAACTGTGAGGTCAGTAGCTGTTACGGTTAAAACACCACTCTCTACCTCAATTAAAAAATTTGATAGTATAGGAATGGTGGGTTTATGGCTGACAATATTTTGTATATTGTTGATCAGCTGAGAGAGAGTTTCTTTAGGAATGACAAATTTCATAGGGTTCTCCAAAATAATAGTTAACTGGCGACGAAGATAATAGAAGTATAGAGATGCTGTCAAGAAATACTCTACAATTAAAATAGTATTTAAACTAGACAGTTTTCCAATTTGCCCTTATACTTAAGTCTTCTTGTAGGATTTACAATGACATCAAAAGCAAAAAAGGAGCTTGTTCGTAATCGAACAGCTAGGCACAGCTACGAAATTTTAGAGACTTTTGAAGCAGGGCTTGTTTTGCTTGGAACAGAAGTTAAATCGCTAAGAGAAAATGGCGGGAACTTGCAAGAAAGTTATGTCAAAGTCAAACAAGATGAGCTTTGGCTAGTAGGTGCTCATATTGCACCTTATCGTCATGGCAACTTGCAAAACCATGAAGAGAGAAGAGAGCGCAAGCTTTTACTTCACAAACGAGAAATTATGCAGCTTAAAGCTGCTACACAAGAGAAGGGGCTAGCCCTCGTTCCCTTGTCCCTATACCTTAGCCATGGACGAGTTAAGCTGTTATTTGGAAAAGGCAAGGGATTAAAAGCTTATGACAAAAGAGAAAAAATTAAATTGCGTGATCAAAAGCGGGCAGTAGATAGAGAACTAAGAGAGAATTAAAGTATGTTAGATTTATGTGTAAGTCGCAAAAATAAGATCAACTTTGAAGATTATAATTATCAAATGGATCTTGATAATAGATTGCTCATGTCTACATTTACTGTTCAAGATGTAGAGGTTTTAGAAGAGATCCTCTATGGTTCTATCCGTATTCCACTTGTAAAGTTAAAGAAGAACTTGGACTTATCTGACTCCGAACTTATTGAAACACTTCAGAAGCTAAGCCGTACCGGCCTTTTAACTATAGATCAAGATGCGGTCTTAGTAGACAAAGAGATGCGTAAATATTATGACCATCAAATCTTAAAATTCGATGACGACTTTAAGCCTAATATGAGTTACATTCAGGGCCTTCTAAGAAAGGTTCCGATTCATGCACTCCCTGTTTGGTACTCCATTCCTAGGTCTTCTAATAATATTTTTGCCTCTATGATTGAGCGTTACTTTAAGACCCCTCAAGTTTATGAACGTTACTTAATGGACCTCAATGTTACAGAGCCCGTAATGTCCGAAATTATCTCTGATCTTTTTAATCAATCAGAATTGTGCCTTCCAACAGAGAAGATAAAGGAAAAGCATAAACTTTCTCGAAATGCTTTTGAAGAATATATGCTTCACCTTGAATTCAATTTTGTTTGTTGCCTAAGTTATCAAAAAGAAGGGGGGCTCTGGAAAGAAGTCATTACTCCTTTTTATGAGTGGACACAGTACCTTCAATTCAAACAAAGACATATTCCTAAGGTTCTTCCTGAATCCAAGCAGGTTAAGTCCTCTACAAAAAAACCGTTTCATTTTATACAAGATATGACCTACTTGCTAGAAGAGATTATCCATCAGCCTTTAGCACTCCAAGCTTCCGCTACCGATCAAGATTTCCTTTTTCCTGAAGAAACGGTTAAGCAACTGTCCCTGGGTTGTATTGGACAAGAAAGTAATATGGACGTCCTTTCATGGCAACTTTACTTAAGTCGATTAGCCTCTAGACTTGTGCGCATAGGTCTCGCTATTCGACATGAGGAGATGCTCTGTCCTCACCACCACGCTCCGCACTGGCTCAATATGGAAGTCGAAGATAAAGCTCTCTATCTTTACAGACACCCAGAGAATAGAACTCTTAAGATGGGTTTTAGAGATGACTTAGATACAGAAAAAAATGTCCGTGAAGTTGAGAAAGGTCTAGAGCGCATTGAATCTTGTGGCTGGATTCTTCTTAATAAATTTCTAGAAGGAATGATCTGCCCTATCGGGGATAATGACTTAGTCTCTTTAGTTAAAGAAGGACCCAATTGGAAATATAAATTACCAACATTCTGTGAAGAAGAAATGCAATTTATGCGCTATGTTATTTTACAAAGACTCTATGAAGTTGGAATGGTAGCGGTTGGAACTTTAGAGGGAGAAGACTGCTTTAAGCTGCAGCCTTTTGGTAAAGAAACCTTATGTTAGCCGTTTCCTTAGCTGGTAACTCTTCAGTGTGTTTGATAAAAGCATTGCAATAGTCATTGGCCCCACGCCTCCTGGTACTGGAGTTATATGAGCAGCTTTCGGAGAGACCTCTTCAAAAAAAACATCCCCAACTAGTTTTCCACCATGCCGATTAATACCAACATCAATAATGATGGCTCCATTTTTTACCATGGACGCTTGTACAAATTCAGGGCTACCCATAGCAGCAACTAAAATATCTGCTTTTTGAGTAATTTGATCGAGATCTTTTGTATAAGAATGAACCAAGGAAATAGTGGCATTGGCTTCTTTGCTTTTTTGTACAAGGAGAGCTGCTAAAGGTTTCCCTACAATGTTACTGCGTCCCATAATAACTATGTGTTTGCCTGAAATAGGGATGCTAGATCGAGCCAGCATCTCTTGTATGCCTAAAGGGGTACAGGGAGTAAAATAGGGCTCATACCCTAAAAGAAGTCGCCCAATGTTGAGAGGATGGAAGCCGTCTACATCTTTTCTAGGGTCAACCCCTTCAATAACTTCTTGTGTGTTGAGTTGTGGAGGGAGAGGGAGCTGGACTAAAATACCATCTACTTCAGGATCTAAATTTAAATTTTTTAAATGCTCCATCACTTCTTTTTGAGAGATCTCTTTTGAGAGATGAAATCCTCGAGTCTTAATTCCAATCTGCTCACAAGCCTTTACTTTGTACTTAACGTAAATATGGGAAGCAGGATTGTCTCCAATGAGCAGGAAGGCAAGTAGGGGAGGGCGTTTACCCTCTAAAGCTTCTATTTTGATCTTGAGCTCATCTAAAATTTCTTGAGCTATTTTTTTTCCATTCAAAATCATATTGCTAGTTTTCTTTAAGATTTAAGGACGATGTTTGTCGTTTATTTGTTGGGAGCAATCCAGAGAAGTAAACGAGTGGTAGAGAAAAAACAACAAACGCATATAGGCCATCTAAAATAGGCAACAGAACTAAGTCTGTTAGTGCCCATTGTAGCGTGAGATGGGTTTTAGTGCAAAAAATAGTAGTTATTAGAAAGTAGAGGGTGGTGGAGATCCATGAAAAAACGATAGTCAAAATGGGCAGGGTGAAGATTTTTTCAGCAAAAAAGAAATGTTTAATATGGCTAATTAAATAAAGGGTTAAAATAAAGTTTAAAGTCCAAAAGCCAATTGAGTTTTGAGCGGCTATCAAATCTAGGATGCAGCCACATAAAAAAGCTTGAGAAAGGGCAAAAGAGCGCCCTTTTTTATAAAGCATCAAAAGAAGAAAGGGGGCAAAAAAGTTAAGTGAAAAAGAAAGTTTAAAGAGAGGAGTTAATAGAGTTAAAAGGGAAACTGAAAAAAAATAGATGAAGTAAAGTGATCTATGCATGATATATGCCCTTAGGATAAAATTTTACCCTTTATTAGTGCAAGAGAAGTAGGCACTATTTTTTGTCCCTCCTCTAAAATAAATTCTTCCAGCTCTTTTAGGGGAACCCAAAAGAGCTTTGAGTATTCCTCGTTGCTTGCATCGCAGTCTATTTCTTCAGAAGGGTAAAGGTGAATAGACTGACAGATATCGAATAGAGATTTAGATTTACAAAAGACAAGGGTCTCTGGAGTTATACGTTCAATAGCATCAGAGCTCATACCTGTTTCTTCTTCAAACTCTGCTACTAGAGCTTTTTCATAATGGACCTCTCCATTTTGAGAGATTGCTCTTCCGTCAATTCCACCAGAGGGGACAAGTTCTAAGAAACCTGGAAAAAAAAGAACTAGTTTTGATCTTATACCTAAGAGAACTCGCTCTCGATGTATGACCCAGCCACTTACAGCTAAAGGTTTGTGTTTATGGGGATAGTTCGGCAAATGGTTAGCTGCTAAGTATTCTTTAAAGGATAGGGTGTAAGTGGTAATAAGCTTAGGTGAGAAATTTTTCAAACAGACTAAAGTCCCATTAAAGAGAGGTTTGGATTCAGCAGCTCTAGAGAAGACCTCATCTTGAAAAGTTTCAGGGATGGTGACTAAATTGGGGACAGACTCTAAAATTACTTTAAAGTCAGGGTCAATCTCCTCAAGAATCAATTGATTTTTGTTCAGCATGGCTAAACCACTCCCTGGTCAAGTTTTTCCAACTTCCGAAGCAAGGAAGGGGATGATAGTTTATTTTAGAAAATAAAAAAGCTTTAAGCCCTAATTGAGTTGAAGATACGATCACTTCCAATGAGTCATCAATGACAAGAGCTTCATGCTTCTCTAGGTTTAGCTTTTTTAAAACAGAGCTGTAAAAGTTAACATCTTTTATTTTGTACTTAAAACAAGCAGGCGTCATGATCTCTTTAAAACAGCTTTTGATTTGGTGTACTGTTAATATTTTTTCGGCAAAAGCTTTTTGGTTTGCTGTTGTTAAAATGAGTTTTATCCCGTTTTTTTGAGCCTCGATTAAAAAGCTTTTAACCCCGGCAAAAAGAGGCGCTTTGAAATAATGCTTTTCTAAATAGCACTCATACTGCTTTTTGAGCTTAGGGGAGGGGGGATTTAAAACATATTTCATCTTAAAATACTCAATGAGCTTTTCTATAGAAGAGGTTTTCAACTTCGAAAACTCTTCTTTAGAGCCTGTTTTTTGATGATCGCCTAGAAAATCATCGTAGACATACTTAAGGCGGGGCAAGCTATTGACAAGGGTGCCATCCAAATCTATGAAGAGGTGGGTGATTTTATCTAAATTTATTTCCATAATACGTCGCCATAATCAATGCCAGTCCCTTTTTCAACTCTCTTATTAGCTAAAGAGCCCTCTAGTTGCTCCAGGTGCTTTGGGTGAAGACCCAGCCTTTGAGTTCCTGGCCTTAAAATCGAAACATTGATCCCTTCTTGAAAGGCTTCCCCTTTTTGTATAGTCTGAGTAGCTTGCAGCCCTCGTCTAGCAAAATTTGCTAATTCTTCTTCTTGAGGGAAGATTTCTTTTTTTGCAAGCCCAAGCATTTTTTTTCCTTCTTTTATAGCCTCAACCATCTCTTTGAGCTCATGGCACTCAATTGCAAAAGCATGGTCAGGGCCAGGAAGGTGACGACTTAATGTAAAATGCTTTTCAATGACACTTGCTCCTAATGCAACAGCTATCAGGGGGGCATAAAGAGGATGGGCACTATGGTCTGAATACCCAATAGGAACTTTAAAGCGCTTTTGAAGCGTTTGGATGCAGTTTAAATGAAGTCCGCTTGGATCAGCTGGGTATTGAGCGCAGCAATGTAGAAGGGTAACCTCACGGCCTCCAGCTTTTCTAAAGTGGTTGAGAGCCCACTCAATATCTTCTTCAGTAGAAGCTCCTGTGGAGAGAAAAAGAGGCTTTTTAGATTGGGCTGCAAGCTCAAGTAGTCTTAGATGACGAAGTTCATAAGAAGCAATCTTGTGCCTTACAACAAAGGGGTCCACACATTTAAAATGCCGCTCTGAGAAAGCAGAGCACATAAACTCAATTCCCAAATAGTTCGCGTAAGAGTAAAGGTGTGGAACCAGGGACTCAGCTAGCGCAAACTCATCAAAAATAGCATTGATGTCTTGCCCTAAGTAATCGGGAGATCCGGCATTAGAGACGTAAACTGCGCAGCTGTCATACAGTTGAAATTTAACAGCAGCAGCTCCTGCTTTATAAGCCTCTAAAATGAGCGTTTTAGCTCTCACTAAATCTTCTTCAAAACTCCCAATATGGAAGTTGGAGCCGGCTTCTGCTATGACAAATACACCTTCATTCGAACTAGAATTTAAACATCTTAATTTAAGCGCTTTATGTGAAACGTTTTCTCGAGAGAATTCAACAGGCCCTACGCCTTCAAACCCAGCCTTTTTAAAGGCTTTTAAAGCGCCTATATTCTCTTCTTTGATGAAGGCGACCACTTCTTCAATCTCTGCTTTAAAAAGGCTCTCAAGGCTTATTATAAGCGCCTGTGAGCCTATTTTAAGTCCTTTTAAAGAGGGGTTTAGGTAGATGGAAATTTGAGCTGTTTTGGGCTTTGGCCATTCTTCAAAGTAGAGAACGCCGACTTTTTCATTCTCTTTAAGGATCCACTGAGGGGGAAGGTTTTTTACGGAGTAGTATTTAGATTTTATCGTTTTTGAAAACTCCTCCCAAGGCTGCTTTTTTGAGTTAAATGAAAAGGCGCGTGTTTGGGCATCTTGCCTCCATTCATAAAGACATTTTAAATCGTCATTTTTTAGATCGAGTGTTTGAAGTGAAATGGACATGGGCTCCTTATTTTCAATGCATTTTTCTTTAAGCTTTTTTTAATTTCGATTCAAGTAGCATTTCATCTAATTCAAAGAGGGGGTTTTTGGTGTAGTGTTTTTCAATAATAGAACTTACAAATTTAAAATCTTCAAGGGTGTCTATAGAGACGTTGAAATCAGATAAATCCTCTTCATTTTCAAAATTATAAAGAGAAAATAACTGCGGATTTTGATAGAAGTAGGGAGTAACGTGCTCTATTTGATAAGGGTCAATTGCATTTAAATAGGCGTTTTCTAAAGCTTTAAATGAAAAGATCTCAAGGTCCATCCCTTTTGGATAACTTCTAGGATGTACATTTGAGACGTAGTCATACTTCCCATCGGATCTGATAAAAAATTGCAGCATTCGATCTAAAAGAGAGGGTTGAACAAGTGGACAATCACCAGTAATCCGTACAATGACTTCGGAAGAGAAACTTATTGCCGCTTTATAAAAGCGCTCTAAAACATGCTCAGAACTTCCTCTAAAGCACTCAATTCCTAAGCTTCTAGCAAACTCCTCTAAGAGATCATCTTCCGGGTTTACGCTCGTAGCTAATAGAATCCGTACGGGGGTCTTTAGAGCCTTTAAACGCTCCACTGTATAGAAAAGAACAGGGCGCTTCAAAAGAGGCCTTAGAACCTTGCCAGGAAGCCTTGAAGAACCCATACGCGCTTGAATAATAAGGAGTGGTAGAGTCATTTCCACATCTTATAAATTTATCGATTTAGATCAAGAGACAAAAAAAAGATCAGAGATTAAAAATCTCTGACCTTCAGATAATATTCAATGGATAGAATGA
>CAYGMF010000049.1:0-4621 GCA_964351075.1 uncultured bacterium
AAAGAGGAGATTTCTACACCTTTATAGAAGGCAAGCTTCTTGATCCTTTTTTGGGTTTAAGAGACTCCTATGTGCACCTCACAGCAGGCTTTGATCTCTTGCATGCCATTTTAAAGAGCCAAGTAGAGCAATACCCCTCCGGCGATCTATTTTGTTTACTCAAGAGTTATTTAAAACAAATGGTCTCATCTAAAGATCCCAAAGTCTTGGTTTCAAGTTTCTATTTAAAAGTGCTTTTACTTGAAGGTTGTTTAACCTTAAAATCAGAGTGTTCTCGTTGCCACAAAAAACCATCCCACCTTTATTTTTGCTTCCAGGATTATTTTTGCAAAGAGTGTGCACCTATTAGAAATCTGGTATTTTCATCAGAAGAACTCAAGACTGTATTTGAGCTTGTCAAAGAACGTTCTTTTCAAGAACTCAATCAAAAACAAGTTGATGAGATTTTAGGAGAAAAGATCCGTAAGCTATATGGACAGCTGCACGAAATTAATTTCGAGCACTAAATTAGAGAGCTAAGGTAAGACAATATGCTAAAATCAATAAACAGCTGCGTGGCCCCAGAGCTTTCAAGAATAGACTGAGGACCATCTGCACGTGCATTAAAGATGGTCTAGTCCACTGGTACATTAAGGTCTACTGATTTCAAATCTCTCGGATAAAGTGCAGGATAAGCTTAAAACTTTGTCGTAAGCTTTATAAGGCTATCTGCAAACACAATAACACTTGTTTGATGGCGCCCAATAGGATAAGTCGCCTCTTCTAACTGACTATCTTTATAGCGCACACGACTCACCATAGTAAAGTATAGATGATCATTAAAGCGGTATTGTAAACCAAAATAGGAATCTATTGTAAATCTATACTTTAATTTATTTTTTCTAGAAACGACAGGTGCTTTTCCAATACGTTCTACCGAACCTACTCCTAAATCTAAAAAGACAGTGTTATTTAACTGATTGCGCCAGAGAGGAATAAAAAATTCTAAAGATCCCCCTAGAGAAGTTTTGTTGTAGTTCAGGCCTTTCTGGTAGTTATAGTTTTTAATCCGCTGATAAGGACTCACAATCAGAGTCAATGCTGCACTATTATTTTTCAAAAAATAATAAGCAAAGCCAAGCCCCGCCCCTCCTGAAGAAACCGAATTTATAGAAATTGCAAATCCATTTTTATATTGTTGATAACATTTTTGAGACTTTGAGTCAGGGTCTGCGAATAAACAAAAAGTAGCGCTCAATAGAAAAAGCAGAGCAAAAGTTTTAATTTTTTTCATAGCACAATCCTTTTATATTACTAATAATTTAAAAAACTGAATCCTATACGAAAAAAAATTAACAAACAACTTTTTTAAAAATAACTCTATTGCTATCTGAGTCGTTCTCAAAACATTGCTAAAACATTCTCTCAACGGTTTCAAAGGCTAGTACAGGAGAAACCATCATTCGTAGAGAAAGTATACAATTAGCGACTTTGCGTAAAAAGGACAATAGAGTGTTTTCATTGCAAATCTGGAGCAATTAAAAGTGCAAAAGAAATCTATTTGAAATTTGATTACTCCTCAACAGTCAGCATTGAAAATACAGGTGCTGGTACTTGCTCTCTTCCCTTCAAATTTTCTAACTCATAGATACAGGCTATTTCAGTAACTTGAGCTCCAAGTCTTTCAATTAATTCTACAGCAGCTGTAGCTGTTCCACCTGTTGCAAGTAAATCATCAACAATCAAGACTTGATCATACGGATCAATACTTTCTTCCTCTATTTCAAAAACATCTGTTCCATATTCAAGCCCATAGCTAACACTTTGTGTTTTTCTTGGTAATTTTCCTTTTTTTCGCATCATCACAAAGGGCTTTTTCATCTCATAAGCAAGAGCTACCCCAAACAAAAATCCTCTAGCCTCTAAACCCACAATCTTTGAAATATCGTAGTCTTTGTATCTCTTTGCCAACTCTTCTATTAGGTTGTGAAAAGCTTCTGGTGTTTGAAGTAGGTCTGGATAACAAAGAAAGTTAATTCCCTCTATGGGAAAGTTCTCAACTCGCCTTGTATAGTTTTCGATCCAATAGCTTTCCCCTGTTTCTGGATAGGCCTTGGCGGTAAGTCCACAAACGAGAATAAAAAAAATTACGAAATATTTCATGAGTTCTCCTGTTTTTGATATACTATCTGTTTTGAAAAAAGGATTTTAATGAGTACTCAAAAAATAATCAATAAGATCCCTGTAGATGAAGTAAGCTAAGTCGAGTTCCTTAATGAAAGTCTAAATTGTTCTATTAAAGATTTTAATCTGGAAGACAAGTGTTACTAAGACAAAAACTCCAAATGCAATGACCAAATAAGCCATGATTCTGTTAATCACAAAAAGGGCATGTGCAGTGAGTTTTTTTCTGAAGATTAAAACAGTGTGAACGAGTACAAACCACCAAGCAGCCGCTCCCATGATCACACCCACAACTAGTGAAAGAGCTGAAGTAAAGCTGTGACTTGCATTAGAGAGTCCAAACCCTGAAAAAATAGCGATATAAACAATCAAAAGGAGTGGATCAGCTAAGTTCAGTAAGAAGGCAGTTGAAAAAGCTTCTCCTATATGGTGAGATTTTGCTGGAGCTTCTTTAAAGTCTTCATAGGTTTTCTTTTTGATCAGCCAAAAAATACCTATGCCGATCATAAAAAGGCCGCCTATTAAACGTAGCCAATGCTCTTCTCTAATTAGGAAGTTCATGACAAAGGCCAAACCAAACGCTGCAAGCGCTGCATAGAAGCCATCACTTAAAGCAGCTCCTACTCCTGTTGCATACCCTTGAAACAAACCTCTATTCATAACACGTTTAATACACAAAAGACCGACGGGACCTAAGGGGGCTGAGACAATGAAGCCAATGAGCAGCCCCTTAAACCAGTAATAGAGTTCTAACATACAACGACAGGTTGGATAAAAATTCTAATGTTTTTTGTACTGGATCTGGAAATAAGAGGCAATAAAGAATGCGAACGGGGAGACTTGAACTCCCACAGGATTGCTCCCACTAGCCCCTCAAGCTAGCGCGTCTACCATTTCGCCACGTCCGCAAAGTGGGGAGATGATAGCAAAAGCTCCTGGATAGGTGCAAGAATTGTTTGATTTTTTAATTGGATTTTTGGAATTCAAATAATATCTAAGGCTCATTCAAGCCTTGATTTCAGAGGATTTGTTTGATAAAATTCGAAAATGATTAAAGCTAGCATTCAAAAAATTCTTAAGGGTCTCATTAAAATCTACCAATGGACCCTCTCTCCATTCTTTGGCTCTTGCTGTAGATTTTATCCTAGCTGCTCCAATTATGGAATAGAGGCCATTGAAAAACACGGCCCCATAAAGGGTTGCTGGCTGACTTTCAAGCGAATACTCAAATGTTTCCCCTGGCATCCAGGGGGACACGACCCTGTTCCCCCTAAGGAATTAAAAGGGTCATTCCCACCTGAATCAAATCATCATCTAATTGATTAGCAGCTTTGAGATGCTTAATATCTATCTGATGTTTTTTAGCAATTTTAGATAAACAGTCCCCTTTCTGAACGGTATAGATCCGATGAGGTTCTGTAGTAGGGACAAGAGGCTGCTCCACAATTTGGGTCACAACTTCAGTTTCTTGTTCACCTTGAAAAGATTGAACACCTAAAGGAGGGCTCTCTGTTGGAGATAACTCAAACTCTTGCGCGATAAAATCAAGGGCGGTTTGATAATTGAAGGGGTGGATAAATTCTCTATTTGAGTAGTGGTAGAGCATACGACAAGCTTCTTGTTTCACCCAGTCCGATCTTGACCCTAAAGCTAAGTGAAGAACAAAATTTTGAGTAAGTTCTGTTTTAGTTTCTAAAAGCCCCAAAAGAGCCACCACCTTTTCATCTGAGAGTCGATTCAAAGCGTATTCAGGGTCTACTTTTAAAATTAAAGCAGCTGCTTGATTAGACGCTGAATCTAAATATTGACAGAGGAAGTGAATCCTTAAGGGATTTGAAAAGTTTTCAACTAGAGGATTTCCATCTACAAAGTTTTGAACTAGGTGCCAAGGCCCCTCTGTCATGAGCTTCAGTAAGTCTTCTTTGGGGAGAGAGATAGGGCAGAAAAGCGCTTCTAGTAGCATAAACTCTTTCGTTAAGTAGAAGGCATCTTTCAAAGATTTTTCACCCTGACCTTCAGTTATTCGATTGAAGAGTCCTTCACTTGTATAGGGCCACTGCTCTGTTTTTAAAAAGGAGTGAATTAAGCGATACTGTGCATCTTTAAGCCCAACATAAATAGGCATAGAGACTTCTTTATTGGGGTCTAGAGGAAAAGCACTGGTTTCTGCTTCTTGGCCTAAAAGAGCCCTCTTAGCATCAAAATCATATTTAAAAGCAAGAGTAGAGAGTGCCAAATCACGTTGAGTCAGTCCCTCCTGTACAGAGTCTTTTTTCTTTAGAAGGGATACAAGAGACTCAAAGTCCAAAGATAGATATTGCTCCATTACACTTTGCAAAGAAATTTCTCTTGAGAGATCTAAGACAAGTTCTGATTCTATGGAACTTGTAAGAGGAGGAGGATTGTCTTTAGTTCTTACAGCAAAATAAATTAATGAGGTTGCAAGTGCAATATTAAG
>CAYGMF010000049.1:4721-9074 GCA_964351075.1 uncultured bacterium
TGTCTTTAGTTCTTACAGCAAAATAAATTAATGAGGTTGCAAGTGCAATATTAAGCGCTCCACTAAAAACAAGCCCTCCTGTCAAGCGTCTAACTGAGTTTTGCTCTCGGCTCACTTCTTCTTTAGCTCTTAAAGCTCTCAATTTTCTTTTTTTTCGACTCATAGCCTTTTAGATTCCTCACAAAATATTTAAAATATAGATTCAACTCCTCTATTCAAGCTAAAATTACCCTTTTCGTCAATAGGAGAAATTTGGTATAAGTTGAAAACTCAAAAATAATCTTTTTATTACGAATATGCGTTTTAGTTTAAATTGGCTTCAAGAAATATTTAATACCACCCTCTCTTCTAAAGTGTTAGAAGATGAACTTACGAGACTCGGCCTCGAAGTCGACGCCGTAGAAGCGCTTGAACCTTCTTTCAACGGACTGAAGGTTGCAGAGGTTTTAGAAGTTAAGCCTCATCCTGACGCAGACAGGCTCCTCGTTGCTAAAGTATTCGATGGAACACAAGAACTGCAAGTTGTTTGTGGGGCTAAAAACTGCTCTCAAGGACTGATCACAGCGCTCGCTCCAATTGATTCTCACTTGATCGACAAAGAAGGTAAAAGCCATAAAATTAAAAAAGGGAAGCTGCGCGGAGTTGATTCCCATGGAATGCTCGCTTCTGCTGAAGAGATGGGAATCGAAGAGAAGAGTGAAGGAATTGTAGAATTCCCCTCTGACCTTGAAGTTGGTGAAGAGCTTGCTCCTTACTTTCAAGATGAGGTTTTAGATATCTCTTTTACCCCTAATTTAGGACATGCTATGAGTGTTCTTGGGATTGCAAGAGAGCTCTCTTGTATCCTGAAAAAGCCTTTTTCTCTCCAAGAATTTCCTTTAAACGAAACAAAAACTTCTATCGATAAAAAGGTCTCTCTTAAAGTTTCAGACCCTGACAAATGTCCTCGCTACGCATGCCGTTTAATAGAAAATGTTGAGATTGCCCCTTCCCCATTTTGGCTTCAGCAGAAGCTTAAAGCTTGTGGAATAAAGAGCATCAACAACGTGGTAGACGCCACAAACTACATGCTACATGAAATGGGGCACCCACTTCACGCTTTTGACTTTGATGACCTTGACAAAGGGCATATTGAAGTCAAATCATTTGATAAGGGAGTTACTTTTGAAACACTTGATGGAATCAAAAGACAAGTTCCCAAAGATACTCTCTTTATCTGTGATGCAAGTAAGCCTGTTGCTATTGCGGGAGTGATGGGGGGCGCAAACTCCCAAGTCCATGAGAAGACAAAGACGATCCTTTTGGAGGCCGCTGTTTTTAGCTCTCAAGCAATTCGCAAGGCAAGTAAGCTTTTAAACCTTGCAACAGATGCTTCTAAGCACTTTGAGAGAGGTGTTGATGAAGAAGCGTTGGCTCTAGTCCTTGATAGGGCAGCAGGCCTTATCCAAGAGATTGCGGGGGGACAAGTTGCTAAAGGGCTCTTAGCTTTCTCTAAAGCTCCCTATAAGCCCAGAGTTTTTACTTGTCGCCCAAACTTCATTAATCGATTACTTGGCACGACAATCTCCACAGATGAGATGATAGAAATCTTAGAAAGATTAGACTTTAAACCGACTCTCACTTCAAAGAAGTTAATAGAAGTTACAGTACCTAGCTACCGCAATGATGTGCATAAAGAAATTGATCTTGTAGAGGAAGTTGCTCGTTTTTATGGATTCGATCGAATCATCCATGAAAGACCCTCTTCTACATTTTCCCACCTACCAGATGCTGATCTCTATACTTTTGAAACCCAAGTACACCAAGCTCTTCTGCAAGAAGGACTCCAAGAGATTTTAACCTGTGATTTAATTAGTCCGCAGATGTCTTCACTCCAGCAGTCTAAAGATTTATTTCTCTCAGCTTTAAACACGGTTTCAATTGACCAATCCATTCTAAGAAGCTCTTTACTTGCAAATCACCTGCAAGTAATCAAGCAAAATCAGGGCCACCAGAATACAGATTTACAAATGTATGAAATTGGAAAAACCTACTCCAAGAAAGGAGAGTGTTTTAACGAAGAGACCCATATGGCAGTTACACTTACTGGGCATCAAAATCCTTTTCACTTTGAATCAAAAAATGAAAAAGTTGATTTTTTTCACCTCAAAGGAATTTTAGAAAATACGCTTGATCACCTTTCGATTAAGGGCGTCTCTTTTAAAAAATCCAACCATTCATTTTTTCATCCTGGAATCCAGGCTGATTTAATTCATCAAGATCGCATAGTGGGCTATGCAGGTGAAATACACCCTTCCGTTCTAAGAAGCCAAGATTTAAAGCAGTCGATCTTATTTGCGGAGCTCTCACTGCTCTCTCTTATGGCTCTTTCAGATCCTCTTGAACATATTGAACAGCTCCCTTCTTACCCTGGATCAGAAAGAGATTGGACTTTAACATGTTTAGATGATTTGCAAGTCGGTCACTTACTTTCATTCATAAAATCCCTGGACTCAAGGCTTTTGAAAAATGTTCTCCTCTTAGATTTATATCGAAGTGAAGCTATTGGTGCAGATCGTAAAAATGTTACCTTGCGCTTTGTGTATAGAAATGATAAAAAGACTATCTCTTTTGAGGCAACTGAGGTAGAGCACGCCAAAATCATGACTCAGGTGCTTAAAGAGATGAAAAACTTGATTATTCAACCCACTTAAATGGAGCCTGACTTTATGCTCAAAAAGAGATACCTTCCTCTACTTGTTGGCTGTGGCCTTTGCTTATTTAGCGCCTGCCAAAACCCAAATAAAAATAACGTGAGTACCGTTTTTATCCATAAATATGGTGTGACTCTCACAGAAGATGATTGGAACGCTCGAGGTGCCAACGGACAAGTAGTCGTCACTCGATCAGACGGAGCCATCATCACCCAAAACTATGTCGAAGGAAAGTTAGAAGGTAAAACTTCTCACAGCTTTCCACATAGCTTTGTCACTCAAAAAGAAGAGCACTATCGCGCAGGACATCTCCTTTCAGAGGTGATGCACTACACTTCAGGTGTTCCCAAGAAAAAGGTCGAATTCATTTCTGACGGTCAAACTCAAATTACAAGATGGTTTGAGAATGGAACCCCACAAAACATTGAAACCTGGAGAGATGGAAAGCTTATTGCTGGCGAATACTTTGCAAACGACAATGAGATTGAAGCTAAAGTTTTAGAGGGATCTGGAGTGAAAGTGAGAAGAAACCCTTATGGAGAATATTTGAGCAAAATGGAAGTTTCCGACGGAGATATCGTTTCCAATACTTCCTACCATCGTAATGGCGATCCCCATGTTATTACTCCATATAAAGACAATAAGATCCACGGGATGAGAAAACAGTATTTGGTCAATGGAATTCCTGATACCTTTGAGACCTGGAAAGAAGGTATTAAAGAGGGTTTAACAGTTATCTACCAAGATGGTGTTCCACATAGTGAAATCCCTTACCTTAAAGGCAAAAAAAATGGTATAGAGCTTGTCTTTAACAGTGAAGGTCAAGTCGTTGCTGAAATCACTTGGAAAGACGATCTAAAAAATGGGATTTCAAAGACTTATATCCAAGATGTCGTTCGAAGCGAATGGTATTACAAAGGAAAGAAAGTTTCAAAATCTGATTTTGAAAAGTCTATAACTCAATAAAAAGGATGGCCCTTTATGGAAGTTTTTACTTTTAAAAAGGGCCCTCTAATTCAGGTTCAATTTCATACCGTATCTAATTTAATTCAAAAGATTCATCTCAAGCTCTCCCCTCAATTTGGAGTTTCCCTTTTGGGCTCCCCTTCCAAGCAGACTAGAGACCTCATTCTAAAGTGGATTCAGGACTATTTAAATATGAGTGAAACAAACATTTCTCTCCCTCTTGACTTTTCGCCTTTTTCTCCCTACCAAAAAGAGGTGTATAGCTCTTTGTCTAGAGTCCCTTTTGGGAAAACCTTGAGTTATAAAGAGCTTGCGTTAAGGACCAACTCTCCAAAAGCGATTCGAGCTGTTGGATCAAGCTGTAGAAAGAATCTTTTTCCTTTCGTTATTCCCTGTCATCGAGTCATTCGATCAGACCAAACAATTGGACAATTTAATGGTGGGGTGGAGATAAAAAAAAGGCTCCTTGAATTTGAAGAAGCCTTTAATTTTTGTGCTGTTACCGACTAGCAGTTGAGTAATTTCTTCTTTCTGTTCTTCTGCTGATTTTACGACTCTTTCTAGTCCTATAGGTATCATTTTGCGAATTGTAATTTCTGCTATTACCTGACCCGCATTGATAGTTGCAACCACACTGATAAGTGCAGCAGGTATAGTCTTGGCAATAGTTATTTGTGCAGCAGTTATATGCACA
>CAYGMF010000049.1:9174-11605 GCA_964351075.1 uncultured bacterium
TGATAGCTGACCCTCTGATAAGGTTCTTCAATGACTCTATCTCCAAAGTGCTTACGTGTAACTCCCTTTTCCCAAATCTTCTCCTTAGAACAGCTTTTAGCTCTTCTTTCTTGAGCCTTTTGAAGCTTAGCCTGGTGCTCTTCTGCTTTTTGTCGCTCTTTTGCTCTAATCGCTTTACAGTACTCTATTTCATCAGCTCTTTGTAGCTTAGCTAATCTTTTCTCTTCTTTAGATTGCTCTTTTTTCTGTTCTAGGTATCTACTCTTTTTTAAGCACTCTATTTCGCGCTTTTTATTTAATCGAGCTATTTGCTTCTGTTCTTTAGCTTTCTCTTTTTCAAGCCTTTCTTGGGCTTTTACCCGCTCCATAGACCTGATTGATTTACAATACTCTCGGTCATCACCTTTTCCTAGGTAAACTTGTGCTTTTTTGTGCTGCTTTTTTGCTTTCGTCTTGCAATCGTTTGCTTTTTGCTTCTTCCAACCTTTGTTATCACTCTTGTTTGCTTTTTTACTCTCTTTTGCTTTAGCTTTGCAGTCTTTAGCTTTTTGCCGTTCTTTTGCCTCAATTCTGCTATTTTTAGCTTCTTGACGCTCTCTCTTTATTTTTTCTTGCTCACTTTCTTGGTTACAAGAGCTTAAAAAAAAGACCATCGAGAACATTAATACCAGCCTTAGAACTGACAAATTGTTTCTCTTGCACATAGATATTCCTCCTAAAGACGCTATCTCTACATTTTTCAAATAATATCTGGAAAGTAGATCAAAGGCTTTTTTTCGTCAAATACTAGTGACTAAATTTGTCAATTCTTTTTTTAAAGTAAAAGACTAGGCAGATGTGTGAGCTATTTTTTTAGGCTCGTCCATGTAATGATACCACTTTCTAAAAGGGGTGTTTTGAACTTGGTTAAAGGGTCTAAGACGCTCTGAGTCCTTGCAAGAGTCCTGACAGCATCCTTGTTTCTCCTCAAGGCAATCTGAGCAGCAGGTAAATAGAGCATTACAATCCATGTTCGCACAATTATAATAGCTATCTGCTGGTTTTGAGCAGTGATGACAAGAGGAAATGCACTCATCACTCTCTCCTACTTTGCAGGCTAAACGGTCATCAAAGACAAAAAGCTTGCCCCTCCAATGCCCTTTTCCAACCTGATGATTGTAATTGAGAACTCCTCCCTCTAGCTGATAGATATTCTCAAATCCCTTTTCTAAGAGATAGGCTGAATAATACTCACAGCGGATACCTCCTGTGCAGTACATCAAGATTTTCTTATTTTTAAGCTCTTCTTTTTTAGGAACAAGCTTATTTTCAGTGTAATCGGCAAATTCTCTAAAGGTATGGCATGCAGGAAGCTCAGCTGTTTCAAAGTGCCCAACCTCCATCTCATAATCATTTCTAACATCAATTAGGTGGTAGTCTTCATTTTCTAGAACAGAATCCCATTCCTTAGGCGCTAGGTGCTCCCCTCTTTTTTTAAGATCAATCTTTTGATCAAAAGCCACAAGCTGCTCTCTTACCTTAACAGTCATCTTATAGAAGATATTTTCACTAGAAGGGTCAACCTTAAAGACGACATCCTCAAATCCAGGCTGCTCTTTTAACCATGCCATGTAAGCCTCGCAGTCTTCTTTGAGGCCACTCATCTGCCCATTAATCCCCTCATGGGAGATATAAAGACGACCTGCTACATCTCTATTTTTAAAAAATCTTTTATGTTCTTTTACAAAGAACTTAGGGTTTTCTATTTCGAAGAAATGATAGTAAGCTAAAATTAAATATTGAGAGTCCATAAATCTTTAAAGTATTGTTTTTCTGATCTAATATAAAACCCTACTTTTGCATTAAAATAAAGTCAAAAAATAGACTTGTTTTAAAACTATCGAAGCGATTATGATCTACCCATTAAAAAAATTCTAGATCCAATAGAGGAGAAGTCACGAATGGCACGTTATAGAGGCCCTAAAAACAGAATAGCACGAAAATTTGGAGTTAACATCTTTGGAAGAGCTCGTAATCCTTTGATTCACAAGCCTAATCCTCCAGGAGTTCATGGTGCCCGTAGACGCAAAAAATCTGATTATGGACAGCAGCTCGAGGAAAAGCAGAAGCTTAAAGCCGTTTACGGAATGATCTCAGAGAAACAGCTTGTCCGCTACTATAAGAAAGCATCAAGAAAAGGGAGTGCTACTCAAAACCTCCTTATTTTGCTTGAATGCAGACTAGATGTCATTCTTTATAGACTTAAGCTAGCTCCTACTATCTTTGCAGCTCAGCAGCTTGTAGCTCACGGTCACGTTACTGTAAATGGGCGAAAAGTGGACTGCAGGTCTTTCCAGGTAGCACCTGGAATGAAGGTTTCTATTAAAGAAAAATCTTTAAAAATGGCTCTTATTCAGAATTCTCTTCAAAATTCTGCCCAAGAGGTACCAGA
>CAYGMF010000050.1:0-2273 GCA_964351075.1 uncultured bacterium
AAAAAACCTTTAAAGGAGAAAAAATTATGATCGGACCTATTTCTACACTAGGAAATGCAGCTTATAACGCAGGAAGTTCTGTAGTTAACGCTGTAAGAAACAACCCAAAGACAACTGCTGCTGTAGTTCTTACTGCTGCAACAGGTGCTGCTGCTTATTACAATGCACCAGCTATTACAGCTTTTGCTACTCAACAATTAACTAACCTAGCTGAATACTCTCCAATGGTTAGAGATGCTGCTGAGTACTTAAACCTACTTGCACCAGTTGAAGTTACTCAAACTTGGACAAATTTCTTAAGCCTTGGATACTTAGCGTAATCCAGACTTAAGTTAGTTTTATGTAGCATGTCTACATAAAATATTGAATTTCAAGAATGCACCCTGCTTTTGTAGGGTGCATTTTTTTTATGCCCATAAAGCTTATTTATTAAATTTTGGGATAAAGTTTAAAAGGGCTAAAACCTCTTTGACTCTGAAGAGCTTTGAGAGGCTGAAAAGAGCAGTTAAAAAAAACAGAGTCTGAAATCCAAAGTTAAAAACTTGTTTAGACAAGCCTCTAGGATAGACCAAGAAAGCTTTGTTTAAGGTGAAGGGGTTTAAGTGAATAGCGAAAAAAATCATTAGGGCGCCGCTTAAAAAGCTTATAAGAGAGACTTTTAGAATCGACTTTTTAAACTTAGGAAGTTCTAAATCAGGTAGTGATTTTAATAGCTCTTTCAATAAAAAAATCATCTGAAAACAGGCGCTTAAGCTTGTTGCCAAAGCCACTCCAGAGGCTCCCCATTTTAAGATAAATGCAAAGAGGGTGTTGAGAAGCACGTTAAGAATGACACTATAAAAAGTGGCTTTCGTTGTGATCTTATATTTGCCAAGCGTATAAAAAGATGCTGCTAAAATTAATACTATTCCTTGAAAAGCAAGTCCAGATCCATAAGCCCAAAGGCAGTATGTTGTTTGCAAAGCTGTATCAGGACCAAACTCTCCCCTTGCAAAAAGAAGGTTTAAGATGGCTGGTCCAATAAAAAAGAGGGCTGCACTGCAAGGCACTAAGAGCCCTATTGACTTAGCGAGTGAAAAGTCCAAGAGAGACAAGAAGCTGTTTCTATTTTGAGTATATGCTCTTGAAAAAGTAGGTAAAAGGGCTCCTGCTAAAGCAACTCCAAAAATGGCTAAAGGGACTTGTTCAATTCTTAAAGCATACCAGAGATAAGCGGGTCCTTTTAGATGGACCATGCGAGCAAATAGGGCATCTAAAGCATTATTAAGCTGCGTAGTTGAGACTCCAACAATACCTAGTAGAAAAGGTTTTCCAAGTATAGAAAAACTCTCTTTCATCCCCTGAAAGCTTATCGAGTGCCCTTTTAGGTAAGTTCTTAGTAGATGCCAAGTAGAAGGAAAAAGAGCAATCCATTGAAAAATAAGCCCGATTAAAATGAAGACAGCTAGATGTGAAACTGCCTGATCGGGAGAGAATGTTTTTGCAAAGAAAACCCCTGCTATCCAAAAGAGATTAAAAAAAACAGGAGAAACGGCTGGCAAAAAATAGGTCCCTTGGCATTGCAAAAAGGAGCTACAAAAAGCTGCATGGCAGATAAAAAATAGGGAAGGCATAAGAACTGTCATAAGCGATAGAATTTGAAAATTCCCGGGAGACAAGTGTCCCTTTTGAAGTAAAATATAAAAAGTGCCTTCAGCTAAAAGGGTCATTAAAAAAAGAGTCCCTAATAATAAAAAGGAGAGGTCTGTAAAAAATGAGGCTGCTTGAACTTCAGAGCGAGCGCGAATCTTTTCATAGGCGGGTACGAAGGCTGCATGAAGAGCCCCCTCTCCAAAGAGGCGCCGAAATAGGTTAGAGAGTCTAAAGGCTACCATAAGAGCTGCAATCGCTGCAGAGGCTCCAAAGGTGTAGGCCATCAAAATATCTCTAAGCAGGCCCAGTATGCGGCTTAGAAGCGTCCCTGAGAAAAAGCTTTGAGAGGCTTTTTCAATTTCATTTTTTTGATAAGCTACAGATTCCATATTTAAAAATTTAATTCCTCGAATGTAGCTTTTGAAAGCTATTGTCAACATTTAGTAAGCTTGATAACCTATGAGCCTTAATTTATCTAAAAGTTAGAGTTTTATGGAACAACTAATTGGCGCTCACACCTCAGCAGCGGGAGGTGTTTTTAACGCACTTTTAAATGGTGAGGAGATTGGAGCTAAGACCATCCAGCTTTTTACAAGCAATCAAAAGCAATGGAAGGGTCGTGAATACGAAGAAGATGAGCT
>CAYGMF010000050.1:2373-11579 GCA_964351075.1 uncultured bacterium
GGATATGACATTAGAACCTTTGAAGGTTGGGATCAAACTTTAAAAGACTTTGATAAACACGTTGGACTTGAGCATCTTTATGCTCTTCATGTCAATGACTCTAAGTTTGGACTAGGTTCTAGGAAAGATCGCCACGCTCCGCTTGGCGAAGGAGAAATTGGAATAGAGAGTTTTCAAGCGATGATGCAACACCCAGCGCTTCAAGCTCTCCCTAAATATTTAGAAACCCCAGGAGGGATGCCTGCATGGAAGGAAGAGATACTCCTACTACAAACGTTTGCGAACGACAAACAGAGGATTTAATGAAAAGAACTTTAATTAAACATTTGCTAGCTGAAAAGCCTTCTTGTGGGGTGGGCGATGAAGTTTTGGTGATGGGATGGGTCAGGACCCTAAGAGACCAAAAGAAATTTGCATTTATCGAACTCAACGATGGGACAACACTTTCAAATATTCAAATCATCGCCAATCAAGATCTTGAAAACTTTTCTGAAATTATTGAGAAAGTGGCTACAGGCGCTTCTTTAAAGATTAAAGGCCCACTAGTTGAAAGTCCTGGTAAGGGTCAAAAAGTAGAGATCCATGCAAAAAGCATTGAAATTGTTGGCTTGTGTGATTCTTCTTACCCTCTTCAGAAAAAAAGACACTCTTTTGAATTTTTAAGGAGTATTGCTCACTTGCGTCCTAGAACGAACACCCTGGGCGCCATTAGTAGAATACGCAATGCTCTCTCTTTTGCTAGTCATCGTTTTTTTCAAGAAAGGGATTTTTTGTATATCAATACTCCTATTATTACTTCTTCAGATTGCGAAGGGGCTGGAGAACTTTTGCAAGTAACGACCCTTCAAAATTCGCCTCCAAAAAATGAAAATGGACAGATAGACTACAGCCAAGATTTTTTTGGTAAGCCTACCTACTTAACAGTATCAGGACAGCTAAATGCAGAAAGCTACGCTCTTGCGCATTCGAATGTCTATACTTTTGGCCCTACTTTTCGTGCTGAAAACTCCAATACTTCTAGACACTTAGCCGAGTTTTGGATGCTTGAGCCTGAAATGGCCTTTGCTGACTTGAGAGATACTACAGAGCTTGCTGAGGCATATTTAAAGTTTGTCTTAAAAGATTTAGTTGAGAACCACCAAAAGGATTTAGAGCTTTTCAATAGCTTTATTTCAAAAGGTCTTCTCGATAAATTAGAGCAAGTCATTCAAAATCCTTTTGAAGTGATTACCTATACGCAAGCAATAGGGATCCTTGAGAAAGCTTCTAAGACATTTGAATTTCCAGTCCATTGGGGAGTTGATCTTCAGTCTGAGCACGAGCGCTATCTAACAGAAGAGCATCTGAAAAAACCTGTGATGGTTATTGATTACCCTAAAGACATCAAAGCATTTTACATGCGTAATAATGATGATGGAAAAACGTGCGCTGCAGTAGATGTTCTAGTGCCCCACATGGGTGAGATCATTGGAGGTGCTCAACGTGAAGACCGCTATCCTATTTTAGAGCAAAAAATGAAAGATGCTAAGCTCAACCTTGAAACATACCAGTGGTACTTAGATTTGAGGCGATTTGGCGGAGCACCCCATGCAGGATTTGGGCTAGGATTTGAGAGGTTAATTCAGTATGCGACAGGCATGGAAAATATTAGAGATGTGATTCCTTTTCCTCGAGCACCTCATCATGCAGATTACTAATGAAGTCCAGACACCTATTGTGCAAGTCCCCTCAACCATTCGGGTTGAGGGCTATCCACAAACCTCTCCCCATCCTGTCGAAAGTGACCTTGTAACCTACGAATATACACTAGATCAAAGTAATGTAAATCAAGTCATTGCTGAACTTGAGAAGAAAAAAAACCTTTATTATTTAGCTTCATCAGCATCTTTTTCTCTTTTATTTTTCACAAACCTGGTCTTTAATCCGACCTCTACGAATATGATTGGTCGCTGCGTTAATGCTGTGCTTTCCATAGGATGCTTAGCCACATCTATCGGAACACTTTACAAGCACATTCAAGAGCGATCGACTTTAGAAAAAGTACAGCTTTTATTTGGTTCAATAGAGCAACAAAATGAAGAGCTTCTATCTTTAGCAAAAGGCCTTCCTGATTCTGTTGTAAGACTCACCCCAAAACAAAAAGCCCCTATCTAAAATGAAGTTACGACTTTTTTCATTTATGTTAAAGAGCTTTGACTCACTGTTTTAAATAATAGAACGCATTTTTTCTATATAGTGAGTCTTGTTTGAGAAAATTTGACATTGCTTAAAAACAGCTGATTGAATTTGTCTGTTCACATCAAGAAGCTCATCCCCTTTTATGCGGCGGTATTTTCGAATTAATTTATTGAGTTGATCTATATTTAAAAGCTGTATCAAAGGGTTTTCTGCAAGTTGAGGATGGACATTCCTTGGAACACTTAAATCTAAAATAAGCTTCTTTTGCTCAACTTCGCTCTCTTTTTTTTCTATGATGTAATTGGGATAGCTGGAGGCAAAAACAAGTCCATCATATTTTTTCCAGAGGTAAAGTTCTTCCCAAGGGAAAAAAGAAATTTCCAATTTTTCAGAGATTTTTTTTGCTCGATCTTCTGATCTGCTACAGATCGTCACATCAAAGAGGTTTAGATTTATTTGCTGAATAATTTGAGTATTGATCTGAGAGGTTCCTACAAAGAGGAGCTTTGGTTTAGAATTAAATTCTAGGAGGCTTCTTATTAAGTTTGAGAGGGTGTTGACTAAGTTTGGTGCTCCTGGGTTCAAAGATATTTGAGAGCGTATAGACTTCCCTATTTTTAGACTCTTTTGAAAAGTGAAATGTAGTTCTTTAGCAAGGAAATTCTCTTGCGCTTTTAAATAAGCGCGCTTCACTTGGCCTTGTATTTCTGTTTCGACTAGAACAGCGCTATCGAGCCCTGCCGTTACTCGACACAAGTGAACAAAGCAGTCACGTCCAAAATAGGAATAGAGTTTAAACCCACAATCGGATTTAAATTCTGCTCTAAATTTTTGTAGAAATTGGCTATGAGTCTCAGGCAGATTTTCTGAAAAGAAATAGATCTCAAAGCGATTGCAAGTAGACAAGATGACTTTAGAATGATTGTGCTCCGAAAAAAGAGTGGTAGAATCCTGCAAACTAAGAGCTAATTTTTCACGAAAAAAGAGGTCTGCAGATTTGAAATTAACACCTATAATTCCAATTTTCATTCTATATTCCCTAAATAGTGTAGAAAAAAGTTTTATAGATAAAGAAAATTTTCTTGCCAACTCTTATCAAAAAAAAGTTAGATCTTTTTGAGTTTTAGGTAGTTTGCAAATCTAGGTTCAATTCTGAGGTAAGGCTTTGAGTTGTGAGCCACTTTGAGTTTTTATTGGAGACATATTCAAAATCAGGTGCGACATTTGAAGCTATATTTTTTGATTGAAGAAAGTTATGTAGAACAAAATGATTCGCATGCTCTATGGCCATGGGAGCTTCATCCTGTGTAATTAAATGCTCATGCAACTTTTCACCAGGTCTTATTCCACATGTTTCAATCTTCAAGTCAGGTGCTAACGCTTTTGCTAAATCAACAATTTTCATACTTGCTATTTTAGGTACAAAGATTTCCCCTCCTTGGCATTCAATCAAAGATTGCGTCACAAACTCTACTGCACGCTCAAGAGTCATCCAGAAGCGAGTCATACGTATATCCGTTACAGGCAGCGTTTTTGCTCCCTCTTGAATGCTTTTTTGCCATTTGGGAATAAGGCTTCCTTTAGAGCCTAAAACATTTCCATATCTTACCACACAAAACTTAGGGCTCTCTCGATCTCCTACATAGACACAGCTTGATAAGACCAGCTTTTCACCGCAGAGTTTAGTGGCTCCATAAAGGTTAATGGGTCCTACAGCTTTATCTGTTGAAAGAGAGACCACTTTTTTGACACCTTCATCAATAGCAACCTCCATCACATTGAGAGTCCCCATTATATTTGTTTTGATAAACTCTGAGGGGTTATATTCAGCAGCTGGCACTTGTTTTAAGGCTGCTGCATGAATGATGTAGTCCACTTCACGAAAAGCAAACTTCAATCTTTCTTTATCTCGTATATCTCCTAAAAAGTAACGGATACAGGGGTGGTTAAAGAGCGGATCTTCTTCACGCATTTGACTTTGCTTCCATTCATCTCTGCTAAAGACGATCAATTTTTTGGGAGTTGCGTTTAAAAGTACTTTACGAATAAATGCTTGTCCAAAGCTTCCCGTCCCTCCAGTAACTAAGACTGTTTTTTCAGAAAAAAATTGATACAGATTCATGGGTAATACTTTGTGTTGAAAAAAACCCCTCTTTTATCCAGAATGAACTTTTTTTGAAATAACTAACTTTGATCTTTTCCTTATATGGCAAAAAAATACGACGAATCGACCATTCAAACACTAGATGCCCTCTCACACATTCGAATTCGCTCCGGGATGTATATCGGTCGTTTAGGTGACGGCTCCCATGCAGATGACGGCATTTATATTTTGATGAAAGAGATCATTGATAATAGTATTGATGAGTTCATTATGGGCAATGGGCAAAAAATCATCATTCGATTTGATCCCAAATCCCAACAGATTTCAGTGAGAGATTATGGACGGGGGATCCCTCTTGGAAAAGTTATTGATTGTGTTAGCAAAATTAATACAGGTGCTAAGTATAACAGCGATGTTTTTCAATTTTCTGTTGGTTTAAATGGGGTCGGATCTAAGGCAGTGAATGCACTTTCTAGCCATTTTACAGTCCGCAGTATCCGTGAAAAAGAATTTATGGAGGCCACATTTAGTCGAGGAAAGCTCCTTGATAAGAAGAAAGGAAAGACTAATGAGAAAAACGGCACCTACTTTGATTTTATTCCAGACACTGAGATCTTCAAAAAGTATCGCTTTGATGAAGAGTTTATTTTTAAGCGACTATGGCATTACGCTTACTTAAACCAGGGACTTCTCTTAGATTTTAATGGAGAAAAAATTGAGTCTGAGAATGGCTTATTGGATCTTTTGAATGCTGAAGTTCAAGACGAACAACTCTACCCCCCTCTCCATTATCGATCTAAAGGGCTTGAATTTGCCCTTTTGCACACTCAAAGTTATGGTGAGACTTACTTTTCCTTTGTCAATGGACAGTATACGGCCGATGGGGGGACCCACCTCTCTGCTTTTAGAGAAGGCATTTTAAAAGGGGTCAATCAGTTTGCAAAGAAGAGCTTTCAAGGTATTGATCTAAGAGAAGGTATTTTAGCAGCCATCTTAGTCCGTATTGCTGAACCAGTCTTCGAATCTCAAACGAAAAACAAGCTTGCAAATACAGATATTCGTTCTGGATTAGTTCAGGAAGTCAAAGAAGCCATAGTGGACTTGCTTTATAAAAATGCAGAGATTGCAAAAAAGATCATCGATCGAATTACTTTTAATGAAAAGCTTCGTAAAGAACTTGCCTCTGTTAAAAAAGAGGCTAAAGAGAAGCAAAAGAAAATTTCTTTTAAGATCCCAAAACTTAGAGACTGTAAATATCATTTTACTGATTTAAATGAGAAAGGGCTAGAGACGATGATTTTTTTAACTGAGGGAGATTCTGCTTCCGCTTCAATTGTTGCCTCTAGGGACCCCTTTACTCAAGCAGTCTTCTCTTTAAGAGGGAAGCCTCTAAATGTCCATGGGCTCAAGAGAGACCAGCTCTATAAGAATGAAGAGATGTTTAATTTAATGAATGCTTTAAACATAGAAGAAGACCTCTCTAATTTGCGGTATAATAAAATTATCCTTGCAACAGATGCTGACGTTGATGGAATGCACATCAGAAACTTGCTGATGACTTACTTTCTAACTTATTTTGAAGGTTTGGTGGTGGGTGGACACCTATTCATTTTGGAGACCCCTCTTTTTAAAGTACGAACTAAAGAGCAAACTCATTACTGTTTTTCAGAAGATGAGAAAGAGCAGATTTTAAAGAGCGTAGGAAACAAAAGTGTTGAAATGACAAGATTTAAAGGACTAGGTGAAATTTCACCAAAGGAGTTCAAACAATTTATTGCTGAGGACATTCGTTTAAAACCCATTACTATTTCTAATTTTTCAGATATTAAAAACTCTTTAGATTTTTATATGGGTAAAAATACGCCAAAACGTAAAGAGTTCATCATGGAAAATTTAATAACGGATTTAGAGGTGCTTTAGACTCATGGCTGATTTAAAACGCTTAATGCGTCACAACTACTTAGAATATGCCTCTTATGTAATTTTAGATCGTGCAATTCCAAACGCAATTGATGGATTAAAGCCGGTTCAAAGGCGTATTTTACATACTCTTTTTGTATTGGACGATGGAAAGCTTCATAAAGTGGCAAATGTAGTCGGTCAGACAATGGCTTACCACCCTCATGGGGATGGCCCGATTGGGAGTGCTTTAGTCAATTTAGCAAATAAGGGATACCTCTGTGATTTGCAGGGTAACTTCGGCAACATCTATACAGGCGATCCGGCAGCTGCTGCTCGATACATTGAAACAAGGCTCTCTTCTCTTGCTAAAGAGACTCTTTTCAATAAGGCCATTACAAGCTACGTACCTTCTTATGATGGAAGGAACCAAGAACCCGTTTCTCTTCCTGCTAAAATACCACTTGTTCTTCTTCAGGGTGCAGAAGGTATAGCAGTAGGGATGTCTACTAAAATACTACCCCACAACTTTAATGAGCTCTTAGAGGCTCAAATAGCAATCTTACAAAAAAAGCCTTATGAAATATGGCCTGACTTCCCAACAGGGGGGATTATTGATGTCTCTGACTATCAAAAAGGAAAGGGCAAAGTAAAAGTACGTGCAAAACTAGAGGTAGTTGATACAAAGACTATTTTAGTTCAAGAAATTTGCCCCGGTACAACTACAGAGTCGTTGATTAATTCCATTGATGAAGCGGCTAAAAAGGGACGACTAAAGATCGAGTCTATTAATGACTACACCTCTGAGAAAGTGGAGATTGAAATTAAGTTGCCTCGAGGCCAATATGCAACGGATATTTTGGACGCACTTTATGCGTTTACAGATTGTGAAGTCTCCTTGTCCTCACAAGTTATTGTAATCAAAGATAAGCTTCCTTGGGATACAGATGTGCATGAGCTTTTAGAATTTCATGCAAGTGCCCTTAAACAGTTTCTCAAAGAAGAATTGCAGATTGCATCGGACACTATTTTAAGAAAGATTTACGAGAAATCTCTTGAGCAAATTTTCATTGAAAATAGGATGTATAAGAAAATTGAGACTCTTAAAACCTACCCTGAAATACATGAAACGATTGCCACTCAACTCAAACCTTTCCACAAAAAGCTCACAAAAACTCCTACGCATGAAGACCGTGAGAAACTCCTCAACATTCCGATTCGTCGTATTTCTAAATTTGACTTAGATAAGCACCGTGATGAAATAGAGCGACTTAAAAAAGAGTTAATAGAGGTTGAGAAGAACCTCAAAAGCCTGACTCGCTATACCATAAAATATATAGAAGGACTTATAAAGAAGTATGGAGATCTCTTTCCTAGGAAGACAAAAATAAAAACTATTCAAGAGATCGATAGAAAAAAGGCTGTAGAAAAGGAAATTAAGGTCGGTATCGATTATGAAAAAGGGTTTGTTGGAACAAGTGTTTCTTCATCCACAAACTTCACCTGTTCAAACTTAGATAAAATCATTCTTTATTTCAATGATGGGACCTACCAAGTAATCAACCCATCTACTAAAGAGTATGTCTTAAGAGGCAATCGATTGATTTGGGCCTCAGCTGTCAATAAAGAGACAGTACTCTCTTGTATCTATAAAGACCCCAAGACTAAGTTTGCTTATGCCAAACGCTTTTCAGTTTCAAAGTTTATTCTCAAAAAGATTTACTTTTACATAGAAGAGGGAATGAAACTGGAACTCTTGACTACAGATGAGGCTCCCACAGTATTTGTCCACTTTGTTCCAAAACCCAAATTGAAGCAAAAAAAGATCACTTATTCTTTTGATCAAGTAGCTGTCAAAGGGGTGAATGCTAAAGGGAAACGGATCGCCTCTAAGGAAGTGAAAAAGATTTCACTAACAGATACTAAGAACCAGCTGACTTTTTGCTAATTCTCTATTGCACTAATTCATGCTTCTAACTATGTAAAAAAGAGAACGTAAGGAGGCATAAGATGGTTCAAGCAGGAGCACCTAAAGCAGGCGTACCTCAAGACGATGATTTCATGCAGCAGTATGGAGGAGGAACTCAGCAACATGGCAGCAAGGGAGCCTCTCCTATTTCAGATCAAAATGCAGAAGAGTTTCAAAGGCACATGCAGGCTCTCGAAACTCAAAATTCTCAAGTCCCTAAGGTTTCTCCCCATGATCTAATGAGTCCAAAGGGAACTCAAAATCTAGGAGCCCCATCTACAGATCCGTTGAAGGCTCCAGCTCCGGAGAACTTTGGTCCTCCACAAGTATCTAAAGTAGATACTGATAATAAGTTAGACTTTGGAGCGCCTGGATCTCACAGTTTTAAAAATGTCCCTCAAAACTTTGGTCCTCCCAAAGGAGCTGGAGACCCTTCTACTTCCAAACCCCCTTCTAATTTAGCAGCAAAAGACCAAGCCTCTACTCAAAACCAAGCGCATCCTGGCCAGCTTGGAGCTACAAATGGAAAAGGCGGGGGAGGTAAAGGTGGAGGAGGAAAAGGAGGCCATCATAAAAAAGAGACTTACAAACACGTAGAAAGCTTAGAGGTCGATAATATGCTTCAAAATGCGATGAACCATATGAAAATATCAGATCCTGACCCTGATGCTTGGAATTAACAATTGAACTTAATAAATAAAAAATATAGAATAATTCTTTTTTTAGAATTATTAGTTAATAAATGAAGCCTGTTAAAGAAAGTTTTATACTCCAAAACCCCTCTTCAGAACGTATTGATGCTCTTTTAGCTAAGCAGTATAAAGATTATTCTAGAACCTATTTTCAGGAGCTTATAGAGGCAGGCCACGTGCTGATCAACGACAAGCCTTTAAAAAAGAGGTTAATTCCTAGCTGTGGCGATCGGATTGAAATATTTTTTCATAGAAGGCCGGGTCCTGATTTAACCCCTCAAGCAATTCCTTTAAATATTTTATATGAAGATCATCATATTATTGCTGTGAATAAGCCTCCTAATATGGTGGTCCACCCAGCTCC
>CAYGMF010000051.1:0-11330 GCA_964351075.1 uncultured bacterium
GTCTTTACATATAGAGGCCTATATATCAAAGAAGACCTACCAACCTAATGGCTCCGTTACTTTGGAGGGTAACTGGCGTCATGATCGACTTAAAAGATTTCGTTTCGAACTCCATCCTTTAAAACCTGATGATGAGGTGACTCTCACTAAGGAAATAGAGCCCCCTGTCTCTTGGAGAACAACACGCACCAAGGTTGTCCAAATGTCTCATCAAGGAACACTTCCCAATGGAACGACAGTATTTATGTCTACCCCAAAATACCAAGAGCCATCTATATGGCTAGATAGGGATCTCTATGTCTACACTCGAAATGAGGACCCTAAGAGTGATAGCCCCTATAAAATTGAAGAAGTTTGTTCATACTCTTTAGAGTAAGCATTATAACTCTTAATTTAATAAGGAAATACTATGGCATCTGCATCACGATCCTTAGAAGATACGAATCCCTTTTCAGATGTTAGATTCTTCTGTAGCTATAGCGAACCTGATCACAAAGGTCCTGCTAAGATCCTTGCCAATATAACCGACCGCATAACTCAGGACAGTGGAACTACTATATTAAAAGGTAGGTGGCAAGCTGCACCTACGGAAGAATTTAGTTTAAAACTTGAGCCACTAGGGCCTGGTGAAACTATAAAAGTGACTAAGAAAGTAAAACCCTATCCTACTGCAAAAAAAACAACTTCGGTAGTTACAGAAATGATTTACCAAGGAACTCTCCAAGACAAGTCAGTAGTATTCATGAGAGCCCCCACTTATTTGGAACCTGGTTTTTCATGGACGAACAGAGATATTTATGTAGGCTCAAAAGTTCAAGATAGTGAAAGAGGCACCAAATACGACATTGAACTGGATCCGAGATACACTCTAGTGTAAACCCTTAAAAAAACTTAAGCTTTTAGGTTAGAAAGCAGTTCTTTGACAACATCTGCATCGCTGAAGGGGATTCTTTTGTGCCTTACAATTTGATGAGTTTCGTGTCCCCTCCCAGCTATGAGAATAATATCTTTTGCTTTTGCAAGCTTTAATGCTTTTTGAATAGCCTCTTTTCGATCGACTTCAATAAATACTTTTTTTCTTTTAGAGCAGCCTTCTTGGATGGCTTTGCAGATTGCAGTTGGATCTTCTGAGCGAGGATTGTCAGAAGTAATGATAGTGAGGTCGCTTAAAGAAGAGACCGCTTGTCCCATAAGAGGTCTTTTATCTTGATCTCTATCTCCACCACAGCCAAAGACAGTGATTAACTTTTTGTGTTTGAGTTGCTTTAAAGTTGTGAGTACATTTTTTAAGGCATCATCTGTATGAGCGAAGTCCACAAAGATTTGAATGCCTAGAGAATTTTCAATCGCTTGCAACCGCCCTTTTGGAGCCTTAAAATTTTTAAGTCTCTCTTGAATAAGTGTAATATCTACTTTAGATTCTATTGCGATGCTAATTGCTGCAAGTGTATTGTAAACATTAAATTCACCGACAAGGTTCGTCTCTATTTTGTATTTCTTCTGATCATAGATCAGGTTAAAGAGTGTTTTGTCTGCTTTTAAACGAATATTACGCGCCTGATAATCAGACTTATTGTGAACACCATACGTTTTGATCTGAGCCTTGCAATTTTTAATCATCTCTTTGGAATAGGGAGAATCGTTATTCACAAGAGCTACTTTATCTTCTGATAAACCCTCAAAGAGTTTTGATTTTGTATCGACATAGTTTTGCAAACTTTTATGATAGTCTAAATGATCCTGAGAAAGGTTTGTGAAAAGAGCTATGTCAAAAGGTATTTGTGAAACTCTATTTTGAGCAATTCCATGTGAAGTGACTTCCATCACGCAGCTTTTTAGATTTTCCTTTTTTATGCGAGCAAGCATCTTATGATTGGAAATGGCATCCGGTGTTGTAAAAGAAGCAGGTAGAATATTACTTCCAAGAATATACTCTATCGTTCCAATTAATCCGCATTCTTGTTCCCCTAAAAGGGCTCTTGTAATGTAAGCGCAAGTTGTTTTCCCGTTTGTCCCTGTAATTCCTATGACAGATAAGTCATTTGCAGGCGCTCCATAAAATCTCTTGGCTAGCTCCCCTTCCAAACTTCCTGGATCAGCGCAGATGATTTGAGTCACCTCTTTACAGAAAGGATCAAAGAGATCTGTTAAAATAGCTTTAGCTCCTCCATGAATAGCTTCTTCCATAAAAGTTGCCCCATGATTTTTTAGGCCCCCTTTGGCAATGAAGAGGTGCCCTGGAGAGACCATTTTAGAGTGGGCGCTTAAGCCTGTAATTTCAAGGTCTTTGTTACCTATTATTTTAATAGGCAAATCTAAGAGTAGCTTCTTTAGTTTTATTTTTTTTAGTTCCATTTCGTGTACAGTTCGTTAAGTTCTTTAGCTTCTTTATACCAGTGTGCTTCTTTCGAATTATATCTCGGATCTCCTAAAGGATAGTGGCCGGGGTTATCAGGAGGAATACCAAGGTACTGAAGGGTACGTCTTGTAAGTTCTCTAAAAACAGGGCCAGCACACTTTCCACCGTAGTAAGTATACCCTATTCCATGTTTAAATTCAGCTCTAGGTTCATCCATAGAAATTAAAACAACAAACCTGGGCTTATTAGCGGGAGCAAATCCTATAAAAGAGGAAAAATAGCTCTTCTTTGAATACTCTCCATCGACAATTTTGTTTGCTGTACCTGACTTGCCTGCAACGGTGTATCCATAGACATCCCCTAAGTATCCACTGCCCCCATAACGCATGGAATACTTGAGAGCTTTAACGACCTCTTCAACCATATAGGGCTTTAATATTCTTGGAAAAGAATCGAGCCTCTCTGAGCCGGTATTGTCAGCCAAAACAACTTCATTTTGATTTTCATCTTGTTTGACAATCTTACGGATAAATGTAGGCCTTACTAAATAACCTCCATTTGCAAAGACGGCAAATGCACGGAGCATCTGCAAGCTATTGACCATAAAATTGTGCCCCATAGCTAACGAGAAAGGAGTCGGTGTGGACCACTCTAGTGTTCCATTGGCATTGAGTCTACCAGGCTTTGGTATGAGTCCAACTGCTTCTAAGGGGTATTCTATTCCTGTTTTCTCTCCTAGTGCAAAAGTGTGAACAAGTTGTTCTCTATACCAGTCAGCACCTAGCTCATTAATGACTCTCTCTATCATTCGCGCAGGATAGATATTAGAAGATTTCTGCAGAGCTTGATAAAAGTTCAGATAGTTGTGAGGTCTCGGGTCTTTTAAATCGCGCGAGCGCCCTGGAAAACGTCCTGACTTTGTTGCAACTTTTTCTTCCACATCTAGAATAGGTTTTTTACCTTGTTTTACAAGCTCTTCGTTTGCTAAAAAACAAATAGCCATGGTCACTGCTTTAGTAACGGATCCTGGTTCATAGCTATCACAGACCCCTTTGAGACGGGTAAGTTCCATACTTTCTTTGTCATTGTAATAGTCCTTGTACTGAGCTGGAGAAAAGAAAGGGTATTGAGCAAAGGCTAAGATTTCCCCAGAATAAGGGTCCATAATAATAGCCCACCCTGATTTAGCTCCTACATTTTCAACTCCCTTTTTAATTTCTTCTTCAGCAATAGCTTGCAGGGAATGGTTGATAGTCAAGTAAACATCAGAGCCATTGACAGGAGCTTCGATTACTTGACCTAAGTCAAGGGGGTGTTTGGGAGATCTTAAAAGTTTGGTTTTTCCTTCTACTCCTTTTAGCAGCGAGTTAAAGTGAAACTCCATTCCCCCTGTTGGAATACCTTGTTGAGTTAATTCATCTTTATTTTCTTGGATCGTATGCAAGACCTGCCCTAAGAGAGATCCAAAAGGATAAGACCTTTTGTAGTCAGATAAAAAATAAAGGGCATTGTTTGCTATTTTGTTACGTTTAGCGTAAGTAAACCACCAATCTAAAAATTCATTTTTTTGTCTTTGAGAGAGCCACATTTTTAGTTTTCTAGAGCGACTTTTTTCAAGACTAAACTCTTTCAAAAGCTTTTCTTGATGCTCTTTAGGAAATCCAATGAGCTCTTGAACTTTGCGAGCTATTTCTTCATGTTTTGAAGGCGGCAGTTGAAAAGGATCCGCAAAGAGGTGAAACATGGGAATGTCAATTACAAATGGTTGTTTTTTCTTTTCACCTTCAGCCACTAGGTCCACGTTTGAATAAAAAACGCCTCTTTTAAATGGCTCTTTAATCACATGTTCGTGCTGCGCTTTTGCAAAACGCTTCCACTTATTTTCTTGAATAATTTGAACACGAAAAAACTGAATAATAAGAAGAGAAAAAAGGGCAAAGACGCCACATGAAACGACTAGGATACGAGGATGTTCCTTCATAGCCTCACTTTTACTTGGTGCCTAAATGAATAGGCAATTTTAAAGCTCTGTTAACTTCTTGCATATCATAGGTCTCCTCATTAAGATTGTGTTGTTTTGCAAGACCTGTTGGGACAACCAAAATGTCATCTACATAAGGAAACTTCAAGTGACTGTACTCAGGTTGTGCTGCTAATTGAATTAAGTGTTGAGGATTTTTGAAACATTCAATTTCATAAGAGAGATGAATAGAGTCTTGTTTAATTTGGTCGATTTCCTTAGCTAAGGCTGGAATTTGAAGGCGTAGTTCTGTATGAGCATTTAATTTATCCACATAAACGTATAAAAATGTTCCAAGGGTAAGGATACAGATTAATATACGAAATAAATAGCTCATGAGTTTCGCTCCTTTAAATTTTTTCTAAAAACCGCATTTTAGCACTCCGAGATCTAGAGTTTTTTTGCCCCTCTTCTTTAGATGGGGTAACCGGTTTTTTTGTAAGTAAGTTTGTTTGTGGTGGAGGCGCTTCATTCCCCCACGATTTTGTTTTAAGAGATAAATCTCTAAAGCAGTTTTTAACTATGCGATCTTCTCCACTATGGAATGAAATAATCCCCAGTCTTCCGCCTGGAGCTAAATAATCAACCGCTTGAGGAATAGCATGTTTTAAAACTTCTAGTTCATTGTTAACCGCAATTCTAAGCGCTTGAAAGATCAAGGTCATTGGAGGGAGGCTGCGTTTATTTGGAGTAAGTACGGTAGTAAGGGCTTCTTTAAGATCTGTCGTTGTTTTAATGGATTTCTTTCGTCTGCATTCTGTAATTTTTTTAGCTAGTAGCTTCCACTTTGGGAGATCGCCATATTCTCTGAAAATTTCACCCAATTTCTCTTCAGACCAAGTGTTAATAATTTCTTCGGCTGTTAAGGTGCAGTTTCGATCCATTCTCATATCCAAAGGACCTTCTTTTGAAAAACTAAAGCCCCTTTCCGCTTGATCGATTTGCATAGAGGATACCCCGATGTCCATGAAGATCCCGTCGACTTTTAAAATATTTCTCTTTTTCAACTCTTCACCTATCTGACAAAAGTTCGCTTGGACAAGCTTAACTTTGTCTTTAAAGGGTTCCAGGCGCTCGCCTGCTATCTTTAATGCACTTTGATCTTGGTCTAGCCCAAGATATGTTTCGATCTCAGGGTGCGCCTTCAAAAGAGCTTCTGCATGTCCTCCGGCACCTAAGGTGCCGTCGACAAATATTTTGATTTTTAGATCCTTAAAAAAGGCTAAAAATTCTTCACACAAGACCGGTACATGGTAGGGAGCATTCACAAGATGTTCGCTTTCCCTATTATTGGGATTGTCGTCTCACTTGCACTATCAACTTGCCCTAACGCCTCTTCTGAAAGTTTTCCAAAATCGAGGTTGGGATCTTCCCCTTCTAAGAAAGAGTTCAAAGTCTTTTCATAGACTTCTTTAGGCCAGATCTCAATTTTGTTTAAAACTCCAGCAATCACCACTTCCTGATCAATCCCTGACGCCTTTTTTAATAAAGGAGGAAGGGTAATCCGTCCTACTTTATCGCATTCGGTTTGAAAGAGAGTTGAGAAGAAAATAGTTAAAAACTTCTGATATCTGGCAACGTACTGCAATTTCTGAAACTGCTCTACAAGTCGCTCAATATCGCTTTTACGGTAGATAGACAAGCAGCCACCCATACCTAAAGCTAAAGAAAACTGCAAAACCCCATTCTCTACTAGCCCATACCTAAGGTCATGAGGAAGAACCATTCGGTTCTTCTCATCTAACTTGCTCTCATGTGCACCACTAAAAAAATAATTCATCATATCTATTCCCACAACAACCCACCATATACCACATTTGGCAACTCAAAGACAAACCAATTTTAATTTCAGGGCTATAAGTTTCCCACATTTTTTTGTAATCAACTATATTTAAACTAATTATAAAAGAATATTATTTTGCGGTAATTGTGGGAAATAGTGGGATTTCATGTGGAAAGCTATCTGATATATGAAAAAAATTAAAATTCTAAGGCATCAATTTTTTTAAGATAAATTCTTCAAACTGCAAAATGGCAGGGCTAGCTCTCTCCTGTTTTAGTAAAGAGATGTGAGTATCTTCAAGTGGTGGCAAAAGAGGGCTCTTAATCACTTCCAATCCTTTAGGAACCATTAGCTTAGGAAATACCCCAATACCCAATCCAGCCTTTATCGCAGCTACAGTCCCATTATAACTAGGGCTTGAGAACACAACATTCCAATTCACAGAAGCTTGTTCTAAAGAATTAATCACCCGTGAGCGATAAACACAAGGGGATGGGGCAAGAACCAAAGGTAGTGGCTGCCCTTCATCAAAGTGAGAAAGTAATAATTTTTTATCCCCTACCCAGGTGAGCTCCTCAGATAAAACTTCAACTCCATTTGGAAAGTCTTTTGGAGCACTCATTTTGACCAAAACCATATCAAACTCATTTTTTTTAAAGCGCTCATAGAGATTCAGAGTAAGATCACACTCAACATGCATTAAAACTTTTGGATGTACACGCCCAAATTCGACAAGAACGTCTGTGAGAAAAAGACTGGCAAAATCTTCGGGAACACCGAAAGTCACTTCCCCCTCTAAAGAGGGATCTTTAAAACGTGCAATGATCTCTGCATGAATTGCCAAAATTTTTTGGGCATACTGTTGAAATATTTCTCCATTTTCAGTTAGTGCAAGCTTATTTTTACGCTCTATTAAAGTTTTACCGAGCAAGCCTTCAAGCTTAGCTATCTGTTGACTCACTGCTGATTGAGTACGATTAATTTTTGAAGCGGCCTTAGTAAAGCTTCCCGTAGAAGCTACAGCTAAAAAACACTCTAAACCTAAATAGTCCATAATATTAGAAATTCTAATTAATGTGATTAATATTATTAATTTTTCTTATATTACGCCATTTTCTATTATTGAGTCAATCTAGAAAAATGCAGCTCGTTGAGAAAATAGGAGACAACAGAAATTGAATAGTTTAAATTTTAATTATCTACTCACTGTGGACAGACTTTCCCTAATAATTTTAATATTAGTATCTTATATTGGATTCGTTGTTTTGAGATTTTCAAAAAATTATATGAAAGGCGATAAGCTCTATCTCAATTTTTTTTTCAATCTGAAAGTATTAATTCTATCGGTGATGCTGATTGCTACAGCGAACCACCTAATTTTACTTTTATTGGGCTGGGCCTTGACAAGCTGGACGCTTATCAAGTTAATGGTACATAAATCAATTTGGAAAGCCGCGTCAGAATCGGGCAAGCTCGCTCGAAATTTCTTTATCTTAGGCTTTCTATCTCTATCTTTTGGCTTTTTACTCCTTTATTTGAATACTGGTACAGCTTCAATTCAAGAAATACTAAAGATGAGTTCGACTCAATCCTTTACCCTGCCCCTGCTATTTATACTTATAGGAGCTTTAGTCCAATCTGCTGTTTGGCCCTTTCATAAGTGGCTATTGAGCTCTCTTAACTCCCCTACCCCTGTATCAGCGATCATGCATGCCGGAATTATTAATGGAGGAGGATTTCTCTTAATGAGGTTTGCTCCTCTTTATTTTAAATCCCCCCAACTTCTTAACCTTATATTTATTATGGGTTTAATAAGTGTGGTAGCTGGAACATTTTGGAAACTGATGCAAAGCGATATTAAAAGAATGCTTGCCTGCTCTACAATGAGTCAAATGGGCTTTATGCTTATACAGTGTGGGCTTGGGCTTTTCATATCAGCCATTGCACATTTATGCTGGCACGGGATGTTTAAGGCTTACCTTTTTCTTAGTTCAGGAAGTTCAGCACAAACAAAAAAAATTCCTATGAACACAAACTCCAATTTAATTTCCCTTGTTTTGGCATTGTTCTGTGGTTGCATAGGAGCTTATCTCTTTTCAAGGGCAACCCATATTAATTGCCTTTCAAAGGATACGACTATTTTCCTCCCTTTAATTACTTTAATTGGAGGAACTCAACTAGCCTTGTCCATTTTAAATGAGAAGCCATTTAAAAAGTTCTTTTTAGCTCTTCTTTTCACACTTTTAGCGAGCTTTCTTTATGGGAAGGGGCTCTACTTTTTTGAATCTTTTCTCCATGTTTCAAGTTTGACGCATCCGCAAAAACTGAACTTTTTACATTACACAGCACTTACCCTATTACCACTGGGTTGGTTGAGTATTTTTTGGATTAGAAACCCAAGTAAAAATGGGACAATGCCTTCATGGATGTCCTACCTCTACGTAAAGGCACTCAACCAAAGCCAACCTCATCCCAAAACAATAACTACTCATAGAAAGGACTATCAATATGTCTAAGCTTGCTCATAAAAACAAATCTTTCTCTCCAACTACTTCTCAATTAAGTCCATTGAAAACTAGAGATAGAGAGTTTAATTTACAAGACTCTATTGCTGAAAGCTGGAAACCTATAGCCCCTTTTTGGCCTCTAAAAAACTTAATTGCAGTCAACCCCCTTCAGGGTTTTGAAGATATGCCTTTTGAAGATGCCTTAGTAGCAGGTGAAAGTTTTTTTGAGCAGAAACAGATTCCAAAGCTTATGGAATCTGTGAATCGAGAAACAATCAAATGGCTACAAGTTTTCTTTGATGAAGGTCTCTCAACTATACAAATGCCTTTTCGAAGACAAGGTCTTTATGGTGCTTGCTTAAACCTTATAATTCATGATAAAAAAATTCATCGGGGGGATAGTCAAAAAGAGGCATGGATTAAAGAACTTCCAAAATGCCCCAATCAAACAATTAAAAAATGTCTTTCTGCATTGAATATTGCAACCGAAGACATTCAACTATTTTTAACTTTGACCCTAACCACTTTGCCCGGCTGGGCAGCTCATATTAAATACCGAACTCAATGGGAGAACGATACAAATCAACATCCGGTGACCCAAGAGGATTATCTAGCTTTTAGACTTGTCATGATCTATCTTATCTGCCCAAAAGCTAATGCTATTTTGGATTGGCATAAAAACCACAATACTCAGTTGAAAACTTCTAGTAGAATGGAAGCTATAGAAAGTGCTGAAAAACAATACTCACGCGACCTAATCAACCAACTTCTCCTTCAAAAAATAGAAAAAACACATACTGGGGGAGCTCAACTTATTTTCTGTATTGATGTCAGATCTGAACCTATTAGAAGAGCTATTGAAGAGCAGGGCGATTATTCCACTTTCGGCTTCGCTGGTTTTTTTGGAATTCCTGTACAAATTGAAAATAAAATTAGAGGAGAATCTTACGCTTCTTGCCCTGTACTCCTTCAACCCGAGCATACAATTGATTCACTTTCAAATTGTAAAAAACAGGTTTTAAATAAGTACTCAAAAGGTCATCGAAAGTTAACCGCCTTTCAAAGATCTTACGAAAGTTTAAAATATAATTTTTTAACCCCATTTGCTCTCGTTGAAAGTATAGGTTTTGCAGCGGGAATTTGGATGGGCCTTAAAACTTTTTTTCCCAGGCTTGCATTTAGCTTGCAAAAGAGAATTAAACAAAAAAACCATTGTGAAATTTCTCCTTCTCCCTCCATAGATAGTATCGAATTTAAGGATCAATGCAAATATGCAAAAAATGCCCTTGAAATGATAGGGCTTACAGATAACTTTTCGCCTCTAGTTGTGTTTTGTGGTCATGGTAGTAAAACAGAAAATAATGCATATAGTTCTATTTTAGATTGTGGGGCTTGTGGAGGACACAATGGTTGCACAAATGCACAGCTTTTGGTGAACATTCTAAATAGACCTGACATTCGTAGTTATCTTGCAGAAGAAGGAATTAAAATCCCCTCCTCAACATTATTCCTTGCTGGACTACATAATACCACGACTGATTCTGTTGAACTCATTGTATCAGATGAAATTGACCCTATTTTTAATAATAAGATAGAAAAATTGAAAAAGGATTTAGTAGCTGCTCAAAATAGAAACAGCAAAGAGCGTGCCAAAAAGATGAGTGCAAATCCTAGTCAATTGGAAGCTCATAAACATACTTTTATACGAAGTGTAGACTGGACTCAAACCCGCCCAGAGTGGGGGCTTGCTCAAAATGCCTCTTTTATTGCCGCTCCTAGAGAATTAACTAAGCATTTAAATTTAGATGGAAGGGCTTTTCTCCACTCCTACAGACCTCATCAAGATGTAAGCGGGAGTATTTTAACCTCGATTTTAACAGCACCTATGGTTGTAGCACAGTGGATAAATAGCCAATATTTATTTTCTAGCATGGACAATGTAGCTTACGGCTCTGGAAGTAAAATAACAAAAAACATTAGTGGAAAAGTAGGGGTAATGCAGGGAAATGCGAGCGACTTAATGCACGGTCTTCCTCTCCAGTCTATCTATCTAGATGATGAAACCCTGTTCCACACACCTGTTCGACTTTTAACCGTAATTTATGCACCACCTAATCGGGTGTTAAAAATAATTCAAGAGCAGAAAGTTCTCAAAAAATTTGCCACTAACGGCTGGGTCCATTTTAACTGTATCGACCCTAATACGGGCCTCTCCTATATTTTAGATCGTAATTTACACTGGACTTAGAAAAAAGAAGCCATCTCCTTTTATTTTTCGAAGATAACCTTTGTCTAGATTTTTAATTTTCTTTTATGCAAATTTGAATAAAATTATAAATGAATCTTAATAACTTCAATCTAGCACCTCTTTACGAGGTTTAATGCTCTATAGGAAAAAATGGGTAACTCTTCATCAAACGCTAAAATAAATGCTTTGATTTTGGGGTACAAAAATTTTAGAATTCAGTACCTTGATGATTCAAGCGAATTTAAAAATGCATTGAGCCGTAAACAAGATCCAAAAGCTCTTGTTATTTCCTGCTCTGACTCTAGACTAGATCCTGCCATTTTATTTGGGTCTAAACCTGGAGAATTGTTTGTTGTACGAAATATCGCGAATCTTGTCCCTCCATTTGAAGGCGATTCAAAGCATCACGGCAC
>CAYGMF010000052.1:0-7219 GCA_964351075.1 uncultured bacterium
ACAAAGAAAGAGACGAAGGCCGGGGAGTTTTGTCCTGAAAAGCTAAACCAAGGCCCTACAATAAATCCCATTTTTCTGTTCACGATAATCTCAAGTTCTGGAGCAAACTGAAAGCTCACCATTTGAGGAAGCGCTACAGGATCTCCATCTCCCTCTTTCCCATTAAACCAACCTGGTAGATTTTGTTGGTAAACAGAATCAAACGCAAAAGCTATGTGTTTGGTAATTTCGAATTCCCCAGAAAAGTAAGCAGAGATCATGTTTCCTGGGTAGACTCTACCATCAGTTGTCGCACTTCCTCCATAGGCATTAAACCCTCTTACTTTAGCAGAAGATAAAATGAAATATCCGAAAGCAGCAGCTAGATGGAAAGCGTGATTGGTCTGCCATGCAAACCCCTTTTGAGCCGCTAAATAAATACCTGTTTGAAAGCTTCCTTGTCCAGTTGAATCTAGCAGGTTATTATTAGGATTCAGCTGTTGATACCGCCCTGTAGGGAAAACTTCTTCAAGTATAATTCTAAAGTCGGGGATCCAATTTCCTTTTTCGTGCTTGTCAGCTAGAGCTTGGTAACCGAGCCTGTAGGTTGTGTCTGTAAAGTAGGTAGATGAAATATCGTCTGAATAGCTAGACTTTAGAGTAGTGAATACTTCACATCCGAGCTTAGTTGTAAAACCCATCTGCCAATAGGGGAGGTATTCAATAGACCAAATTTTGGGGTCTTCACTTTGTATCTTCCAATTATTGTCATAGTTACCATAGACGTCGCCAACAGTAATAGCAAGCTCGGCCAAAGGGTTCTTTGGATTCGCTGTAGTAGGTGAAGGCATGAGGAGTGGGCCTGTAAACCACTGGTTAAAGAATTCCCTGCCATATGTTTTATGATCGATATGAGGCTCGTGATCAGGTGGGTTCTTATTGGTATAAGAGATGTTAGAGTTTGTCCAATCTTTAAACGGTTTAGAAGAATCTACCTCTAACGCATAAAGAGCTGTTATTGAAAAAACTAGAAAGACGAAGTACTTAAAACTTGGAGAGAACATAGAACACTTTAGTTTAAATTCAGTAAAAACTTGTTTTTACAAGATAAAAGAATAAAAGCTCTAGTAGAAAGTTACTATTTTACCGCGGAGTAGGAGTATTTGAATGAAAACTTTTCTTAATTGCAGAATTTGATCACTTAGGTCATAGTTTTATGCAAATGGAAAGAGGTTTAGTAAAAGTTTCTTGCATAAAAGATTAAAATCCGACATAGATATAAAAAAAACTTTTTTTAAGAGCAATCTATGAAAACTCATCAAAAAATGTGCTGGAGCTGTGATGGGCATGTTCATGTTTATGAACTCCAATGTCCCTATTGCGGTGCTGACTTAACAGAGCATGAAAAGCCTGAAGAAAAACTAGAAGAAGAAAATTCCTTTTTAGAAGAGCCAGATCACGAAGAAGAGCCTGAGCAAGAAGAGGTTATATCTTATGAGGAGCATGAAGAGACCATAGAGGAAGAGTTTGAAAAGCCTCCTTTTCATGACCTTATTGAAGAGGCAGAACCTATCATGCAAGAGAATTGGGAAGAGGCAAAAGTTGAAGCGCCTGACCCTGATTTAGAGAACCCGCTAGCTTCTCTCTTGCTTTTACTGCCTGGCACCTTATTTTTCTTATTTGGACTCGCACTGTTCTTGTTTTCACATGAAGGTACTCTGACTTTTAGATTCACATCAAAGTATTGGTTTGTTTATCTCTTAGGATCTTGGCCCCTGCTCTATTTTGGGTGGCGCTCTTTATTTCCTGCCCAGTCTATGCCAAAACGAGCCGTTGAAGACGAGTTTTCTGAATCGGAGTTAGCTGAAGAGCCTGAAGCCTAAGAAGTTTCCTTCGCGCAGCATTTTTTGTGCTTCCTGCCACTTCCACAAGGACAAGAATCATTGCGACCCACTCGAGGTCCCGCTGTGATAGGAGTAACTGTTTCAACAGCCTCTTGAGGTTCTTCTTGCTGAGCATCTAGCTCAGGAAGGAAAGACTGCTCTTTTTGAAAATTCAAGTTACTTAACATATCTTCTAAAGAATGAGTAGGCCTTGGCTGATGAGAAACATCAAGTTTGAAGACGCCTATTAAAACATCTTCATTAAGAGCATAGACCATACGCTCAAACATTTGAAAAGATTCTTGTTTAAATTCCATCAGAGGATCTTTGTTCCCCACACTTCGTATGGAGACTTCAGATCTTAAATGATCTAAAGATAAAAGGTGCTCTTGCCAGTGCTGGTCAATCTTTTGGATAATGAGATTTTGAATAGCTTCATTGATAATTGCAGAAGGGGCTCCCTCATCATGGTCAGGTGGTAGAAATTGCTGCGTTTTCTCCTCTAATGTACGCATCTTTTCTGAGACAAACGTTTGGATTTTTGTGGAGACATACTTTTCCACTTCTTCGCTATTTTTACCAATTTGCTCAAGTTCATTGGAGTCAAAGCTAACAGGAAATAGGGAGATCAGTGCATTTTGGAGTCCCTCAGTATTCCAGGAGCCTCCAGCTGTTTTTTGATTGATATACTCATCAACTTGAAGACCTACCGTATTTGAGAGAAGGTCATAGATATGCTCTATCGCCTTTTCTGTTGTAAGGATAGTATTTCTAAAGCGATAGATTTCTTGGCGCTGCTTGTTAATGACATCATCATATTCAAGAGTGTACTTTCTAATGGTGTAGTTGCGCTGCTCTATTCTCTTTTGTGCGGTTTCAATCGAGCGGTTTAAGATATTTGCTGAAATCGCCTCTCCCTCAGGTGGACGCCATTTTTTAATCATCATGTTGAGCTTAGGAGATGCAAAAAGGCGCATAAGCTGGTCTTCAAAAGAGACAAAGAACTTAGAAGATCCAGGGTCTCCTTGTCTTGCGCAGCGACCTCTTAACTGTCTATCAATTCGTCTAGATTGGTGGCGAGTGGTGCCTATTACATGGAGGCCACCAAGCTCTTGGATACCCTCAGCTAGTTTAATATCAGTTCCACGCCCCGCCATATTTGTAGCTATGGTGATCGCTCCTTTTTGACCCGCGTTCGATATGATTTCAGCTTCCTGCTCATGGTGCTTAGCATTCAAAACAGTATGAGGAAGTTTGTTGACTTTGAGAATACGAGAGAGCTTTTCTGAAATTTCAACAGACTCTGTTCCTATTAGGATAGGTCGCCCTTTTTTATGAATCTCTTTAATCTCTTTCAATAGAGCATTGTATTTCTCACGCTCAGTCATGTAGATTTCATCATGAGTATCTTTGCGTATACAAGGGACATGTGTTGGAATTTCTAAAACTTCGATCTTGTAAATTTCTTTGAATTCCCCAGCCTCTGTCATCGCAGTTCCTGTCATACCAGCAAGCTTATCATACAGACGGAAGTAATTTTGAAGAGTGACCGTTGCATAGGTCTGAGTTTCTTTTTGGATTTCAACATGTTCTTTTGCTTCTATTGCTTGATGAAGACCATCTGAGAAACGTCGTCCAGGCTGTGGGCGTCCTGTGTTCTCATCAATAATAACAATGGCATTGTCTTGAATAATGTAGTCGACATCCTTTTCCATAAGAAGGTGAGCTCTTAAAAGCTGCCTTAAGTTATGGGCACGCTCTTTTCTCTTGGCATCCTCTTCTTGAAGGGCCATTTTTCGCTCCATCTTCTCTTCATTAGAGAGATCAGGATGATTTTCTATTTCAGCATAAAGAGGACCGAGATCAAGCATTAAAAAGTCATCGGGAGATCCCTCATGAGCTGTTTTTGACCAAGCTGAAATACCAAGGTCAGTCAATTCATACTCACTTGCTTTTTCATCCACAATGGTGAAGAGTTCAGAGAGCACTTCGCTTTTTGCTTTTGCGCTCTGTTCTCCATAATAAAAGAGATCGAGTTCATCTAGTTTTGTACGTAATTCAGGATCTTCTAAAATACGTTTTAAAACTTTATTACGAGGGTTCCCTTTACTCACAATCCACAACTTTTTCATCGCGTTTTGAATGTGAGCTTCTTGTTCTTTTGTCCGTTTTGTTTGATTCTGATCAGAACGCAGCTGATAGCCACTCTTTTCAAGTTCCCGTTTACCTTCAGAAGCTAATTTTTGCGTGAGCTCCCGTTGCATACGGATAATTTGAGCTACACTATCTTTGAGCTCATGATACATTTGACGGCTTTTTGAAACCGGACCTGAAATAATGAGGGGAGTTCGCGCTTCATCAATTAGAATAGAATCTACTTCGTCGACAACAGCGAAGTAGTGGCCACGCTGCACTTGCTCATCTTTGTGCATCGACATGGAGTTATCTCTTAAGTAGTCAAACCCAAATTCTGATGCTGTTCCGTAGACCACATCACTTTGATAAACTTGCGCGCGCTCATGCGAGGGAGTTTCATTGGTGAGAGAACTACAGGTAAGGCCGAGCCATCTTAAAATGCTTCCTACCCATTGAGCATCACGTTTTGCTAAATAGTCGTTAGGAGTGACGAGATGAACCGGTTTTTCTGTTAGAGCATTAAGGTAAAGGGGGAGCATTGCTGTGAGGGTTTTACCTTCACCAGTTTCCATCTGGGAGATGCAGCCATTATGAAGGGCAATAGCTCCTAAAAGCTGCACATCATAGGGAACCATATCCCATTTTTGATCATATCCTGAAACATGAATTTCAGTACCCACAAGACGCCTGCAGACATTTTTGATGACAGCAAAAGCCTCGGGAAGTAATTGGTCTAAGGTTTCGCCTTGACGGTAGCGTTCTTTGAATTCGAGAGTTTTTGCGCGCAAAGCTTCATCATCCAAAGATTGAAAACGCTCATCGAAGACATTTATTTCAGCTACAATCTTGTTGAATTTAGCTATTTGACGGTCTTGGGCTGTGCCAATTATTTTTTTTAATAGTTTAAACATAACTTTTAGGTGTAAAAAAGGACGTTACCTTAAAAAATAGTATAACTTAAATCAAGTGTTAATTGCAATTATGAGGATCTTTCCTAAAAAACACATCTATATGCAAATCTTGCTCCAAAAGAGATGGCTGAAGCTGTAAAACTCATGACATCACTCGGGGTAATTCCGACTGCAATTCCAATGCGGACACCTACAAAAGCGGAGCCTAGAACAGCCAAAATCTCCAAAGATCTGTCTAAAATAGAGTCAAATTGCTTCTCTCCACCCTTTACAAACGTATGAGCGCATCGCAGCGTAGCAAAGAAGCCCCCTATAGCTGCTAGGCCTGAAGATAAGATATTGCTTGCTTCAGGATCTTCACTGTAAATGATATAGCTTGAGGCGTAGGAGAGAGCTACGCAGCTTAGATAGAGCATGCTTAGGTTAAATCGCCCCTCAAAAGCTGCTTTGTCTTGAAGATTCGTTAGAATCTGCATAGCAAGGACATAGACTACACCACTTGCTAATGCTGTTTGTACAGTTCCTTGCAAAAAGCCTGTTTGGGCGGTTTCTTCAGGAGCTTGAACTTCTGTTGAAAATCCCATTAGTGATCTAATCATGCTACTCATATTTTATCCCTTTTTAAAATTATTACTTTAATATCAGCATCTCTACCTATTATTTTAACCGTTTTTTATTTAAAAATAAAGATAATAATTAATTAATTGTTGAATTTTTAATAAAAAAAGTATATAATTTAATTAGGATACTAAATAAAAAAACAATAAACCTTAACAGGTTAAAGAAATAATTTTAAAAAGGTGCAGTTTATGCCAATGCTAGCAAATATAATGGGAGCTGCCGAAGCTCTACAAGCGCGTGGACAACAAGTTCGAGATTACGTTAATCAAGCAGGAGCCCCTCCTCAGGGAGAAGATTCTTGGATCGTTTCAATGACCGAAACAGCAGGGCAGATAGCTGGAATGTCCATTGCTGGGATTACAGGTGCTTGTGTTGGATTTGGAACTCACTTGGCTTCCAATTACGCTAAACTAGATTCTAAAACGGTGAAGGCGATAGAAAGTAGTGGTGAAATGGTGGGACTGTTTACAACAGCTCTTGTTGGAGTCGCTGTAGGAATTGGTATCGATCATGCTTTAAATTCGCAAGGCGCTGCTATTTGGGCTTTAGCTATATGTGGTCTTAGCCATTATTTGCTCAGCTCTTATGCTAAGAATGTAGGGAAAGTTTTACTAAGCTCCAGCCTTAGAATGAAAGGAATGGTTTTTAGACCTATTGCAGGAAGCTACCGAAAGGCTTTAGAATGGGGGACTGTAGGTTTAGAGGCTGGTGGAAAAGTAGGGCGTGTGCTCGGTCATATTCCTTCTACCATAGGATCAAGAAAGGCAGATGAGCTTATTGGAGAAGAGAACAACAATATAGTTGATGCGGCAAGTCTACCTCATTTCGCAGCTCACTTCTTAATAGAGCGTGTAAGTGGCATAGCTCTATTAGCCCTTTCAACTCTAGCAGTAGATACTTGGATCATGAACCTAGGGCTATCAGAAGCTTTACTGCTCTCAGTGGGAATACAGCTATTGAAAAGTGTTACTCAGCTAGGCGCTAATAGTGTAGATCAACTAGGAGAGGAAACAGCAAATAGAGTAAAGAACCTAGCAACTGCAGCCTTTTTCGTCGGCGTTTATGGGACAGGAGCTTTAGATGGTGGATGGACAGGTTCTCTGATTAGGGGCGGCGTGAGCACCTCCTCTATGGCTCTTAACTTAGCTTGGAATAATACTTCTCTTATTCAACAAGCAGTTTTATTTAGTGCTCGTTTCATTTGTGCAATAGCAATAGGTTACGTAAGTTTAGTTGTAGAGAGTCCTATGCTAATTCTTCCGAGTATCGTTTTAGGAGCAGTAATTGCTCGTCTTTGCGTAGGAGAGAAAAAGGATTCTGCAGCGCCTATACAAGGAGCTCAGGCAACAGCGCCCCAACCGGCAGTTGCTAACCCAAATCCTTAAACTTGAAGTAGAGAGAGTCTTAAAGAGTTGTACCCAGTTTTTGACCAAACTGGCAGCGAATTTCCATATGCTTTGGGGATTTTAAAAGGTCCTCTTCAAGCTTTAGCCTATTCTCTTCAAAAAGAAGAATGAGAGAAGAGCCTCCAAAAGCAAAGTATCCCTTTTCGGCCCCTTTACCTTGTCGCTTATGAGGCTTAAACGTTTGCTCTATTGCTCCGACACAAACAGCTCCTACTTCTGCATAAAGAACTTGTCCAAAGCTTTCAGTATTCAGGCTAGTCATCATCCGTTTATTCTCAGAAAA
>CAYGMF010000052.1:7319-10957 GCA_964351075.1 uncultured bacterium
CTTGTCCAAAGCTTTCAGTATTCAGGCTAGTCATCATCCGTTTATTCTCAGAAAATACATGTATGTTTTGTTTGAGAGAAACTAAATTTACAGAGTTTAAGGGGCCATTTATGAGCTTGGGCTTTTCAGGAATACAGGCGCATGGAAAGTGAAAACGGTGGTAGTCAGTAGGGCAGAGCCTTGCAATAATCATCAAGCCGTTTTCGTACCTCTTAGCAAGCTGAGGATCTTTCAAAAAGTTCTTCAATGAAAACTGTTTGCCTTTTACATAGAAGCCATCTTGCTGTGAAATATTTGGAACAAAGAGGTAGCGTCCATCAGCTGGAATGATCGCCGTTTCTGTATCTGTGGGAACCAGGCGAGCTGTTTTTTTTAGCTTACGAATGAAAAAGTCATTGAAAGAGGTAAACTGGTCCACCTTTTTTTCAGCTTCATCCATATTAATTTGATACTTCTCAATAAAAGGTTTTATTTTTTTTCGAGTGATAGAGTGTCTTTGAATCTGGCCATACAGATAAGAGATAAATGGAAGCTTTGCAATCGCTTGTAAAAGACAACCAAAGAAGCTACTGAAAGGATAGTTCCCGTAAAGCAAGTGCACGAAGAAAAAGCCGTACACTTTTTCCTCTTTTTTTTCGAGAGTCTCTCTCTCTATGTAGTAAATGGGATCCATTAAGGTGCCGTAACCCTGGTTTTTTTGTGGGCAATTTTTGAGAAGAATTCAAGCTCCTCTAAAAACTCGTCTCCAAAGTAAGAAGTTAAATGTGCTTGGTCAATACGAGATAAGATCTCTTGCGCAGAAGCGATGAGTTCACAAGCCATTTGTTTATCCTCATTGTTTAGCATGAAAGCTGAACGAAACTGTTTATAGTCCCCAATCTTATCTCGGATGGCTTTTTGCTCCTCAATATTTTTTTGAGTTCGCTCAATCAAGCGATCCATAATACTTAGTTCATCTTGAACAAGGGGGAGTTCTAATTGTGGAGCCGCTTTTAGAGAAAAAGAGCAAAGAACAAGCGAGAGGAGAATAAATGATTTCACTAGAGTTTATTAAAGTTAAGGGTTATTATTATAAGGCATAAAGGTTATTTATAAAATTCTTTTTAGTCAACGGTTTCCTAAGAGATATGAACTCAAAACAGTCCACCATAGCAGCAATTGCGACTCCTCCTGGAGATGGAGGTGTTGCTATAATTCGCCTCTCAGGAAGTGAGGCTGTGGCATTTGCAAACCCAATTTTTTCAAAAAATATTTTAGAATTCGAATCTAATAAACTATATTTCGGATCGATTTTAAATGCAGATCAAACCGTTTTAGATCAAGGGATGCTTGTTGTGATGAGAGCGCCCCATTCATACACTGGAGAAGAGGTTGTTGAAATTCATTGTCACGGGGGGCACTTTCTTTCAAAAAAAATATTGCAAAGAGTTTTAGATTTAGGCGCTCAAATTGCGAAACCAGGAGAATTTACTGAGCGCGCTTTTTTAAATGGTAAAATGGATCTCTCGCAAGCAGAAGCTGTACAAACTCTTATTTCAGCAAAAAATGACTACGCTTTAAAGTCTGCAACAGAGCAGTTAGAGGGTTCTCTTTCTAAAAAGATAAAAACCCTTCAAAAAGATTTAATTGAAAGTGCGGCTGTTTTGGAAGCTTGGGTAGACTTCCCTGAAGAGGGGATTGAGTATATGAGCTTTCAAGAACTTGTAGAGGGGCTTCAGTCTGTACAAAGTGAAATGAAAGCGCTTATTAAAAGCTATGACAATGGACGTATTTTACACGAGGGTTTTACAATCTGCTTGATTGGAAAACCTAACGTTGGAAAGTCCTCTCTTATGAATGCGCTTCTAAAAAAAGAACGGGCGCTCGTCACCCCTATTGCAGGAACCACGCGAGATACAATAGAAGAAGCTCTTTTGATAGATGGAATTACTTATCGATTGATTGACACAGCAGGCATTCGTCAAACAGATGAACTCGTTGAAAAAATGGGAATTGAAAGAGCCTCAAAATCTATTGAAGAAGCAGATCTCATTTTACTTGTTTTAGATTCAAGTGCCCCACTTACTCAAGAAGACAAAGATCTAATTACAAAACTTAAAGATCAAAAAGTACTTGTCCTTTGGAATAAATCAGACTTAAAGCAAGCTAAACAAGAAGAGTTGCCATTTAAAGAGACTCTCCAGATTTCAGCTCAAAAAGGCGATGGACTGGATCGTCTCTATAGCTCTATTCCAAAGCTTTTAATGGGGGAGATTAATCTAACAAGCGAAATCTATCTCACGGAGATCAGACATAAAGATGCCTTAGAAGAAGCAAACAAGCTTCTAGAAAAAGTCATTCATGAGCTTCAAAAAGAGAGTTCCCCTGAGTGGATGACCTTTGATCTTAAAAGCTGTTTGAGATCGCTCAGCTCCATCATTGGAATGGATATCACAGAGAATATCCTCTCTAGTATCTTTTCTAAGTTCTGTATTGGGAAATAAGTTTTTCAGGCCCTATTTTTAATCAAATAATGTTAGCACTTAGTCATCCCTGGTAGCGTTGCAACAAGGTTATGGATCATATGTGCTCCAGTGGAGGAGGCTATGCCATATTTTTCCTTAAGAGCTCCCCAACCGAGACCCAAAAAGAAGGTCTGAAATACCTGCTTAGCTACATATGAGTCAGTCATGAAAGCTGCGTTCGAGGTATGGCTGTAAGAAAAAGCAGCACTTGTAAGTAGAATACGAATCCCCGTATAGATATTACTATCTACCTTATCTGCATGCTGTGGAGCAATGTTTACAACAACTTTTTTTACTAATCTTTTAAGTAATAAGTCTTGAAGAGCACCCCGAAAAATCAATTCTTCGTTTATAGGAATGGCAATTACCATGCCCCCTATTACGCTGATGGTTTCTATAAGTGGAGTCATTTTGAAACCTGTAAGTAAACTAATTTGCTCATAATATTCTTGTTTTGGACAAGAAGCCGCCAGGATCTTTTCAGGATTAAAATACCACCAAGAATATAGGTCTTGTAGAGGAAAAAGGCGTTCCAATTTTTTTGCCCCTTCATAAAGTTCTTGTTGTTTCTGTAATATCTGATCCCCTTTGGGTTCAAATATCTCTGGGTTAAACACGGAATAGTAAAGAATTTGTAGAGAGGTTCCTCCTGTTGCGACACCTAGAGCTCCAGTCCAAATAGCAGCACCTCTTAATGTGTTTTTGCTTGTATTCCATACACCGCTTACTAGATCACTTCCAAAATTAAGAGTTCGTTGAACTATTGTGGTTTCTTGGCTTTTATTCGCCTCTAAACCTGCAGGTTCCACCTCGTTTGTTATTAAAGGTTCAGTTTTAATGTCTATTGTACCTGTTACTGCAACCATGATAAAATCCTTATTTTGTTAGTTTTTAATATCAATTGAAGAGGATTATCATAAATCTTTGTAAAGACTGTATAAAGAAGTCTTTTCAAAGAATTCCTTGATTTAAAAAGGTTGTCTTGATACAATTAAGCTATCAAACAGGTAAATAAGATGAAAAACCAAGAGATCTCACAGTCTGAAAGGGATTTAAGTACTTTAGCTCAAAGTGCTTGTGGTTTTACTAGCTCTTATTTTTTTGCAAACTATTACTTTTGGCGCTAATCAGATA